>JAUWLU010000183.1 GCA_030613545.1 Desulfuromonadales bacterium
CGCTTTGCTCACTTGAGAACGCAGAGAACGCAAAGAAAAACCTGGCAAGCGGGTTGAATCTTTCTCTGCGCCTTCAGCGCACTCTGCGGTAAATGCTTTTATTTGAGCAGCACCCATATTAGATGAAGGCGGGCAGAAAACTCAAAAATCGGCCCAAACCGTTACAACTAGCCAAGAAAGGCAGGGGTCTGGGGAATGACCCGCACCAGGGCATGAATGCGCGCCGCCTGCTCCTGCAAGCGCAGCAGATGCGCCGCAGCCGTATCCACCTGCCCTGCCCTGGTGATCGGCTGCAGAATCAACGGTGCCGATGGTGCCCTGCGGTGTAGCAAGTCAGCGGCCTGCTGCACCTCTTCGACTGTTGTTTCCGCTCCCACCACCGCCTTGACGCAGCAACCCCGCTCGGCCGCCAGAGCCAGAAATTCCTCATGGACCGACCAGGGGGTCGGCTCGCCGGTCTGCGAGGCCAGCTTGATATCCATCGACACCCAGTCGACATGGGAAACGAGGGGGGCAAAGGCCTCGGGCAAGGTGCCGTTGGTTTCGAGATGAATGGGTAAAAGGGTGCGCAGGACCGGCAGCCAGCTCTGCAGTACCCCCCCCTGCATCAACGGCTCACCGCCGGTGATGCTGATGGAGTGATGCCCACCGGGCAGACGGCCAAGCCAGTCTGCAACGAGGCTTGACAGCACATCCAGAGAGACGGGATTAGGCAGGCCGAAAAAACTGCCGGCGCCGGGAACCGTTTCGACGCGGCAGGCGTCCGGAGCGTCGACGGGCGTATCACAATAGCGGCAGGCGAGGTTGCATAAGGCCAGACGCACAAAGATCTGCCGCCAGCCGATCAGCAGGCCCTCCCCCTGAATGGAGGAAAAAACCTCGATCAGTTGGCCGTTAATCGGCGACATAGCTGGCACAGGCATGATCCGACTCCCAGACCGTCACCTTGTCGATAGCCACGTTGCCATCGTTCAAGACCCCTTGCAGCTGCTCGTAGAGAAAGCGGGCGATGTTTTCAGAAGAGGGGCTGTGCTCACGAAAGGCCGGCAGATCGTTGAGATACTTATGATCGAGCAGGTCAAGCAGGCGGTTGGTTTCCCTTTTTAGGACCTTGAAATCGACCCCCAGGCCGGCCTTATTCAGCTCCCTGGCGGTCACGGTGACCTCGACCTTCCAGTTATGACCGTGCAGATTTTCGCAATCCCCCTGATAATGCATCAGGTTGTGGGCAGCGGCAAACTGGGTGTGAATGGTAAGATAATACATGAATTATTCCTTCTACCTTATTGTTTATTCGATATTTTCCAGAGACTCAGAAAGTCCGACTCCATCCTCGGCCGGAACCCGGTATTCCTCCTCCGCCCAGCAGCCGAGATCGAGCAACCGGCAACGATCACTGCAGAAGGGCCGGTGAGGATTGTCCTGCCACCAGGACGGCTGCTGGCAGGTGGGACATTTGAGCATGGTGCGAAGATTCTGTTGGCGGTGCAAAGGGAAAAACATTGGTAAAAATCCTGATTTAAACGGAATCAGCAGAACAAGACTAACATACCCCGGCAGCTGGAAACAATGCGGCCGGCGGCAGCATACTCCAACCCGCTCCGCCGGTCAACGCGCGCACTGCAGCGAGCCACTATTGTTGCTTTCGCACGATCAACCCTCGATCAGAACCTTTTGACCAAAAGCCCGTTCAAAAAGATCGCCCTTGCGACGGGCGCCGTAAATCTCCACGGACAGATCCCCGCTATCGGCCTGCAGCGCGAGGTGCAGCCCTCCCCCTTCAAGGCGGCAACGCAACTCCGTGACTCGCTGATTGCGACAGCGGTCCAGACCGTCGGCCAGACGCAGAATACCGCCGAGCCGCTCGACCAGTTGCTGGTCTTCGCAACTGAGATGGTTGAAATTGGCGTGTTTTTTCTTGGGCAGACCGCAGCGATGATAGCGGGCGACGTTGGCCACCAGCTCTTTTTGTCGCGGGCTGAAAGGTTTCTTCGGCAAATTCCATGTTGCTTGTCATTTTAACTCGCAGCGGCCCCCAAAACCCACCCCTATTTTTCTGCCACCCCAACAAGGCCACCTCAGGCCGCCAGAATACCGAACGGGTGCATCCCACAAAAAACGTGCTATATATCAAAAGAACCTTTAATAAAACGACGCTTTTGCCCGATCACCATTCCTTCATCGGGGATTTCGACCATTGCAACAGCAGCAGAGCCCCAGCTCCCAGTCGACGACCCCGGCAGCCCTGCCTTCAGCGGACACTCCAGCGAAGCCTTTGCCCCTGGACAATCCTGAGCTCTATCTCAATCGAGAACTGGGCTGGCTGCAGTTCAACCAGCGGGTATTGCTGCAAGCCGCTGATCCTCGTATCCCGCTACTGGAGCGGGTTAAATTTCTCGCCATCGCCGGGTCCAATCTCGACGAATTCTTTATGAAGCGTATCGGCGGCCTCAAACAACAGGCCCTGGCCGGGGTGCAGAAACACACCGTCGACGGCCGCACCCCCGAGGAGCAGATTGCCGCATGCTATGCCTTCATCAAAGACCACCAACGGGACAAGCAGCGGATCCTGGCCGATCTGACCGAGGAACTGGCCCAACAGGGAATTCTCTTTCCCGCCTACGCTGAATTGAGCGACACCGAGCAACAGGCGCTACGCGCCGACTTTTACGACAACATCTACCCGCTGGTGACTCCCCAGGCCATCGATCCGGCCCATCCCTTCCCCTTCGTCTCCAATTTGTCCCTCAATCTGCTGGTCAACCTGCGCTACCCAGGCAGCGGCGAACACTCGCTGGCCCGGGTCAAGGTGCCCATCGGCAGCGGCGCCCCCCGCTTCATGCCCATCGGCGAACAGAACCGCTTTGTACTCCTGGAAGATGTCATGGCCAACAACCTCGACATGGTCTTTCCGGCCATGGAGGTAGTCAGTTGCGAACTGTTTCGCGTCACTCGCAATGCCAACACCGACAAAAGCGCGGAGCATGCCGACGATCTGCTGGCACTGATCGAATCGGCCCTGCGCGAGCGCAAGTTCGCCTCCATTGTGCGACTGGAGATCCTGCCCGGCATGGGGGCCGCCCATCCAGGCCTGCTGGCTGCAGAACTCGGCCTCGATCAACAGGCCGATGTGTTCGAGGTCGACGGCATCATGGCGGTGCGCGACTTCATGGAACTGCTCAGCCTGCCCCTGGCGCAGTTCAAGGACCCACCCCACCTGCCCGTCGACCACCCCCAACTGACCAAGGGGCGCAATATCTTCTACGTCATTCGCGAGGCCGGTTTCATTCTGCTGCAGCACCCCTACGAACCCTTTGCCACTTCCGTCGGGCGCTTCCTGCGCGAAGCGGCCTGCGACCCCAAGGTTCAGGCCATCAAGATGACCCTGTATCGCACCTCCAGCGACAGCCCGATCCTCGACACCCTGATTCAGGCCGCCCAGAACGGCAAGCAGGTGGCCGTGGTGGTGGAATTGCAGGCACGCTTCGACGAGGCAGCGAACATACGCCTGGCCACCCGTCTGGAGGAGGCCGGTATTCACGTCACCTACGGCGTAGTCGGCCTCAAGACCCACGCCAAGATCATCCTGGTGGTGCGCCGGGACTACAAGGGGCTGCGCCGCTATGTTCACATCGGCACCGGCAACTATCATCCGCAGACCTCGCGCCTTTACAGCGACCTCGGCCTGCTGATTTACGACAAGCAGATCGGCCAAGACGCCACCGAGCTCTTCAATTACCTGACCACCGGCTACACCCCGGCTCGTCGTTATCAGCAACTGCTGGTGGCGCCCAAGTCCCTGAAGAAGGCCCTGCTGACCCGAATCGACCGGGAAATCGACCATCAAAAGCAAGGCCGGGACGGTCATCTGCGCTTCAAGATGAATGCCCTGGAAGACAGCGACATCGCCCAGGCCCTCTACCGAGCCGCTCAGGCCGGCGTACGGGTCGACCTGCTGATCCGGGACAGCTGCCGCGTGCGACCCGGGCTGCCGGGTCAGTCGGAAACCATCCGGGTCGTATCGATTGTCGGCCGCTTCCTGGAACATGCCCGCCTCTACTACTTCCGCAACGGCGGCGAGGAAGAGTATTACCTTGGATCGGCCGACGCCATGAAACGCAATCTGGAACACCGGGTCGAGGTTCTGGTGCCGGTCACCGCACCGAAACTGCAACAGGAACTCTGGCAGATGCTCGAAACCCAGTGGTGTGATCAGCATTGCGCCTGGGATCTGCAGGGGGACGGCACCTATGTCCAGCGGCAGCCGGCGGCGGAAGACCAGCATCCGGGCAGCCAGGAGCAACTCATTCTGGCGGCAAAAAAACGCAAGAAGGAATTTTTTCGACAAAAAGAACGTAAAGGGAAAAAGGGCTCGCGCCATCGCAACTTGCTCTGATATCAGCAACACCGTTGGCGCACAGCATCGCACCTGGAGTAACAATTGACGCAGAGTTACGGTTATGTGTTCAAGAGCCCTGATCTGGTCGAAAACTGGCTGGCGGACCTGCTGCGATCGGACCGCTGGCAGCAGGAAAGACTGT
>JAUWLU010000246.1 GCA_030613545.1 Desulfuromonadales bacterium
GCCAGCTTCTCGGGATAGGCCAGTTTGTAATTGCAGGACAGACAGCGCACCATGCTGACACCGGGGCGGGCCGGATCCCCCTCCAGGCTGACCACCCCCGAGGGTGCCTCTTCGGCAACAGCCGAAGGCTCGGGCTCTTCAGCAGCGGGGGCAGCTGGTTCTTCGACGGAAGTCGGGGATTCCTCTGGCTCGCCAAAGGAAAAGGTCTCCCGCTCGGCAGGAGCCGGCGACTCTTCGAGGTTAGCGGGAAGTTCGTTCGGTTCGGCGTCGCACGACTCGTCAAAGGAGAAACTGCCGTCGCTTTGGCTGGTGGCCAGATCCTCGCCCCGATTCGCTTCGCCCAAGGAAGCGGCCGCACGGCTCAGGACATCTTCTTCCTCAGACTGGTCTACCGCCAGATCCGGTGCTTCAAGGGGCGCTTGCGCTACTTCTTCGACAGGGGCCGAAGCCTCTTTGGCCGGCGCTACGGTCAGCGGGCCGGGCCGCGAGATGGAACGGACCTCTTCGCGAATCCGTTCCAGACGCTCCTTGAGACGGGCGACTTCACGCTCGATACGGGCGGTCCGGCGCAATACCCGCCAGAACAGCAGCAGAAGAAGCAGTAGCACTGCTGCGGTGGCCAGCAACCGGTGGTCCAGGGTCGCTATGAAGTTCAGAATCTCCTCTTGGTTCATCTTCGCCTCCTTGCAAAGAGCTTCACAGAAATATGGAAATAGTCTGTCTTGGCCAGCCCAGGGGTTACTCTTGATGCTTTCGCAAAAACTCATAAGATGGCTAAGCAAAAATTTCGCCCTACAAGGCGTAGTGGTTTTTCAGGGGTGAAGGCATACTATATGGTATGTCGAGGTCCTGAAAAAGCACTGCAACGCAGTAGGGTGGACTTTTTGCGACGCCATCACTCTTTAATCGCCACGATGATATAGACCGGATCGTAAGCTTCGAACATCTTGTATTCGGTGGATGGCCGAGTGCGGGCCACATTGATGGTGGTGACCTCCAGCTGGTAGCCGGCATTGGCAAAATATTCGCTGGCCGCGGTCAGGGTATCGAAGGTCATGGCGTTGATCACCACCCGGCCCTCGGCCGGCAGCCGCTCGTCGACTGCCTGAAGGATGTCCCACAGATTGCCGCCGGAACCGCCGATAAAGACCCGGTCGGGATCGGGCATGCCGTCGAAACAGGCCGGAGCCTCCCCTTCCACCAGACGGGCCTGGCGAACATTGAATTTGCGGAAATTCTGTTTGATGTAGTTGATGCACTGCGCATTGCGCTCCACGGCGAAAATGCGCCCGTTGGGCAGCAGATGGTCGGCCTCGATACTGACCGAGCCCGATCCGGCGCCGATGTCCCACAACACCATATCGTGGCGCAACTTGAGCTTGGCCAGGGTCACCACCCGCACCTCTTCGCGGGTGATCAGCTTGCGCGCCGTGGCGAATTCCTCGTCGGGGATGCCCAGAGTCGGCACATGCTCCTCACCCCCGGCATCGTATTCCTTGATCAGGATCAGCACATTGAGAGGGGCAGCGCTGATCTCCAGCAGACCACGCACATCGGTGGTGACGATGCGCTCTTCGGCGGTGCCCAGATTTTCGCACAGGTAGGCCGCATAACCATCGCGCCCCCGCCGCACCAGTTCGGCGGCGATGGCCGCCGGGGTGTTGACCGAATCGGTCAGCACCGCAGCCTTGTCGTTAGCGACAATACGATCAACCGCCCCTTCGATGCCGCGCCCCTGGGCCGAGAGAAAAATAGCGTCGTCCCAGGGTTCCTTGAGCTTGGCAAAGGCATACTGCACCGAGCTGACATTGGGCACAAACTCCAGCTCATCAGCAGAGAAGTTGCGCAACAGCCGACGACCGATGCCAAAAAATAGCGGGTCACCCGAGGCCAGCACCACCGTCTGCCGGTCGCCCTGCTTGAGGCGTTCGGCTATTTCAGAAAAGTTATTGTCGATCAGGATCTTCTCACCGGGAAAATCGGGGAAAAGCGCCAGATGTTCGGCCCGCCCCATCAGCACCTGACAGGCCTTGATCAGCTCCAGGGCCCGGCCACTGAAGCCTTCCTGACCCTGCACTCCGGCTCCGACAACATAGATCTTTTTCATCGAATTTCCTTTTTCGCCCTTTAATCGGTGCATTCCGGCTTCTAACGAGCCGGCCGCCATCACTCTACCGGTTCATGCCGCGGCCCGTCAAGCCCGCTCGATTCGGCTCTGCCGGCGGGTCCGCCCAGGGCCTGTGCGACCCGTTCGCAGACCACCTCCGCCAGCTTGGCGTGGACACCCAGCGGCTCGGCCAGCAGCAGTTCCAACCCGGGGTGCCGCTGGCCAGCGGCGGCCATGGCGGCGGGCAGATCGTTACGCACGTGACTGCCGGCAAAGAGAAAATAGGGACACAGCACGATGCGCCGAGCACCCTGCACAACACAACGGTCGATGCCGCAGGCGATGTCCGGCTCGCCGCAGGACAAAAAAGCCACTTCCACCAACCCGTTGCCACCGGCAGCGCGCACCAGATCGGCCAAAGCGCAAAAGGCTGACTTGACCTCGGACCGGGGCGAACCGTGCCCAATCAACAGCACTGCCGTTTTGAGAGCTGTCCTGTTCATGCCCTGTCGCTCCATCAGCAACGACACCTTCAGCCGTTGATCAATTGCACGGTAACGCGTCCGCTCGCCCCGTAATCGAGAATATTCAGACAGCCGTAAAACTGGGACAGGGAAAAGACCCGTTCCAGGGGGGCGCCGAGAGCATCGAGCAGCAGGACCCGATTAACGCCGCCATGAGCCACCACGACCACCTCCTGACCGCTATGCCGCGCGATGATTTCGGCGACGGCCGAACGGGTCCGCTTCCGCAGGTCGAGCAGGTTTTCCCCGCCCGGAATGCGATAATGGACGATATCGTCGAGCCGTGCCTGCCACTGCTTGGGATAACGGGCCTGCAATTCACTCCAGGGCCGCCCCTCCCACTCGCCGGCGTGCAGTTCGCGCAGTCCCTGCAGGGCTGTCGGCACCAGGCCGTGGGCGGCAGCCAGCATCTCGGCCCCCTCGAAACAGCGGGCCAGGTCGCTGCTGTAGACGGCCTGAATCGGCCGCGACCGCAGGCGCTCGACCAACTGCTGGTAGTGACTTCGACCACGAGGGGTCAGGGCCACATCCTGCTGACCGTTGTAGCGCGGCTCGCCGTGCCCTTCGACCTCGCCGTGGCGCAGCAGAAAAAGGCGCGTCTCCTCGGGCCGGCAGGCTTGCAGCGCATTCAA
>JAUWLU010000200.1 GCA_030613545.1 Desulfuromonadales bacterium
CTTGCGGCTCAACAATTAGGGGCTTCGGGGCAGCGCCTTGGCGCCGCTGAACGGGACGTCGTTGTCGCCGTTCACGACGCCCTCTATGCCGCCAAAATCATCTCCTATGCCCAGGGGTTCATGCTGCTGCGAGCTGCCGCAGAAGCCTTCAACTGGGACCTCTGCTATCGCGACATTGCTCTGACCTGGCGGGGCGGCTGCATCATTCGAAGTGCGTTTCTCGACGATATCGCCCGCGCTTACGAGGAGCAGCCAAAGCTGGCGAACCTGCTGCTGGACGATTTTTTCAGCGGCGCCCTGAGCCGAAGGGAAGCCCATTGGCGACAGACAATTCTACTCGGCAGCCGCCATGCTATCCCTTTGCCGGCCATGGCGGCGGGGCTGGCCTTCTACGACGGCTATCGCTGTCGGCGGCTGCCGGCCAACCTGCTGCAGGCCCAACGGGATTTGTTCGGCGCGCATCGGTACGAACGCCTCGATTCGCCACGGGGAACCTTCTTTCACAGCGGCTGGTAAGGGGCTTGTGCCTCACCGCGCTCAGCCATCGATTGATGCTTTTGCAAAAACTCATAAGATGGCTAAGCAAAAACATCGACCTACAAGGCGTAGTGGTTTTTCAGGGGTGAAGGCATACATATCGTATGTCGAACTCCTGAAAAAGTGCTGCAACGCAGTAGGGCGATCTTTTTGCGACGCCATCATGGATTGAATCATGAAAGAACCTTGCACCATCGTCATCTTCGGCGCCGCCGGCGACCTATCGCGCAACAAACTGCTGCCGGCCCTCTATCACCTGGAAGCGGCCGGCCGCCTGCCCGAGGAGACCCGTATCGTCGCTTCCGGCCGCCGCCCCTGGCCGCAGCAACAATGGCGCCAGGAGGCACGCCAGGCTATTGTCGACAAGGCTCGAGGCGGCCTTGACGAAACGACCTTCTGCCGCTTTATCGAGCGTAGCGAATATTATCGCGGCGACCTCGGCGACACCGCCCTCTATCAGGGTCTGGCCGAACTGCTGGCCGACCGCCAGCGCTTTTCTGCCAACATCATCTTTTACATGGCAGTCAGTCCAAGCGCTTATGGACCGATCATCGAGCAGTTGAACAGAGCCGGGCTGCTACAGGAGCAAGACGGCTGGCGGCGGATAGTGATCGAAAAACCCTTCGGCTACGATCTGCAAAGCGCCACCGCGCTGCAAAGTCAGCTGAACCGGTTTGTGGACGAGGAGCAGGTCTATCGCATCGACCACTATCTCGGCAAAGGGACGGTGCAGAACATTCTGGTGTTCCGCTTCGGCAACGTGCTCATGGAGCCGTTGTGGAACCGGAATTACATCGACCATGTACAGATCACCCATACCGAACCGCAGGGGGTCGGCAGCCGCGCCGGCTTCTACGACGGCACCGGCGCTGTGCGCGACATGATTCAGAGCCACCTCCTGCAGTTGCTAACCTTCGTTGCCATGGAAGCACCTATTTCCATGGCAGCCGAGGCGCTACACGACGAAAAGCTCAAGGTACTGCGCTCTATTCGTCCCCTGGCAATGGACGAGCTGAGCCGCTGCGCGGTGCGAGGTCGTTATGCAAGCGGCACGGTCGAGGGCCGCCCGGCGAAGGGCTATCTGGAAGAGCCCGGGGTGCCAACCGACAGCCGCACCGAAACCTATGCCGCCCTGAAACTCTTTATCGACAACTGGCGCTGGGCCGGCGTGCCTTTTTACCTGCGCACCGGCAAGCGGCTGGCGAAAAAACAATCGATGGTGGCCATCTGCTTCAAACACCCGCCGCAACAGTTCTTTCGCGCCAGCCACATCAAGTGCGAAGCGGCCAACTGGCTGCTGATGGGCATTCAGCCCGACGAATGCCTGCGGGTGGAGATGACCGTCAAAGCGCCGGGCCTGGAGATGGCCACCCGCCGCACCGGCCTCGACGCCAGTTACCGCCGAACGGACGAGGTGGCCAACGATGCCTACGAGGAACTGCTGCTCGACATCATGAAGGGCGATCGCTCGCTCTTTTTGAGTTATCGGGAGGTACAGAGCGCCTGGCAGGTGGTCGACCCCGTGCTGCAAGGCTGGGCGGCGCAGAAGAGCGAGATCCCCGAATATGCCGCCGGCAGTTGGGGACCGGCGGAGGCCGACGGGCTGTTCGACGAAAAATGCCGCTTCTGGCGCAATTCTCTTGAACTTTTGCCCTGAGCCACGAAGAGGGAAACGGGATGAAGACCGTTCGCTGGGAACCGGTGATCGATAAGGAGGAGGTGGCTGTTCGGGCCTGCCGGAAAGTTCTGCGGGCCGCCGATCAGGCGATTGCAGCGCGCGGCCAGTTTCGCATCGCTCTGGCTGGCGGCCGGACTCCCGAACGAACCTACCGGCTGCTGAGTGGAGCCGACGCCGGCTGGCACCGCTGGCAGGTCTACTTTGGCGACGAACGCTGCCAACCCGCCGACGACCCGCAACGCAACAGCGTCATGGCGAGCAGGGCCTGGCTGGACCGGGTTGCCATTCCGGCCGCCAACATCCATGCCATTCCCGCCGAGCTCGGCCCTCATCGGGCGGCCCAACACTATGAAGCGCTGGTGCGCCAGGCCCTGCCCTTTGACCTGGTGCTGCTCGGCCTCGGCAGCGATGGCCACACGGCCAGTATCTTTCCAGGCGCACCGGCCCACGGAGAATCCCTGGTGCAGCCGGTTTTGCACGCCCCTAAGGCGCCCAGCCAACGGGTCACCCTGAGCGTCGCGGCCCTCAGTCAATGCCGGGAAATTCTCGTATTGGTCAGCGGTCGGGAAAAAAGAGCGGCTCTCAGCGCCTGGCAGCGGGGCGAGCGGTTGCCCATCAGCGCTCTGCAGCCCCTCGGCGAATTGACCGTCATCTACGACCGAGAAGCCGAACCCGGCCCCTCTGCCTGACGCCGGGCGGCGGCGACCTGCAAGGCCTCGACGCAGCTATAGGGGACCCGCAGATTACCTCGCAGGCCGCCAAGCACCAATTCCTCCCGATGTCCACCATGATAGTCGGAACCACCGGTCACCAGCAGCCCCCGACGATTGGTCTCACTTAAAAACCAGTCGATATCATCGTTTCCGGCCTGATTGCTGTACACCTCAATGCCATCCAGGCCACAGGTGACAAACGCATCGAACAACTGTCCCAAAACTTGCCGATCCCGGCTGATGTAGGCGGGGTGAGCCAGAGAGGTCACTCCACCGGCCCGCTGAATGAGAGAAATAGCCTCTTCAATTGGAAAGAAGCGCTTGTCCACATTGCAAGGCACCAGATACCGGTCGAAGGCCTCGTCCTTGTTCCGCACATAGCCCAACGCTATGAGTTCCAGGGCGATATGGGGCCGACCGAGAGTGCCGCCGGCTCGCTGCCGAATGGCATCGAAATCCAAGGGCGAACGCCCCTCGGCGGCCAGTCGCTGATTGATGCGAGCCACAATCTGTTCGTTGCGGCCGGCTCGAAAATCGCGAAATTCAGCCAGGGCGGCACGCAGCTCTGAATGATGATGGTCGAAGCAGTAACCGAGCAGATGAATATCCTGAAATCCTTGCCAGACCACCGACAGTTCCACCGCCGGCAATACTTCGACAGCACAGCTTTGGCCCTCAGCCAGTGCCTCGTCGATACCGTCAACATTATCATGATCGGCAATGGCGACGGCGGCCAGACCGGCGGCAGCCGCCTTGCGTACCACCGCAGCCGGAGTCAGCGCCCCGTCGGAACAGTTGCTATGCAAATGTAGATCTACCCAACGTGCCATATTTTCTCCATTTTCCTGTCGAGGTGACGACGATCCTTTGCGACTATCCTGCTGCCAGAAAAAACGTGCAGTGCCAAGATGGGGCAACCAGAATCGGACTATCGCTTACATATGATGCTTTCGCAAAAAGTCATGAGATGGCTAAGCAAAAATTTCGATCTACAAGGCGTAGTGGTTTTTCAGGGGTGAAGGCATACATATGGTATGTCGAAGTCCTGAAAAAGTGCTGCAACGCAGTAGGGCGGACTTTTTGCGACGCCATCACATATAGCTGTTTTGTAACAGCCTGCGAGAATAATATTTTGTCAAGCTGTCAGAAAAACCAGCGAAGGTTTTGCCTGTAGCCTATCCTAAAGATAAAACGACGTAATTGACGACAATTCTAGCACGGCACCCTGCTCG
>JAUWLU010000016.1 GCA_030613545.1 Desulfuromonadales bacterium
ACGCAGTAGGACGGACTTTTTGCGACGCCATCATCTAAAGGAGGCAAGCCGTTGCTGAATCAGACCAAGTCCTGGCGAGCGCTGCAGAAACACTGGCAGGAGGTTTCCCTGTTGCAGATGCGCCATCTGTTTGAGGTCGAACCCGACCGTTTCGAGCGCTTCTCCCTGTCCCTGGAAGATATTCTATTCGATTTCTCGAAAAATCGCATCACTGCTCAGACCCTGCAATTGCTCTGTGCCCTGGCCCGGGAGGCGGGCCTGGAAGAGAAGCGTACGGGAATGTTCGCCGGCGAGCAGATCAACGGTACCGAAGGTCGGGCTGTTCTACACGTCGCGCTGCGCAATCGCTCCTCCCGGCCGATAACGGTTGAGGGCATGGATGTCATGCCGCAGGTGCGACGGGTCCTGCAGCAGATGGGACGTTTTTGCGAGCAGGTGCATAGCGGCGGCTGGCTCGGTTATAGCGGCCTTCCGGTTCGCGATGTGGTCAACATCGGTATCGGCGGTTCGGACCTCGGTCCGCTGATGGTCACCGAGGCTCTCAAGCCCTATGGTCAAAAGGGGCTGCGGGTTCATTTCGTATCCAACGTCGATGCTTCCCATCTGACTGAAACCCTCAAAGGCCTCAACCCTGAAACGACCCTGTTTCTCATCGCCTCCAAAACTTTTTCCACCCAGGAAACCTTGACTAACGCCCATTCGGCCCGTGACTGGCTGCTGCGCGCCGCCGGCGATGAAGAGGCCGTCGCCAAACATTTTGTTGCTCTGTCCAGTCATGCCGGGCGGGTGCGCCAGTTCGGCATCGACCCGCGGAACATGTTCGAGTTCTGGGACTGGGTCGGCGGGCGCTACTCTCTGTGGTCGGCCATCGGCCTGTCCATTGCCCTCTATATCGGCATGGAACAGTTTGAAGAACTGCTGGCCGGTGCCCATATGGTGGACGAGCATTTTCGCCAGGAGCCACTGGAAAGCAACATCCCGGTGATTATGGGACTGCTCGGCATCTGGTACGCTAACTTTTTTGGCGCTGAAAGCCACGCCATTCTGCCCTACGACCAATATCTGCACCGCTTTCCCGCTTATCTGCAACAGGGGGATATGGAGAGCAACGGTAAGAGCGTGCGCTGCAACGGCCAACCGGTGCAATGGTCTACCGGGCCGGTCATCTGGGGCGAACCGGGCACCAACGGTCAGCATGCCTTTTATCAACTCATTCATCAGGGGACTCATTTGGTGCCGGCCGATTTTCTGGCGGCCATGGAAAACCATAATCCCCTGGGCCGGCATCATGCGATTCTGCTCTCCAATTTCTTTGCCCAGCCCGAGGCGCTGATGAAGGGTCGCACAGAACAGGAGGCCCGCCAAGAGATGCAGGCCGCCGGTCTTGACGCTAGCGACATCGAGCGACGGCTGCCCCATCGGCTGTTTCCCGGCAATCGGCCGAGCAACTCTTTTTTGTACCGCAAGCTGACTCCGCGGACCCTCGGATCCCTGATTGCCCTTTATGAACACAAGGTTTTTGTCCAGGGAGCCATCTGGGATATCAACTCCTTTGATCAATGGGGGGTGGAATTGGGCAAGCAACTGGCGGGAACGATTCTGCCGGAACTTGAAGGGTCGGGAACGGTGAATGGTCACGATGCTTCGACCAGCGGTCTGATCAACTACTACAAAGAGCGCTGCGGTCGGCTTGGCTGATAGTGGCCTGTGGCATGAGCAGGTTGCCGAACTCTATTTTGTCGAAGGGCGTTGCGCCGGGAAGCTTTGGCTCCGAATCGGTACCTGTGCTGTAAAATATAGGTGCCGTTTCTCAGGCAAGGTTTCGCTCTGAATGAAAATACTCGATATTGTTGAGCTTTCTACGGGATGCTAAAGGCTCGGTTGACAACGGCCGATAAGAGTGTGGCATGCCGCAGACGGTATTCTTCAAGGAGCAGTATTGATGAGCAGGCCTTTAAATGTATTGATCATCGAGGATTGCGAAGACGATGTTCTGCTGTTAAAGCTGTGCTTGCGTCAGGGAGGCTATCAGGTTCATTGCGGCTGGGTCGATACGGCGGCGGCCTTGAACCAGGCCTTGAGCGAAGAGAGCTGGGATGTGGTTATTTCCGACTATTCGCTGCCTTCTTTTACCGTCATCGATGCGCTTTTCATGCTGCAGAAAAAAGGTCTGGACCTGCCCTTCATCATCGTTTCCGGTGCGATTGGCGAGGAAACCGCGGTCTCGGCGATGAAGGCCGGCGCCCACGACTATGTGATGAAGGACAATCTTGCACGGCTGGTACCCGCCATCGAGCGGGAGATGCGCGAGGCGGCCATGCGCCGGGAGCGGCGCGAGGCAGAAGAGGCCCTTAAGGAAAGTGAACGGGTGAACCGGGAAATGTCGCGGGAGTTTCGCGCTCTGCTGGACAACATCCCCGATTCTTTGACCTTGCTCGATCCGGCTATGCAGGTGGTCTGGTCCAACCTCAGTACCGCCAAACTGCTGAACCGCAGCCCGAACGATCTGGCGAGTCACCACTGCAGCGCCTTATGGCCCGAGTGCACCGCTCGTGGCGACGATTGTCCGGTGCGCAAATGTTTTATCAGCTGTCAGGTGGAGAAGGGGGTCATCAGAACCGAAGATGAGCGCACCTGGGGGGTGCGGGCGTTTCCGGTTTCCAATCGCCACGGCCAGGTCGTCAGCGTGATCAAGATGGCCAGCGATATCACCCGCCAGATTCAGTTGCGGGAGGAGGCCAGCCGGGCCGGTCAGTTGGCCTCGCTGGGCGAACTGGCCGCCGGGGTGGCCCATGAGATCAACAACCCCATCAACGGGATCATCAACTATGCCCAGATCCTGGCCGATCAATTCGGTGAAGATGCTGAGAGCCAGGAGATCGTACGGGAAATTATCGATGAAGGGGAGCGAGTCGCCAATATCGTCAAGAACCTGCTCGACTTTGCCAAGGCCCGGCCCGAGTTCAAGAATTCCGTGTCGATCGAAGATATTCTGTCGGCGTCCCTGTCCCTGACCAAGTCACAGCTCAGCAGGGACGGTATCAAGTTGCTGGTCGATATGACCCCCGACCTGCCCCCGGTGCTCGCCCATTTGCAGCAGATTCAGCAGGTGGTGCTCAACCTCATCAGCAATGCCCGTTATGCCCTGAATCAGAAATATCCCGCCGCGGATCAACAAAAAATCTTTCACATAGAATCGGAAACCTGCTCTGTCGCCGGGCGGCTGTTTGTGCGGTTGTCCTTTCTCGATCGGGGTGTTGGCATTGCACCGGAGATATTGCCCAAGGTCATGGACCCCTTCTATTCTACCAAGCCGAGTGGTGCCGGCACCGGCCTCGGCCTGAGTATCAGCCACGGGATCATCAAGGACCACGGCGGAGAGATTCGAGTTTTCAGCGAGCAGGGGCATTATACCCGGGTGGTGGTCGACCTGCCGGCGGTTGACAATGGCCGGCAGCTGGAGCAGCCAGAAGGTCTCGGCGGCAGCAGATGAAAAGAATCGGTTTCTTTGGTGTTGTGCTGCTGTTGTTGTGGGGCTTATTGCTGGTCTGGGCCTATAGGGGCGGTTCCACCGAGGTACTGGTCGCGGGCATGGGCGGAACTGGCCAGACACGGTTCTACTTGCTTCTTTTTCTGGCGTTACAAAGCTTTCTCATCCTTTTTTTGTTGCCTCATGTGCATCGGCAGAAGCAGGCGCAGCAAGCGCTTCGGGGCAGCGAAGAACGCTTCAAAGCGGCTGCTGCAGCCATCAGCGACGCCCTGGTCGCTATTGACGAGCAGGGCCAGGTGGTGCTTTTCAATCCGGCGGCTGAGCGCTTGTTCGGTTATAGCCAGGAGCAGATGCTCGGCCAGTCCCTCGATGGTCTGTTGCCGAAGAGGTATCGGGAGCGGCACCGGCAGGTGTTGGCGGACTATTTCGCCAGTGGTGCAAGCAGCCGGATCTTCGGTCCCTCGCTGGAACTGCCGGCCCTGCGCGCTGACGGCAGGGAAATCGTCGTCGAACTCTCTCTGTCCCTGTTGTCCGATGGCGACTCCCGCACCGTGCTGGCAGCCTTCCGGGACATTTCACGGCGCAAGGCGGATGAAGAATCTTTGCGGCAGAGTGAGGAGCGCTTTCGGGAGTTAGCCGATCTGCTGCCGCAATCGGTCTTTGAAACCGACCTGCAGGGCAAGGTGACCTTTGCCAACCGCATGGCCCTGCAGATTGCCGGCTGGAGCGATGATGATCTGGACCGGCAACCATCGGTTATGGACATCCTCTGTCCTGAAGACCGGCAGCGGGCGGCAGCCAATATTCAACGGGTCCTGTCCGGCGAGCTGATCCTGAACGAGGAGTACGCCCTGCAGATCGGCGATGGATCATCGCCGATGACCGTGGTCGTGGCTGCCGCGCCAATTGTCCGGCACGAGCAGATCGTCGGCATGCGGGGTATCGCGGTCGATGTCACCGAGCGCCTTGCCGTGGAGCGCATCGCCTGCGAAAACAGCGAAAAATTCAAGCGCCTCTACCGGGAATATCTGGCGCTGCTCGATCATATTCCCGATGCCATAACCCTCTACCGTCCCGATCTGACCGTGGTGCGCAGCAATCAGGGGGCGGCTAGACTGCTCGGTCTGCCGGTGACCGAATTGCCGGGCACTCATTGCAGCGCCCTGTGGCGGGGCTGCTCGGCGGCCGGTGAGCACTGTCCCGTTGAGCGCTGTTTTGGATCGGGCCAGGTGGAACAAGCTTTTACCAAGACCGATGACGGCCGGTCCTGGCATGTGCGGGCTTTTCCGGTCTGCAACAAGGATGGCGAGCGGATTAATGTTATTTCTCTGTCGAGCGATGTCACCCGCCAGCGGCAGCTCGAACAGGAGGCCAGTCGGGCCAACCATCTGGCTTCGCTGGGCGAACTGGCCGCCGGAGTGGCCCACGAAATCAACAACCCCATCAACGGCATCATCAATTATGCACAGATCCTGGCCGATGACGGTCAGGTCAGCGAAGATAATCGGGAGGTGCTGCGTGGCATTACCGAGGAAGGGGAGCGTATCGCCAATATCGTCCACAACCTGCTCTCCTTTGCCCGTGATCGGCAGGAGAAGAAGGCTCCGGTCAGCCTGGGGGACGTTCTGGCAGCGACTCTGGCACTGATCGAATCGCAATTGCGTAAAGACAAGATTCTGCTGGGCATCGATGTTGACCCCGACCTGCCCGAGGTCAAGGTGCACTTTCAACAGCTGCAGCAGGTCATCCTCAACATCATCAGCAATGCCCGCTATGCCCTCAACCAGCGCTACCCCGAAGCACATGAGCGGAAGACCTTAAATATCTGCTCCGAGGTTGTCCAAGATGCCGCGGAAGGTCGAGTAAGGCTGGTGTTTCACGATGGGGGCACCGGAATTCCGGCTCATCAGTTGCCCAAGATCCTGGATCCATTTTATACCACCAAGCCAAGTGGAGCCGGCACCGGGCTCGGCCTGAGCATCAGCCATGGCATCATCGAAGACCATGGTGGCCGGCTTGACATCGACAGTGTCGAGGGCCGCTATACCAAGGTCACCATCGAACTGCCCATTGCCAAAGGAAACGAATAGTTATGAAACCCAAGATCCTGGTCATCGACGATGAAAAAAGTCTGCGGTTCACTTTTCAGCGTTTCCTCTCTGTTGAAGGTTACGAGGTGGAGACGGCTGCAGACTTCGAAGAGGCCAAGCAGCGTATCGATCAGGAATGTTATGACGTGGTCTTCAGCGATATTCTGCTGGGTGATAAGACCGGCATCGATGTGTTGCGGGCCATAAAGGAAAAGATCCCCCTGTGCCCGGTGATCATGGTTACCGGCTATCCCAATATCGAGACCGCTTCCGAGGCATTGCGCCTCGGCGCTTTCGATTATATTCCCAAGCCGGTGGTGAAGAAGGATCTGTTGCAGGTGGCCCGTGCCGCCCTCAAGTACCGCCAGATCGCCGAGGAGAACGAACGTAATCGCATCAATCTGGAAGCGGTCTTTCGCAGTGTGCGCGATGCCCTGATTATTGTCGATAAGCAGGGGGTGGTTCAGCGCATCAACGAGGCGGCCCGGCGGATTTGTCATCTGGGTGATAAGGTGCTGGGACAGCCCTACGGACAGGCCTTGACCCACTGTTCCGGTCGCTGTGGCGATTTACTGCAGCAAACCCTGGAGACGGGCCAGTCGGGGCAGCTCGATCGCATCGAATGTGAACACTCGCAAAGCAGTCGCCAGGTGCTGACCCTGTTAACGGCGCCGCTTATCGATGGCGGCGGCACCGCCATCGGCGCCGTACTGGTGGCCCGGGACGAAACCCGTCTCGACAAGCTGGAACGGTCCCTGCGCAAGCGCCATAATTTTCATAAAATGGTCGGGGCCAGCAATAAAATGCAGGAACTTTACTGTCTGCTCGACGACCTCGCCGATGTCCCCTCCACCGTGCTGATTACCGGCGAGAGCGGTACCGGAAAGGAACTGGTGGCCGATGCTCTGCATAAAGCCGGGGTGCGGCGCAACAAGCCGCTGGTCAAGGTCAATTGCGCGGCTCTTTCCGATACCCTGCTGGAGAGCGAGCTGTTCGGTCATGTGCGCGGTTCCTTTACCGGCGCGGTCAAGGATCGCATCGGCCGCTTTCAGAAGGCGGACGGTGGCACCATTTTTCTCGATGAGATTGGCGATATCTCCTACAAGGTTCAATTACGGCTGTTGCGGGTGTTGCAGGAGCGAGAGATTGAGCGCATCGGCGAATCGATGCCGATCAAGGTCGATATTCGTATCGTCGCGGCGACCAATCGCAATCTGGCCGAAATGGTCCGCCAGGGTTCTTTTCGCGAAGACCTCTATTACCGGCTTAAGGTAATTACCATCGAGCTGCCGCCTCTGCGCGAGCGCAAGGACGATATCCCCCTGTTGGTGGAGCATATGATCGATAAGTTGAACGGCACCATGGGCAAGGAGATAACCGGAATTTCCCAGGAGGTGGCGGCCTTCTTTCAGGAGTACAATTGGCCGGGCAATATTCGCGAGCTGGAACATGCCATGGAGTATGCCTTTGTCCGCTGCCGGCAGCCGGTGGTCGCCCTCGGACATTTGCCGGACGATCTGCTGGCCACCCAAGGCCAGAATTCAGCAGCTCCAGCCCTGGTCGCCGAAGAAGACGAGGTGCAGTCGATTTGCAGCGCATTGGAAAAGACCGCCTGGAACAAAGCTAAAGCCGCGCGATTACTGGGTATCGACCGCAAAACCCTCTATCGCAAGCTTGCCAAGTATGAGATCGACGCTTAACCATCGACCGCAGGGCGGCGTCTGGGTTCAGCGCTAATCTGTGTTGGGCAACTTGAGTGCCGGTTGTCGAAAAAAGCTGGCCATCCTCCTTCTTTCGCTGACAAGTTGTCTTCTCCTTAAAAATCTGAAGTGTGGCGTGCCCCATAAGTGTGGACCTTCCGCAGTGTGGCACGCCACACTTTTTTTTGTCTGCAGGCGGTTCGCTATGAGCCAAAAGGGTTAGTCTGTGGCCGATTATGTACCGAGGGCTGCTCTTTGCTTGCGCCTGTAATATATTGAAACTATTAAGCAAAATCATCTTTAAGGAAAATAATTAAAAGCGACAGTTAGTTTTCAGTGTCATGCTCCGGTACCTTGGTACAGCTTTTGCCATAAACTGATGTGAACCTGACAACGAGCGTACTTGCTGTGGATGTTTAAAAGGGATTTATAGGATGTGTGTGGAAATTGCTCCTGCGGACATGGACCCAAAGAAATTCAAGGTGTGCCCGCTGGTGAACAATCCCCGGCGGGATTGCTACTGCCTGGATATGACCAGTCGCAACATCGAAAAGGTGGTGCGGTATTGCAGTGGCGATTATGAACAGTGCGCGATCTATGTCAAAAGCCGTAAAAAGCGGCCCCATATCTAATAGGAGGCGAGATGGCCGAAGTGATGGAAAAGGATCCCTTGAGTCTGGATGATGCCGGTTACGAAACGGAAGATACTCAGAAAGACAAGTTTCTAACGTTTTTTCTGGCTGATGAGGATTACGGCATCGCTATTCACCATGTGATCGAAATAATCGGTATTCAGAAGATTACCGGGGTTCCGGACATGCCTAATTTCGTCAAAGGGGTCATTAACCTGCGCGGCAAGGTGATACCGGTGATGGATGTGCGGGCGCGGTTTCGGCTGCCCAGTCAGGCCTACGACGAGCGTACCTGTATTATCGTTGTCAATGTCGACGAGCAGTCGACCGGTCTGATCGTCGACCGGGTCTGTGAGGTGGCCGATATTCCCTCAGAAAACGTCGAACCGGCTCCCGGCAGCGGCAAGGGGAAGGTCGACAGCTACATCATGGGCCTCGGCAAGGTTGGCGACCGAGTGAAAATTCTGCTCGATGCGCGGCGCCTGCTGGCGATCTGATTTCGCCTTTAAGGTTCAAGTTCTCTGTTTTGTTAACCAACGCTTTTCTAAGGAAACGACATGAAACTTAAATCGATCCAGTTAAAGATTACCCTTATCGCCGGGGCCTGTCTGCTGGTAACCGCCGGCGCTCTGGTGGCTTACAGCCTGATTTCGGCGGCCAACACTCAGCAGATGACTACCGAGCGGGTCTCCGAGCTGCAGCAGAAGAGCGCTCTCGATCAGCTGAAAAACCTGGCTGGTGAGCAGGCGGGCAAGGTCCAGGCCAAGTTCGACATCGCCCTCGATGCCGCTCGTACCATGGCCCATACCTTTGAAGTGGGCAAGCAACCGGGCCCCAACGGCCAGCCGGTGCTGCAGCTCGGCCGCGATCAGCTCAACGCCATTTTGCTCAACGTGCTGGAGAAAAACCCTGAATTCAACGGCACCTATTCCTGCTGGGAGCCCAATGCCCTCGACGGTCGCGATGGCCAGTTCGCCACCGGCAAGGATGGCAACAACGCCGTGACCGGCCGTTTCACCCCCTACTGGAACCGCGACGCCAACGGCAATATCGCCGTGCAGCCGTTGGTGGAGTACGACACCTACGACAAACACCCCAACGGCGTGCTGAAGGGCGGCTGGTACATCACCCCGCGGGAAAAACATGTCGAAAGCGTGCTCGATCCCTTCCCCTACATCGTGCAGGGCCGCAAGGTGTGGCTGACCACCCTGTCGGTGCCGGTGATGGTCGACGACAAGTTCTACGGTGTGGCCGGTACCGACTACGACCTGACCTTCGTTCAGCAGCTCAGTGAAAAGGTCGACAAGGGACTGATGAACGGTCAGGGAGAGGTGGCCATCATCAGCTACGACGGCCTGGTCGTGGCCCACAGCGAAAAGCCGGAACTCATCGGTCAGCACTTCAAGGCCGCCTTGGCCGACGGCTGGGAGTCCGCTCTCAAGGCGGTGCAGGCGGGCGAATCCCTTGCCAGCATGGATGAAGCCAGCGGCATGGCTACCGCCCTGGCGGCCATTGAACTCGGTCGCACCGGCCGGCCCTGGTCGGTCATGATCCGCATCGCCGACGATGTCATCCTCGCTGAAGCCCATGCCCTCGATGCGGCCCTGGAGGCGCGCAGTGACAGCGCCGCCCTGTGGCAGGGATCCGTCGGCGTGATCGTCACTCTCATCGCTCTCGCTCTGGTGTGGCTCGCCGCCCGCAGTATCGCCCGGCCGATTCGGGCCGCCGCGGCCCTGGCCGATACCATCGGTGCCGGGGACCTTTCCCAGCGGCTGCAGATCGAAAGCGCTGATGAGGTCGGTCAGTTAAGTACCGCCCTCAACGCCATGGCCGACGGTCTGGAGCAGAAGGCACAGATTGCAGAACAGGTCGCCAATGGCGACCTGACCATGAATGTCGATTTGGCTTCCGACAAGGACGTGCTCGGCAGGGCCCTGCGCAAGATGGTCGATCGCCTCAACGATCTGCTCGGCCAGGTGCAGACGGCCAGCCAGCAGATCGGCAGCGGTTCGACCCAGGTTTCCGATGCGTCTCAGGCCCTTTCCCAGGGCGCGACCCAATCGGCCGCCTCACTGGAGGAGATCACCGCCTCCATGACCGAGATGGCCTCCCAGACCAAGCTCAACGCCGAAAACGCCGGCCAAGCCAACTCCCTCTCTAAGGGAGCCAAGAACGCTGCCAACCGCGGCAGTAGTTTGATGACCGACCTGGTCAATGCCATGGGCGATATCAACCGCTCCGGTGAAGACATTGCCAAGATCATCAAGGTCATCGACGAAATCGCCTTCCAGACCAATCTGCTGGCTCTCAACGCTGCCGTCGAGGCGGCCCGTGCCGGTCAACATGGCAAGGGCTTTGCGGTGGTTGCTGAAGAGGTGCGTAATCTGGCCGGACGCAGCGCCAAGGCGGCCAAGGAAACCGCCGAACTGATCGAGAACTCGGCGGAGAAGACCCGCCATGGCAATAATATCGTCGAAAAGACCGAAGCGGCCCTTAAGGGGATTGTCGCCGGTACCACCAAGGTTTCCGACCTGGTGGCGGAAATCGCCGCAGCCAGCAATGAACAGTCCGAAGGCATCAGCCAGGTTACTCAGGGCCTGAACCAGATTGACCAGGTCACCCAGCAGAATACCGCCAACGCCGAAGAAAGCGCTGCCGCATCGGAAGAGTTGGCCAGTCAGTCGACCCTGTTGCAGCAGATGCTCGGACAGTTCCACCTCAAGGGGGGCGCCTGCGTTGCCAGCGCGGCTGTTCCAAAACTGGTGGCGGCTCCGCAGGGGACCGCTCCGGCCCTGGGCTATGAAGGCAATGCGGCAACTGTTTCGCAAGGTGCCGCCAGCCCGGCGAACGATAGCGATCCGAGCCAGATGATCGCCCTTGATGACAAGGAGTTCGGCAAATACTGATAGCTCGATTTAAATAGGGGTAGATGGCGGCGGGTGGCAAAAGAAGTTCTTTTGCCACCCGTTTGCTGTTTAAGAGGCGGATATTCCTGAGGGTGTGGCAGGGCGGCCACGGCGGCTGGCAGGTTTGCCCGTCAGCGGTCGCTGCGATGGAGTTCGATTACCGTAATGCCGTCGTCGTCCTGCTCCCAGCGCAGGTCGAAATCGAACAACTTCATGCCGAAACAGCGCTTTTGCGGGCGTTGCTGGTAGTAGGCGGGGCGCGGGTCACTGCGCAGGGTGTCGATGATCAATTGCCGCAGGCCGGGATAGCGGTCCCTTTCCAGGGCTCGGCAGGTTTGCTCCGGTTGGGGCAGAAAGTGAACGGCCAGCTGGCCGTTTGGCGCTTCGGCAGCGAAGCCGCCGCTGGCTGTGGCGATGGCGTCGGCATAGGGCAGATAGGGCTTGATATCGATAATCGGTGTGCCATCGAGCAGATCGACCCCCTTGAGATGCAGTATTACCTTGCCGGCGTGCTGTTCGATGCGCTCCAGTTCTACGGCGGAGAGGCCGATGGGGTTGGGGCGAAAAGGGGATCGGGTGGCGAAAACGCCGAGACGGGCGTTGCCGCCCAGCCGCGGGGGCCGTACGGTCGCTTTCCAGCCCTGGCGGTCATTGCCATGGAAAAGGAACAGCAGCCAGAGATGAGAAAATCCCTCCAGACCGGTAAAGGCTTCGGCCCGGTTAAAGGGGGGCAGCAACTCGAGGGTGGCTGTCGCCGTTGGCGCCAGGCCGGCCTGGCGGGGGATCCCGAACTTCTCCTTGTAGCAGGAGCGGATGGTGCCGATCGTTTCGAAATGAATTTCCATGGCCGTTGTTTAGCACGATTTTTGCCGTAATACCAGGGGCGGGGTGCAGTGGCAAAAACCGATTCGCCGTGCCGGCCGGTTGTGTTAATGTAGAAACTGTTAATTCTGCAATGCCAGCAACAGCGAATTCTTGGTGCAGCGACTATTGTCTGGAGAAATCCTATGCATGACCAAAGCCCTCCTCTGAAACCGATGCCCCCTGCCCATGAAGATAGCCAGAGCCCCTTGTACTGTTGTCTGATTTATCGACAGGGCAGCGAGCGGGACAAGGAGGTAGCCCGTTATCTGACGGCCGGTCTGGATGGGCAAGAACAGGCTGTGGTGGTCGTCTCCGGTCCCTTGCAAGAAGTTTTTCGTGCCGGGCTGAAAAAACAGGGGCTGGAAATGAGCGAGGCGGAGCAAAGCGGTCGCCTGGTTTTTGCCACCCCCGAAGGCCTGGGATTGGTGACGGCACCGTCTCCCGCCGAGGCGGTGGCCTGCCTGGCCGCTGCCGGGCGTAAGGCGATGGCGCAGGGATTTCGCGGTGCTCGAATCTATTGGGAAATGTCCGGTGCCATGCTGGAGAAGGATCTCGCCTGGCTGCAAGAGTGCCTGGTCGGATGTGGCCGTTTGACGGCATCCACGGGTATCGCCCTACTATGCGGGTACGACCGTCAGCAGGTGACAAGCGGCCTGCTTGTAGAAGCCTTGCGCCTCTACCCGCAGCTCATTCATCAGGGGCAAAGGTTCTCCAATCGTTATTATCTGCCCCCCGATGCTAAAGCGGTGCCCGCCTCAGGGGGATTGTTCGGGGGGTCCGCTGAAAGCAGCGGAATCCGCCATGAAAAGCGCAGCAAGCGCCCCTATCGCCGCGGGCAAGTGCTCGATGCCATCTTTACAGCCGCCCCTATCGGCCTGTGGATGCTCAACAAAGATCAGCGGATGGTCTTCACCAATCACAATTTTTGTCTTGCCACGGGAGTCAGTGAAGAACAGTTTCTGCGGGCGTCTCACTATTCAACAGTCATGCGCGCGGAGGAAGCGATCGAGTGCATGCTTTCCGACGCTGAGGCGTTTAATGCCGACGGGCCGGTGGAAAGTGAGGAGTCGATCAGTTCGGTGGACGGCAGCCAGCATATTTATCGGGTGGTGAAGACCAAGGTGGTCAATTCGCAACAGGACGTCGAAGGGTTGCTGGGGCTGGCTATCGATATTACCGAACACAAAGAGGCCGAGCGTCGCTTGCGTCACAGCGAAGCCCGATTTCGGGATATCGCCCTGAGCATGGCCGATTTTATCTGGGAGATCGATGCTAGCGGGCGTTTTATCTATTGTTCGGACAAGGTCGAGGAGATGCTGGGATTTGCCGCCGAGGAGCTGTGCGGCAGACGTTGCTTCGAATTGTTCGCCGACAGAGAAGCTCAGCGCCTGGAGCGCCTGTTTTGCGACCCGGCTACGCCCAGGCAGGCCTTTAGGAATCTGCAAACCTGGGCTCTCGATAGAGAGGGACACAGGCGTTATCTGCGTATCAGCGGCGTGCCGATTATCGCCGTAGATGGAAGCTGTCAAGGGTTTCGCGGCGTGACCGAGGACGTTACCGTGCGCAAGCAGGCCGAGGCCGGAATGCAGCGAGCTCTGGCTCAGGCTGAGCAGGCGCGGGATCAGATTGACAATATCATCAAGTCGACAGCGGACGGTCTGATCGTTACCGACCCTCGCAGCCACCAGGTTGTACTGATTAACGATTCGGCCCGAGAGTTTCTTCAAAGCGGCCGGCAAAGCCCGATCGGTCAACCGGTTGCCGCTGTCCTGCAGGATGAAGGGCTGCTGCAACAGATCCAGGCGATCTATGCACATCATGCCCCGCCTTTGCTGCAAACCGATATCTCCCTGCCACGATCTACAGCGGCAGAGGGCTGTATTGTGCAGGCGCGCACCTCGCTGATGCGCAACAAGCAGGGACGGGTGAGCGGTGCCCTCACCGCGTTGCGGGATGTCACCCGCGAACGGGAGCTGGACCGCATGAAAGCCGAATTCATGTCCCTGGCCGCCCACGAGTTGCGCACCCCCTTGACTGCCATTCTCGGTTATTCGGAACTGTGCATGAACCCGGAGGAGTTTGGCGGCTTCAGCGCCGCTCAGCAAAAGGAATTCATTGCCGAGATCAACGGCAAGGCCGAGGTGCTGGCCAAGCTGGTCAACGACCTGCTCGACATCAGTCGCCTGGACGCGGGCAAACCGCTGCCCCTGAATATTGACAAGGTCGCTATCGGGCCGATGCTTGCCAGGGTGGTGGAACACTATCGCTTGCTGGCTCCAAAACATCTTTTTGAGGTGCCCCTGGCGGAGAACCTTCCGGAGTCTGTGCAGGCTGATGCCGACAAGCTGGAACAGGTGCTGGAAAATCTGTTCAGCAATGCGGTCAAGTATTCGCCGGAAGGCAGCCTGATTCGCGTTTGTGCAGAGAGGATCGACGGCTATTGCCAGGTTACGGTCGTCGACCAGGGGATCGGAATGACCAGCGAGCAGGGCGAGCGGGTCTTCGATAAATTTTACCGGGCCGATTTTTCCGATACTGCCGCCAAGGGAATTGGCCTCGGTATGAGCATCGCCAGGCAGATCGTTGAGCAGCATGGCGGTGCCATTTGGCTGAAAAGTGCAGCGGGAGCGGGGACCCGGGTCACCTTTACCGTGCCGCTGACGAACTGATTCCGACCGCCGAATATTCTCCGCGCTGCCCTTGGCGCAGCAGTTTGTCGACAATCGGCTGATCGGCCGGCAGCAAATCGTATTCGGGCAGCTGTTCCACGGCGATCCAGCGGTGGTCGGCAACCTCCAGGTTGCGAATGACCTCGCTCAGCGGGCGGCATTCGTAGACCAGCATCAGCACCGGGCCCCAGTCGTAGCGGTGATAGACCACCTCGAAAATCGCTCCGACCTCTACTTCGAGGTCGAGTTCCTCCCGCAATTCCCGTTGCAGGGCCTGTTGCGGCGTTTCGTTGCTTTGCAGCTTACCTCCCGGGAATTCCCAGAATCCGCCCTGCTGTTTGTCCGCAGGGCGTTTGGTTATCAGGATCCTGGAATCCTTGCGCAGCAGGGCGGCGGTGACGATAAGGGGTGACATAACAACCTTTCTTTTAGCCGACAGAGGACGGCCGGGTCTTTGCCATTGGCGACCGGTTGGATCTGTGATACAACGAGCCGCTGTTTCAGGAGGCAATAAGTCTTGTATGGGAGCATGGACTGGCAATGCAAAATACCGGTAATGATCGCCAAACGATAGGTGCCATGTTTGATGCCGTGGCCCCTCGCTATGACCTGCTCAACCGGTTGTTGTCCCTCGGTATCGATCGCTACTGGCGACGCTGTGCCGTGCGTTGGTTGCAACTGCCGCAGCGGGGGATGGTCCTCGATGCAGCCAGTGGTACCGGCGATGTCGCATTGGAGATCGCCAGGCGAACCTCGGCCGAACTGCAGGTGGTTGCCAGCGATATTTCAGCTCGAATGCTTTGTCGTGGCCGGCAGAAGATGCTCGCCAGCCCTCATGGCCAGCGCTTCTTTGTGGTTCGAGCGGCCTGTGAGGCCCTGCCTTTAGCGGCGGATCGCTGTGTCGGCGCGACGATCGCCTTCGGCATACGCAACGTCGCCGACCGGCCGGCCGCTCTGCGGGAACTGTGCCGCGTTCTTCAGCCGGGTGCTCAGTTGGTGGTGCTGGAATTCTCCGAGCCGCTTCAACCCCTGTTTCGGGCCTGTTATCAATTCTATTTCCACCGTTTGCTGCCCTTTTTGGGCGGCCTGCTGTCCCAGGCGGCCGCCTATCGCTATCTGCCCGATTCGGTGCAACGGTTTCCCTCTCGCGGCGCCTTTAAAGAGCTGCTCGGCGAGGCTGGTTTTGTCAAGGTGGCCCATCGCGACCTGAGCGGCGGCATTGTAACCCTCTATCGCGGCCAGGTACCTAAGGAGCCGGCTGCTGCGGTTGACCGGTGATGACCTCGCCGGGATCAGTGATCAGCTTGCCCGGCAGGCCGAGCACCCTTTGGAAGATACCGAGAACCTTGCTCGAGATAGAGGTCACCGGAATCGGTTGCACCTTGGGCGCCTGGCTCGGCCCCGTGATCTCAAAATGAGCCGTGATTAGGGCTTTTTCCTCACCGGTAAGCAGCCAGCCGGCGATCGGTATGTGGGTAATCAGCTTGTCGACGGTGCCGAAGGGTTTGACGCCGAGGATCAAGTCGAGTTCTTCCTTGACCAGGTCGATATCGCCCACCAGCGACAGGTTCATGGCGTTGCTGGTTACGAACAGGTCCTCGGTCGTTAAGATCCCGTCACGCAGCACAAAGCTCCCCTCCAGACTGGAAAAAGGCATGCCTTCCTCAACCATGTCCGGTAGTTGCAGGGTGAGAATCTGGGATACGTTGAGCAGCGAGAAGACCTTGGCCAAAAAGGTGAACTTGCGCAATACGCCCTCCTTGATCGTCAGCCGAAAACCGCCGTCCACCGTCGGCAGAAAATTACCCCCCAACTCACCCGTCAGCTGAAAATCCCCGTCCAATGCGCCGCTCAGCAAGCCTTTTTCCCCGAGTATTTTGCCGTACTGAAGGCTTCCCGCCTCGACTTCCTTGACCTGTCCCGAAACGGTCAGTAGCCGATTTTGCTTTGCGTCCTTCTGCAGGGCGATCTGAGCCAGGCAACTGCCGCTGCCGGTAGAAAAACGCAGCGGGCTGATGCGCAGCAAGCCGCCTACCGAGGTGACGGTGGTCGTGGCCTGCTCAAAGTTCAGCCCCTGATAAGTGCCTGCGGCTACTTCGGCTTTGACCACCACTTTGATTTTCTGTTTTCCGGAGGAACGGGCCGGTTTTTCCGGCCCTTGCCAGAGGGCAACAACAGAATCGATATTGGCCCATGCCGCGCTGGCGCTGAGATTGAGCTCCGGCTGTTCGCCGCCTCGCAGGCTGCCGTTGACGGCCACTTGGCTGCCGCCATCGAGGGTCACCTGCAGATCGTCGAAATCGACCCGGTTGCCGACAAAGACCAGGCGCCCCTTGAGCCGGTGCAAATAAGCTTTGGGAGAAGGGAAAATCAGCTCGTCAGCCCGCAACTTCCGAGCGGTGAGCTCCAGTTCGATGCGGGGCTTCGACCAGTTGCTGATCCGTCCGCCGAGGGTCACATCCGATTGACCGAGCAGGCCCTTCACGCCTTGCCATTCGATGTGGTCCGGGAAAAGTTTCAGGCGCCCGGAAAACTTCTGCAGATCACCTCCCAGCACGCCGGGGAAGTGCACTCCGCATTCCGCCAGATGCAGGGCGCCTCGCCCCTGTTGAACAGAGTGGGCGGAGCCCTGCAGGCGGTATTCGCCGGACAATTTGCCTCGCAGCTGAAAGGGCTCAAGGGCTGGCATCAGCGGCAGGCAGTTGCCAAGGTCGGTGTCGGCCAAGGCCATTTGCAAGACATAATCCTGTGCTGCTTGACGCTTATAATGGCCGGCAACAGTTAGCTTGACCGGGCCTAGCTGCAGGTTGCCGTCCGTCAGTTGCAGTTCGTCCGTGGTGAGCTGTCCCTGCAGTTTGAGACCGCTCGGCATGCCCGCCGGTTTGGCCAGCAGTTGCTGGTAGCGCAGGTTGCAGGCCTGCAGGTCGGCCTGCAGCGTCCATTGCAGTTGGGTAAGCTGGCCGCTCATGTTGAAGCTGACCGGAATCGGTCCTTCGGCTGCTAGCGGTTGCAGCCTCGGATTTTCGTAGAGCTGTGCCAGGTTGCGGCCCGGCAGCACCCAGCCTGCGCCGAAGGTGGCCGAGGCCGTAGGCTGAAAGGGCTGTTCGATGGTGCCGGAAAACTGCAGGGTGGATTCGAGCACCCGGGCTTTGCCGTCGCTCAGGGCCAGTTGCTGTTGCTGCCAGGTCGCGGTGGCGCTTACCTGGGTAAAGAGGGGGCTCTTGCCGAAACGGAACTGGCCGTCGCGCAGATAAAGGGTGGCCTCTTTGATCGTCTGGTGCAGCGCTTGTTGCTGAAATTGAGAAAGGGGTCCAGCAAAGCGGCTGTAGTCTAGGCGCAGAGTGCCTCCGAGGGTCTGCCCCTGTAGCAGGTGGCTGAAGGGCTGTCGGTCGGCAGGCAGCAGGCGGGCGATGGCGGTAAGGGGCAGTTCCGGTGTGGACAGGCCGCCCTCCAGCCAGGGGTCTGCCTCGCCGTGCTGCAGGGAAAAGTGGCCGCCCAGTTGAAGTTCGTTCAGTTGCAGAGCCAGATCATCGAATTTGCTCAGCCCGGTGTCCGCTGTCCAGCGTCCGGAAATTCCGAACTTCTGTAGGGGGAGCGGCTGGGGATAGTGCTCAGGCAACTTCAGCAGCAGTCGGTCGCCACGCAGGTCGGTTGAAAAAGAGAGGCCTTCCTGCGGCGAGCCACGCAGAGCAAGATCCATGTCGAACCGACCGCTGCTGCCGCTGCAACCTGCTTGAGCGGCGTAGTGGCCACATAGGCCATTCGGATCGATGCCTTTCAGGCGGACCGACAGATCCAGCCATAGTTGGCGCCAGCGGGCCGGATCGGTCGGCAGGGCCAGGCGCCCCGCGGCCTGCAGGTGGCCGTTGAGCTTGCCTGCCAGTTGGCCGCTGAGCTGCAGACGGCCCTTATTGCGGGAATAGATGTTTCGCGCGCGCAGATCGATGTCCGTCAGCTGCAGCTTAAAAGGGGCGTTTTGACGCCGCAGATCGTTGAGATACATAGTGCCTTGGTCAATTTGCAGGGAATGGACCCGCACGGTGTTCAGCAGTTTGTTAAGTAGCACCGTGGGGCTCGGTTGGGCCGGAGTTTGCTCTGTGCGCGGGGGCAGCGTGAGGCGCAGTCGAGGGTGATGAAGAACGATCTTTTCGAAACTGAGTCTACCAATGAATAGCGGTAGCAACTTGGTTTGCAGGGACAGTCTGTCGGCTTCCAGCAAGCGGTTCTCTTTGCTGCCGATTTCAATGGCGGTGAAATCAAAAGTTGGGCCGGGGCGGAGAGACAAGCTGGCCGCGCCGAGTCGGACTGGCTGGGACAAGGTGCTGCTGAGGCGGTTTTGCAGCTCCTCCCGGTAGTGGTTCAGGTCGAAGGTGGCCAGCAAGAGGGCCACGCTCAGCAGACCGGCGACGCCCAGCAGGCCGAGAAGGGTCAAAATGGGGTGGCGGCGAAACATGGGAATCCTTTGCTCGAGTTCATCCTGTCCGACTATTCTGCGCTATATGGCGCGGTGGGGCAACTGAAATGAGGTGCGTTGCATTAACCGGTTGGCAAGGTCAGCCGCTGGGCAGGCAGAGATCGACTGCCGACAACAGATTCTGCAGGTCTTGAGGCAGCGGACAGGAGACGGTCAGTAGCTGATCGTCGGTCGAGTCGGGCCAGGCCAGGTAGCAGCAATGGAGAAAGGGTCGCCGGCAGTTCAGAAGAATCGGGCCACCGTAGCGCCGGTCGCCGATCAGGGGGTGGCCGGCATCGGCCAGCTGGCGGCGGATCTGATGCTTGCGGCCGCTGACCAGTTCCAGTTGCAGCAGCGAATAGTGTTGATTGCCGACCACTCGGCGGTAGCGGGTGACGGCCGTGCGCAGCTTGCCCTTGGCCGGCACCGGGGTGTGCAGTTCGCCTTCGGCAGCCACCTCGCCGATTACCAGGGCTAGATAATGTTTTTCTACCTGGCCGGTCATGAAATAGCTGCCCAGAATGCTGGCCGCCCGGCGTCCCTTGGCAAACAGTACCGGCCCCGAGGTGCCGACATCGAGCCGGTGCACGGGCAGGGCGCTGAAGGGCAGCCGCCGTCGTTTCAGCCAGTTGCCCACCCGGTCGGCCAGATTGTCCGTTTCATGGCCGACTCCGCGGTGCACCGCCAGCCCGGCCGGTTTGTAAACCACCAGGAAGTCGGGGCCTTCCAGCAGAACCTCGATCTGCTCCTGCTGCGATTGTTGCAGCAGTTGCGCCAGGCGTTTGCTGGCCGGCAGGGTCAAAATGTCGCCGGATTGCAGCAGCGCTTGCCCCGTGGTGGCCTGGTCGTTGAGCAGCAGCCTGCCCTTGCGGGCCAGTTGCTGCAGATAACCGGCCGGGGCTGCCGGAATTTGCTGCTGTAAAAAAGCCAATACGGATTGACCGGAATTTCTGCTGGTTGCGGTTAATTCAGTCATGGAACCATGATAGCGCCGCTGACCCTGTCAGGCAAGGGTCTCGCGCAAAGCGTCCGAAGAGATAAACGCACCATTTTATGGCCTAGCATATGTGATGCTTTCGCAAAAACTCATAAGATGGCTAAGCAAAAAGTTCGCCCTACAAGGCGTAGTGGTTTTTCAGGGGTGAAGGCATGCATATGGTATGTCGAGGTCCTGAAAAAGCACTGCAACGCAGTAGGGTGGACTTTTTGCGACGCCATCAAGATTCCTGGTCCTGCTTTCATTCGCGGTCATGGAGACACCTCCTTGATGCGGCATGTTGCAAAATTATATCAGGCCGTATCGGCTCGGTATCTGTTGCCGGTTAACATAAATGGCCCACCCGATATTTGCGGGCGGGCCATTTATGTTGGCGGTCGGTCGACGTCTTGAGGGGGAGGCAGGTCTTGCCTGGTTGCCGATCGGCGGCTACCAGCGTCGCTCCCGACCTTGAAAATCGAAGAAACGCCCACTGTCCTTCAGCTGCAGCCCGGCCAGCACCCGGCGCAGGCCGGCGACACTGTCGGCCGGGGAGACGGGGGCGTTGACTCCCCCCATGTCGGTTCGCACCCAGCCGGGATGAAGCAGCACCGAGATGATGCCTTGCGAACGCAGATCCGAGGCCAGGCTGCGGCCGACCATGTGGGCGGCGGCTTTGGTGGTGCGGTAGATGTATTGGCCGCCCGAGGCGTTTTCGGCGATACTGCCCATGGTGCTGCCCATGATGGCGATGATCCGCCGCCGGCTGCGAGCCACCAGTGGGAGAAATGCTTCGACCATCAGCAGTGGGGCGATGGTATTGACCCGCAGAGTCTGCAGCCAGTTGTCGAGATCGACGTCGCCCAGGGTCTGATGGTCGCCGCCACGGACCCCGGCATTGTTGAACAGGATGTCGATCGCTTGCCCCTCCAGCTCGCTGGCCAGGACCTGAATGCGCTCGCGGTCCGTGACCTCGAGGGCGTGGATGGTCAGCCGTCCGTCCGCTGATTCGCCGATCCGTTGCAGTCTCTCCGCGCGGTCCGGTTCCTGGCAGCAGGCCCGCACCTGCCAGCCATCGGCGGCATACTGGCTGGCCAGTTCCAGGCCGATACCGCGGTTGGCGCCGGTGATCAGTACGGTTCCGGTCATGCCCCTGCTCCTTTCCCTCGTTTTTCGCCGGGGCTGTGTGGCCCCGTCCTTCTATTGTCGGCCAGTTTGGTCGAATGTCAAAAAGTCGGCGCTTCGGCAGCGGGGGAGGTGGGCTTTTGCGCCGGACCGCACAAGCGGGGACTAAGGTAAAAAAAATTGACAGCTTTTCCGGCCAAGGGGTATAAGTTGCTATCGCTTAGCGCGGTAACGCTGAAGGTTTAACCGGCCCCCGCAACCGTTGCTGCGGCGGGCCTGAAACCACAATCGTCGGAGGGGCCGTGACTGAGCAGCGCCAATCGTTGGGTAAATGGGGCGAGGAGCAGGCGGCCCGGTTTTTGCGCCGCCGGGGGATGAAGATCGTGGCGCGCAACCTGCGCACCCCGGTGGGGGAAGTCGACATCATCGCTCGCAAGGGCAAGACCCTGATCTTTGCCGAGGTCAAGACCCGGCGGGGCAGCGGCTACGGCGCGCCCCAGGAAGCGGTCGGCATCACCAAACAGAGACAGATCCTGCGGGCTGCCAGCTGGTATCTCAACGAACAGGGCTGGCAGGACCTGCAGCCGCGCTTCGACGTGCTGGCGGTGCGGGTGGTAGGTGAGCAGGCACAGATCGAACATATCGCCGATGCTTTCGGCCTGCCGGACTGTTAATACGAGAGAGGGAAGTGAACATGGAAACCAGATTGTCCGTTCATGGGCTGGTCCGAATCGGGGTGGTGAGCCCCGAGCATCGGGTTGCGGATATCGCTTTCAACTGCGAGCAGATTCGCCAGGCGGTGAGTGCCGCGGCCGACTGCCGGTTCTTTCTGCTGCCCGAACTGTGCGTCACCGCCTATTGCTGCGGCGATCTGTTCTTTCAGTCGCTGCTTATCGAGCAGGCCCAGCAGGCCCTCTTCGAGTTGGCCGAGTTCAGCGCCGAAAAGAAGCTGACCCTGGTGGTCGGCGCGCCGGTGGCCCAGGGGGGGCGGCTCTTTAACTGTGCGGCCTTCATCTCCTGCGGCCGGATTCTCGGCCTGGTGCCCAAGACCTTTTTGCCCAATACCCAGGAGTTCTACGAGGAACGCTGGTTCTCCTCGGCCGCCGATCGCAGCGCCGACTTCGTCGAATGGCGCGGTGAGGCGATCCCCTTCGGATCCGACCTGCTGTTTCGCGCCGAAGGTTTGCCCGACTGCGTGATCGGCATCGAGATCTGCGAGGACGGCTGGGTGGCCAGCCCGCCGAGCGGCCAGATGGCGGTGAGTGGCGCGACGGTGCTGCTCAACCTGTCGGCCAGCCCCGAGCTGCTCGGCAAAGAAGCCTATCGCCGCGCCCTGGTGCAGGCCCAGTCGGCCCGCTGCCTGGCGGCCTATGTCTATGCTTCGGCCGGACCCGGCGAATCGAGCACCGACCTGGTCTTCTCCGGCCATTCGCTGATTGCCGAGAACGGCGTGGTACTGGCCGAGACGGAGCGTTTTCAGTTCGCCAGCCAGACCATTCGCGCCGATATCGACATCGAGCGACTGGTCAACGAGCGGCTCAAGAACAACAGCTTCGCCGCCTCGCGCAGCGCAACCGCTTATCGCATGGTCGACTTTCCCCTGCCCGAGGCGATCGCCTCGCCCCTGCTGCTGCGGCCGGTGCCGGCGACCCCCTTCGTGCCGCCGGCGGCGGAAGAGCGGGCCCAGCGCTGTTACGAGATCTTCGAGATTCAGACCACCGGCCTGGCCAAGCGGCTGCGTCATGTCAATTGCTGCCGGGCGGTGATCGGCATCTCAGGCGGCCTCGATTCGACCCTCGCCCTGCTGGTGACGGTCAAGGCTTTTGACAAGCTCGGCTATGACCGGTCCGGCATCGAGGCCATCACCATGCCCGGCTTCGGCACCACCGGCCGCACCCGCAGCAACGCCGAGCGCCTGGCCGAACTGCTCGGTGTCACCCTGCGGGTGATCTCCATCGATGCGGCGGTGCGCCAGCACTTCGCCGACCTCGGTCACGACGAGACGGTCCACGACATCACCTACGAAAACGCCCAGGCCCGGGAGCGCACCCAGCTGCTGATGAATATCTCCAATCAGGTCGGTGGCCTGCTCATCGGCACCGGCGACCTGTCCGAGCTGGCCCTCGGCTGGTGTACCTACAACGGCGACCATATGTCCATGTACGGTGTCAACGGCGGCGTGCCCAAGACCCTGGTGCGCTACCTGGTGGCCTGGTGCGCCGAAGCGGAGTTTTCCGGCGAGACCGCCGACATTCTGATCGACGTCTGCGAGACGCCGGTCTCCCCCGAGCTGCTGCCGCCTCACGAAAACGGCGAGATCAAGCAGCGCACCGAGGACAAGGTCGGTCCCTACCTGCTGCACGATTTCTTCCTCTACCACTGCGTGCGTCTGCAGTACCGGCCCGGCAAGATCCTGTTTTTGGCCCGTCAGGCCTTTGCCGATCAGTTTAGCGACGAAGTGTTGCGTCAATGGTTGCAGGTCTTCTACCGGCGCTTTTTACCCCAACAGTTCAAACGCTCCTGTCTGCCCGATGGCCCCAAGGTCGGTAGCGTGGTTCTCTCCCCGCGGGGCGACTGGCGCATGCCGAGCGACGCCTGCGTTGATCTTTGGCTGCAGGAACTTGAACAGTCGGAGGTCGCAGACCGTGATGACTAAGGGGGCGGGAAGGGGCCGCTGCGGCACCCTCTATGTGGTGGCGACGCCCATCGGCAATCTGGAGGATTTGACCCCGCGGGCCTTGCGCATTCTGCGCGAGGTCGACTTGGTAGCGTCCGAGGATACCCGTCATAGCCGCAAGCTGTTCAACCATTATGGCATCGAAACCCCTTTGACCAGCTATTTTCAGCACAATGAGGCGGCCAAGGGTGAACGACTCCTGCACGCCTTGCAGGAGGGGCGGGACGTGGCGCTGATCTCCGACGCCGGCACCCCGGCCATCTCCGATCCTGGCTGTCTGCTGGTGCAGCGCTGCCATGAGGCCGGCATTCCGGTCAGCGCGATCCCTGGTCCGTCGGCGCTGATCGCCGCCCTGTCCATGGCAGGTCTGCCGACGGAGCGCTTTGCCTTTGAAGGCTTTTTGCCGGCCAAGACCCATGCTCGGCGCCAGGCGCTGCGGCCGCTGCAGAGCGAGCCCCGCACCACGGTCTTTTACGAGGCGCCTCACCGGCTGGCGGCGGCACTGCAGGATGTGCGGGCAGAGCTTGGCGACGAGCGGTCGGTAGCGGTAGTGCGGGAACTGACCAAAATTCACGAAGAGCTGTTCCGCGGCACCGTGGCGCAGGCCTGCGAGCATTTTTCCGGCAAGGTGCGGGGCGAGATCGTGCTGCTCATCGGCCCTGCCGAGCAGACCGTACCGGAGGAATCGGTACGGGACGCTTTGCGCCGCTGGCGGGCTGAAACGGACCTGCCCATGCGCGAAATTGTCAAGCAGGTGGCCAAAGTCTATGGTCTGTCCGGCAGCGAGGTGTACAAGGAGAGTCTGGCCTTGCGGGATGAAGAGGAGTGACGGGACGGGAAGGTCTGCTTGATCGGGTCTCACGCGAAGCCGCGAAGGCCGCGAAGAAAATCTTTAAAAACGAAGAAAAATCCCAGCCTCACGCCACGCCGCAACGACGCAACGTTAAACCTGATCATTTTTCAGAAAGCCCTGACAGCTTTTGGTCGTGAACAAACCTTTAGGGTTGGGGGTTGCTTTCGTTGCGCCGTAGCGTCGTTGCGTGAGCCAAAGCTTGAAAAGATTTTTTGATTTTCCCTTCGCGCTCTTCGCGGCTTCGCGTGAGTCAGGCTTTTAAAACCGCACCTCAAAACAGTTGAACTCCCCGCGATAGGGTTGCTCCTCGGCGTGCAGCGCCTCGACATGGCCGCCCTCCGGGCCTCGGCGCAGGTCCTTAAGGGCGGCGCTGACCGCTTCACTGGATCCCTCCAATACTGCCTCCACCGCACCGTCGGCACGGTTGCGCACCCAGCCGGTGAGCTGCAGCTCTTGCGCGGTGCGCAGGGTGAAGTAGCGAAAGCCGACCCCCTGCACTTGCCCCTGTACCACCAGCATCATTCTAATTCTGTTCATCGTCGGCGATCCTTGCCAGCAATTGCTGAAACTCCTCTTCGGAAAGTACGGTTACCCCCAGCTCCCTGGCCCGGTCGAGTTTGCTGCCGGCGTCCCGGCCGGCCACCAGGTAGTCGGTCTTTTTGCTCACCGAACCGGAGGCGCGGCCGCCGAGACCTTCGACCAGTTGTTGAGCTTCCTTGCGCTTGAAGATCTCCAGGGTGCCGGTGAAGACGAAGGTCTTGCCGGTCAGCGGCCCGCCGCTTCTCTTTTCGCCGGCCTGGGGGCGCACCCCGGCGTCCTGCAGTTCGGCCAGCAGTTGCCGGTTGCGCTGGTTGGCGAAGAAGTCCACCACGCTGTCGGCCACCTGAGGGCCGACTTCATGCAGGGCCAGCAGCTGCTCGCGGCCGGCGGCGGCCAGTTCTGCAAGAGTGCCGAACTGCTCGGCGAGCAGTTTGGCCAGATGCTCGCCGACCTGACGAATGCCGAGGGCGAACAGAAAGCGCGCCAGGGGCCGATCCTTGCTGGCGGCGATGGCGGCCAGCAGCTTGTCCGTCGATTTTTCGCCCATTCGTTCGCAGTCCAGCAGCTGTTCCCGCTGCAGCCGGTAGAGGTCGGCGAAGTTTTTGATCAGGCCGCGTTCCAGCAGTTGATCGATGGTCCGCTGGCCGAGGCCGTCGATGTCCATAGCCCGCCGGGCGACGAAATGCTTGAGGGATTCCCGCAGTCGGGCCGGGCAGGAGCTGTTCTGACAGCGGGGCACCACTTCCCCTGCGAGGCGGCTGACCGGTCCGTCGCACACCGGGCAGCTCACCGGCAGGGGCAGGGCCCGTTCGTCGCCGCTGCGCTTTTCGGTCAATACCCGCACCACGTCGGGAATGACGTCGCCGGCCCGCTCGACCACCACCTGATCGCCGATGCGCACCTCGAGACGGGCGATTTCGTCCCAGTTGTGCAGGCTGGCGCGGGATACGGGGACGCCGCTGACCTCCACCGGCCGCAGCTGGGCCACCGGGGTGATGGCACCGGTACGGCCGACCTGCAGCACGATATCGTCGATGGTGGTGAGTGCCTGGCGGGGCGGAAACTTGTAGGCGATGGCCCAGCGCGGGGTGCGGGTCTTCTCCCCCAGTTCGCGCTGCAGGTCCAGGCTGTTGACCTTGACCACCATGCCGTCGATTTCATAGGGCAATTGATCGCGGCGCTCGAGGAGCTCGGCGTAGATCTCCAGCACCTGGTCGATGCCCTTTGCCGGCCGCGTCTCTTGCAGGTTGACCCGCAGCCCCCAGTCGCGCAGCGGGGGCCGCCGCTGCGGGGGGGGGGCCCGGCGGGGGGCGGCGAGGCGGCCGCGGGCCTAGGGCCAACGGTCCAGGCGCCGGCGGGGGGGGCTTGCCGCGTCGAGCTGGC
>JAUWLU010000074.1 GCA_030613545.1 Desulfuromonadales bacterium
TTGACCTTACGGAAAATTGCTCGGTTCCAAATCAGAAACTCGCCAGTGTTCATCCGGAGTTTCCGGATGAACACTATCTATAATAAAGCACCCCACCTCTGCAGAGAGGTCGTCCAGTTAAAGATAATGCTTTCGCAAAAAGCCATGAGATGGCTAAGCAAAAATTTCGACCTACAAGGCGTAGTGCTTTTTCAGGGGTGAAGGCATACATATGGTATGTCGAAGTCCTGAAAAGGCGCTGCAACGCAGTAGGACGGACTTTTTGCGACGCCATCAAAGATAACATCTTCTATAAATACTGCGCCAGGCAACAGAAATGAGCCGCAATAGCTACAGGCAAAGTGATTTCTGCAGTTCTTACCAGCACCCATCTTGCGCCACCGAACAACAGACATAAAGAAGGACACGGTCTGACGTATCAACTGCATCGAACGAAGCTGGGAACAAAAAAGGAAATTTGCGCAGGACATAGTTGTGCAAGGGGAGCAAAAAGGACCGAAGCACGGAAAAAGACATTGAACAGGAGAGAAAAAAGGGGCAATCAGGCGACAACAACGCGATTTCGGCCGGATTCCTTGGCCTGATAAAGGGCATCGTCCGCTTCCTTGAGGAGAACATCCGGCAAGCTGTCAGCACAGGGAACCTGGGCCGCAACACCGAGGCTGAGAGTAACAACCGACGCCGCGCGGGACGTGACATGGGGAAAAGCCAACGCCTCTACCGCCCGGCGGACCCGGTCGGCAAATTTAGCGGCTCCTTCCAGCGGGGTGTTCGGCAACAAAAAGATAAATTCTTCTCCCCCATAACGACAGGCAAGATCTCCGACACGTTTGGCACAATCGCCAAGGACCTTGGCAACCTGTCGCAGGCATTCGTCGCCGGCCTGGTGACCATAGGTGTCGTTGTACTGCTTAAAACAATCGATATCGCACAATACCAGAGCAAGCTCTTGCTCTTCACGAGCCAACCGGCGCCACTGCTGCTCTATCGTTTCATCAAATGAACGCCGATTAGGCAGCTGCGTCAGGCTATCCAAACGGGCCATTCGAGCAAGGGCATCATTGGCCTTGGCCAGAGCTGCTTCGGCCTTTTTGCGATCGGTGATATCCTTGAATTGTGTCACGATTCCAGGCGTGCCGTCCAGAGTCACCAGGGGAGCCGCAGTCACGATGAAATGCTGCTGTTCTCCCGACGGCAACCCTCGCGAAACATCGTACTCTTTGGCGGCAACGGTACAAGCAGACGGTTTAAGGGGGCAGGATTTTTCGTTACAGAGGGACGCCTCAAGCACATTCCGACACAGGCGACCGACCACCTCTTCTGCCGATTTACCAAGCAAGGTAAGCATGGCGTCGTTGGCACGGACCACCGTCTTGTCGTTACGCACCACCCACATGGCGTCGGCACAGGAGGAAAAAACCTGTTCCAGCTCCATGCTCAACATTTCGGCCTGAACCTGCTTCTGGTTAGCAGCGCCAATTGTTTCCAGCAGAATCTCGTGACTGGCCCGCAGTTCGCTGCAGGAATCGAGCAGACCGCTCCGCTCTTCTTCCAGACCGCGGATACGCTCTTTCAATTCCTCTATTTGCGGAACATCGGAACTCTGTTGATTACCCGGCAACCCAGCGGTGCACACCCCACCACAAGACCTCGTTGTCATTGCAACCCCTCACTCGAGAGACAATTAAAGTAAACAAATACCATGGCATTTGATTTTAATACAACACAAAAATGGTCATCCTGACTTAAAAAATGGCGACGCAAGATATATGCAGCAGAGAGCCTATGTCAAAGCCGTTGCGGATCGACCTGACCTATATAGGGCAAGGCCCGATAACGGTCGGCACAATCGAGGCCGTAACCGACCACCCAGACATCCGGAATGTCAAATCCAAGATAATCGGGGGCGATATCGACCTGTAACCGGCCTGGTTTACGTAAAAAGACGCAGGTGCGGAGACTGGCGGGATTCCGGGCGCGCAAAATATGGGTCAGATAGTGGAGGGTCAAGCCGCTGTCGAGAATATCGTCGACGATGAGCACATGTTGTCCGACAAGGTCGGAGCGCACATCCATTATAAGCCGCAGGGATTCGCTAGGACAGGTTTGCTGACCATAGGTGGAAACAGCAATGAAGTCGATCCGACGACGCACGGTCAGAGCCCGTGACAGATCCGCCAGAAAGATATAGCAGCCCCGCAGCACACCGACCATGACCAGCTCGTCTGCGGCGGCATAGTCGCTGCTGATCTGCCGGGACAGTTCCTGCACTCGACGAGCAATCTGCTCGGCGGTGAACATCACTGCCGGCTGCGGTTCCATCCCGGCCATGTCAATCCTCCACAAACAGGGGGACGAACTCCATGGTCCGAACCTGGACCAGCCCCCGGTCGGTGAGCTTCAGCTCCGGAATGACCTCCAGCGCCAGAAAACTCAGGGTCATGAAAGGCTCAGCCAGGGTGCAGCCCAGCCGGCGAGCGGCAGCCGCAACCTCAACCTGGGCCGCGGCGACCTGTTCGATAGAACCGTTGGACATCAGACCGGCGATGGGCAGCGGCAGCAGGGCCAGCACCTCATTGCCGAAGGCAACCGCCTGGCCGCCACCGACGGCCGCCACCGCCCGCGCCGCGGTCAACATCGAAGCATCGTCGGCGCCGACAACCAGCAGGTTGTGGTGGTCGTGGGCCACGGTACTGGCCATGGCCCCACGCTGCAAGCCCATGCCGACCACAAAGCCAAGACCGCAACGACCACTGCCGCGATGGCGCTCGATGACCGCCATTTTGAGCAGATCACGGCTTGAATCGGCAATCGCCCGACCATCGACGATATGCGCCGCCATAATCCGGCAGTCGGTTACCAGCTGGTCGGGAATCACGCCGATCACCCGCATGCGGCGCCCCCCTGCCGACACCCTGAGATCGAGTCGTTGCCAATCGACCCGCACCGTATCCTCAAATTTTGCGGACACTGGCCGCTGTGCCTTTACACTGGCGGCCAGCTGCCCTTCTCGGGCCACCAGGTGACCGGCCTGATAAACCCGCTGTGGTCGAAAGGACGAAAGGCTGTCCACCACCAGTATATCCGCTCGCCTCCCCGGAGCAAGCAGCCCGCGATCCCACAGGCGGTAGTGTTCGGCCGGATTAAGAGTCGCCATACGCAAAGCGGTAATGGGCGCCACCCCGGCTGCCATTGCCAGGCGCAGCAGATGGTCGATGGAACCCTTGCCCAGCAGATCGGCTGGATTCATATCGTCGGTACACAGGGAAAGCCAGCGCTCATTGTGCTGGTTCACCAGCGGCAACAGATCCTGCAGGTTATGCGCCGCGCTGCCTTCACGCAAAAAGAGTTTCATGCCGCTTCGCAACCGGGCCTCCGCCTCGGCAACGGTGCAGCACTCGTGGTCGGAAGAGATTCCGGCCGCGGCATAGGCTTGCAGATCCCGCCCCATCAGGGCCGGACAATGGCCATCCACGACCTGGCCGTCAAACAGGGAAATTTCATCCAACAGCCGTTCCTTACCGGCGACCACGCCGGGAAAATCCATCACCTCCCCAAGCCCTACCACCTGCGGATGATCACGCAGTCGCAGTAGATCCTTGGTGGTCAAAGCGGCCCCCGAGGTGGCCAGGTCGGTAGCCGGGACCGATGAGGGCACAGTCAGCAGGATATCGAGGGGGGCTCCCTCCCCGGCCTGCAGCAAATAGCGGATTCCTTTGAGACCGAGGACGTTGGCGATCTCATGGGGATTGGCGACAACCGTGGTGACGCCATGGGCGACCACCACCCGGGCATATTCGGCGGGGTGCAGCATGCTGCTTTCGATATGGACATGGGCATCGATCAGGCCCGGGCAGACAAAGCCCCCCTGCAGGTCGTGCTCTTCGTCGCCGCGGCAATCTTCACCTATGGCGGCAATGCGCCCGTCGCAGACAGCGATCGCCGTGGCATAGATTTCATGATTGAGCACATCGACCAACTGCAGATTGCGCAGTACCAGGTCGGCCGACTGATCGCCCCGGGCTACCGCCAGCAGCCGCTGCTTTTGCATGTCACCTCCCCTGTCGCAATCTTCCTGAACAACCGGAAGGAATCCCGGTTTTATTCAGTATACCTTTACAGAACAGGGGCAAAAGGGGCATGGCCCTCAAAATGCTAGGCCATAAACAAAATATCTGGTAAGCGCCGCTGCCAAAGCGGTCTTAGTCTGGCAAAATTGGATTCAAGGGAATATCATTGCAGCAGTGAGAAAAATCCCTCAAAAGGAGCCTGCACCCACCCTGTTCAATTGGTGCCGGGGAAAATTGCCATGTCGCAAAACTTGCTCACTATCGACGGTGCTTACGGCGAGGGGGGCGGTCAGGTCCTGCGCAGCGCCTTGACCCTGGCACTGGTGACCGGCCGGCCTTTTCGTCTGGTCAACATCCGGGCCGGACGTAAACGGCCCGGCCTACGCCCCCAGCACCTTGCGGCGATAATAGGCGCTGCCGGCATCAGCGACGCCCGCTGCACCGGCGCCATGGTGAATTCAACGGAATTGACCTTTGTTCCGGCCGCGGTTGCCCCCGGCAACTACCGGTTCGATATCGGCACCGCCGGCTCGGCTCCCTTGGTACTGCAAACCCTGCTGCTCCCCTTGAGCCGCGTCAAAGGCCCCTCATCTGTCACCGTCAGCGGCGGTACCCACGTACCTTGGAGCCCAAGTTTCCATTATCTCGCCTGGCAATGGGCCCCCTTCATGGAACGTCTCGGCTGTTCCTTGAAACTGCACTTGCGACAGGCCGGCTACTACCCTCGGGGCGGCGGCATAATCGAAGCGGCTACCGGCGGCAGCGCCAGCTTGCGTCCACTTGAACTGCTGGAACGGGGCCCTCTGCTTAATCTGAGCATTATTTCCCTGGTCAGCAACCTGCCAGAATCAATCGCCCGCCGCCAGGCTGACCGGCTGGTGCAACGCCTGCGTCCCTGCGGCGTCGAACCGAGTTGCGAGATCGTTCAGCAGCCCGGTCGCGGCCGCGGCACAGCCCTGACAGTGCTGGCCCAATGTGAACATTCTTCCTTGTGCTGCAGCACGCTTGGGGCACCCGGCAGGCCGTCAGAAAAAGTCGCCGACCAGGCAGCCGATGAACTGCTTGCTATGCTGGCCACCGATGGTGCTATCGACCCCTATCTGGCGGATCAGCTGCTGTTGCCTCTGGCCCTGGCCCCGGGCTCCTCCTGCCTGCGCACCACAGGCATCAGTGGTCATTTGCTGACCAACGCCTGGCTGATCGGTCATTTTCTGTCGGCGGCGATCAACATTGACGGTGTCCCGGGCGAACCGGGGCTGATCCGGGTGAGCGGTTTGGGCCGCTGATTCGGCAATTATACGAGCCCCCCCTTCAGTTGGCCCGCAGCGTTTCTCGAACCGCATGGCTAACTGCCCGTTTCCACGGCTAAACATTTCCTTGCCAACGGTCGAAAAGAGGAGAGCCCCCATTCACTTTAACCCAAAGCAGGTGAGACCATGAAAGTAGACGCAAGCAGAATACAGCCCCCAGAAACGGAACAAACCAAACGCAATGCGCGGCTGGAAGCTCGTCAACCCGAGCCAAAAATCCCGCCCAGGCAGACTGAAAAATCGACCACGTCTGCAGAAACATCACCGCAGAAGAACCAGGCTCAAGGGGCTGTGCGATTACTTCAGGAGGGACATTTCAAGGGGGTGGCTGCACTGCGCCTGCGTATTAATTTTTTCGATCAGCTGTCCTCTCTGGAACATGAATCTATACAAGCTACGGCTCAGGAGGGCGTAGCAGAACTCGCCTTGGCTTTGAAAGAAAAGATCGCTGATTTGAATAGTAACGGACTGATTGGAGAGGAGATCCTGCCCCAATTTGCAGAACTTGCCGACACCTTTATCACCGAAATTCAGAACAGCGTCGCAGGCGAGAAATTCGACCAGCAGCTGCTGACCCCGACCCTCGAACAAGTCCACGGCAATTTCCATGCGGCCCTGCAGAATTTGCTACTGCCCCCCAAACAACCAACCCTGCAGGCGGCGGAAGCTGTCCAAGTGGCCGCAACCGAAGAAGTTCCGCCCGAAGCTGAACAGGGCGCTGAAAAAAGCCCCTCAGTAACGTCCACCTTGGAAACGGAGCTGCCTGCGGGACAAACAGCCGCCTCCGCGTTGAACATTGTGGAAGAAAGCGGGGACCAAGGCCAACTGGCGGCCAGCCTCGATGCACTGGACTCAACCTTCCGTAGCCAGCTGAGCAGTATCGAGGAGCGCCTGCAAGGCGCCCCCCTCCTCTCGGTACCGGAGCAACCGGACAACAACGGTGCCGCGTACCAAAAGTTCCTGGCCATTTATCGGGAGATGCAGGGTATGGCTGCGGTCAGCAACGAACAGGCCGAGACAAAAACTCCTTAAAGGCGATCCCCAAGTCGGCGCCGTCTCTCCTCTCCTGCCCTGTCTGAGCAGGAAAATAAAAACGGCCCGGCCGGTCTGAGTACACTTAGTACGTCAGACCGACCGGGCCGTCATGCAATGCCTGCAGGCTTTCGCCCGCAAGAAACCTTTAAACCGTTGCCTGGCTCTGCCGGCCACGAGAGCGCTGGGCCCCCTGAGGTGACTTGCTGGAACGGGTTCCATTCTTAACCGATCGACTACCGGGCCTGGCTGACACGCGCTGACGGTCCGTAGCCTGGGATCCCTGATTACGACTCTTTACAGGCTCCCTGGGCGGCGCCGCTGCGTTGTAGTCGAAATTGTCGAGGGTATGACATTCGATGGTACTTTTGAGAAGCCTTTCGATGGCCCTTACCATGCCCCGGTCCTCATTGGTTATCATGGTAAAGGCATCGCCCCTGCGGGATGCCCGACCGGTACGACCGATTCGGTGAATATATGCTTCTGGTGTCGCCGGTATGTCGTAATTGATAACGTGGGAAACCTGGCTCACATCGATACCCCGGGCAGCGATATCGGTAGCCACCAGAATCTGGAAGGTGCCTTCACGAAAACCGTCCAAAGCCTTCTGACGCTGATTTTGCGACAGATTGCCCTGCAACGAGGTGGCCCGATAGCCATAGCGGGTCAACTGCTGCCCCAGCCGCTTGGCGCGATGCTTGGTGCGGGTGAAAACCAGCACCGATTCAGTATCGGTTCGCTGCAGCAGCTCCCGCAGCAGTGGCGTCTTAAGATGCTGGGCCACCGGATAGAGAGCATGACTGACGGTTTCCGCCGGGGCTGTGGTACCCACCTGAACGGTCACGGCATCGTGCAGCACCTCATGGGCCAGATGGCGGATTTCCTTAGGCATGGTCGCCGAAAAGAGCAGGGTCTGACGCTTGCTGGGCAATTGCTTGAGAATGCGCCGAATATCAGGGAAAAATCCCATATCGAACATCTGATCGGCCTCGTCAAGGACCAGCACATCGAGCCGGGATAGGTCGATGGTGCCCTGCCGGATATGATCAAGGAGGCGGCCGGGACAGGCCACAACAATCTCGACGCCCCGCTTCAGTTTGGCAATCTGCGGATTGATGCCAACGCCGCCATAGACGGTAACACTACGCAGCCCGGTCTGCTGACCGAGACTGCCAAAGGCTTCGTGAATCTGTTCGGCCAATTCACGGGTCGGAGCCACAACCAGGGCACGAACATAACCTTTGCCGCCACTGGACAGGCGCTGCAGAATGGGCAGTGCAAAAGCGGCCGTCTTGCCGGTGCCGGTCTGGGCCAGTCCCATCACGTCACTTCCATTGAGCACCGGCGGTATGGCCTGCTGCTGAATAGGCGTCGGGGAAGAATAACCGGCGGCCTTGATGCCGCTCATGATCTGAGGTTGAAAATCGAAGGTTTGAAAATCCATGAGTTCCTTTACTTTAAATAAAAAAGCCCCGAGTTAATTCCGGGGCTTTACGATAGGTCGTGTTTTCCAGAAAGTACGGTTAATTGATGGACAATAACAGCAATCACCCTATGCTGTCAAGCATGAGCCATATTTTTCATAATGAACCGCAATACCAAGGGCCCTGTACATTTGGAACTGGACTCGCGAATGGTTCCCAGTCATGACCAAATCAACGGTTATCCAGCATAGGGTTTACCATGGCCATGGGCAAGCCGAACCACGACTAGCCTCTGCGCTCATTCTCCACCCCTGAAAGGCATGTTTGCGCGGCTAGCTTGACTCCTTTTCTTTGTCGTGTAAAATTTAAAATTGTGAATATTTCTCCTTGGTAAAAAAACGTTCTATTCTGCAGGCCGGGGTAGGAAAATGCTTGTTTTTAAAAACGTTCCCATGTTAGCCTTCGGTCATCTTGGTAAATGTTGTGAGGATTTTTGCAGCCTGGCATATTGACACGGCGTCAATCAACAACAAAGCACACAGACCCAATTCGGCTTTGTGTCTTTCAGCCAGCGGACTCGATCGCCACAACAAAAACATCCCAACCGGGAAACATGGAGAAGAAAATGGCAGAAGGTACAGTCAAATGGTTTAACGACGCAAAAGGTTTCGGTTTCATCGAGCAGGACAACGGCCCGGACGTTTTCGTCCACTTTTCGGAAGTCCAGGGCGAAGGATTCAAGTCCCTTGCCGAAGGGGACCGCGTCTCTTTTGACGTGACCGAAGGGCAAAAAGGCCCCCAGGCGTCCAACGTCCGCAAAATCTAAGTCGTCGCATCTGACAACCCTTAAACAAAAAGCCCAGCGGTTAGCCGCCGGGCTTTTTTTATCGCAACCATTCCCTTGCCTTTGAATTATTCCCTGGTCATAAAATGGCGTCGAGCCCTGTGCGCAGGGCTGCTGGTCGTCCTGCTGACCCTTTCCTGGTACCGTTCAACAGCCGTGCCCGCCCCACCCCCGCTACCGCTGCAAGCCCGCATCGGCCAGATGCTGCTGGTCTGTTTCAAAGGCACAACGTTGCCGCCTCAGCACCCCCTGCTTCGGGACATTCGCCAACGCCATCTGGGCGGCGTCATGCTGCGCAGCCAGCTCTCGAAAGGGTCGACGGCGACAGGCAACATCGTTTCTCCCACTCAATTGCAGCTTCTGACCAACTCATTGCAAGCCGCCAGCCCCACCCCGCTGCTTATCGCTGTAGACCAGGAAGGCGGACGGGTGAGCCGCCTCAAGGCCCGGGCAAATTTTCCACCCACAACCAGTTTTGCCGAACTCGGCCGCTGGAACGACCTTGCGATTACCCGCCAGCGATCCAATACCATCGCCAAAACCCTGCATCGCTTCGGCATCAATTTCAATTTCAGCCCGGTGGTCGATTTGAATCGCAATCCGAACAACCCGGTTATCGGTTCCCTAGAGCGCTCGTTTTCCGCTGACCCGGCCCGAGTAACCGCTCATGCTGGCCAGGTTATTGCGGCTCATCGCTCCTACGGTATAGCAACCTGCCTGAAGCACTTCCCCGGCCATGGCAGTTCCACCACAGATAGCCATCGTGGTTTTGTAGACGTCACCGAAACCTGGTCGGAATCCGAGCTGCTGCCGTTTGCGAATCTGGCCAAAGCTGGCCTGGCCGATGCCATCATGACCGCCCACGTATACAACGCCCGGCTGGATAGAGACCTGCCGGCAACCCTGTCCCGGCCAATCCTTAGCGGAATACTACGGGAAAAGCTAGCATACGACGGGGTGGTTATTTCCGACGACCTGCTGATGGATGCGATCAGCCGCCACTATCCCCTGGCGGAGGCGGTGGAGCGTGCCATCAATGCAGGAGTGGACATTCTGCTAATATGCGATAGCGATGAAAAAATTGTCGACGGTACCGTCTCGTTGATCTACGAACTGGTGCAAAAGGGCCGCATCAGCGAACAGCGCATCGATCAGGCATATCGGCGCATCAGCCGCTTAAAATCACATCTTAGCAACAATCTCACAGCCGATTAAACTTGATGCTTTCGCAAAAAGTCATGAGATGGCTAAGCAAAAATTTCGACCTACAAGGCCTAGTGGTTTTTCAGGGGTGAAGGCATTCATAAGGTATGTCGAAGGCCTGAAAAAGCGCTGCAACGCAGTAGATACTCTGTTCCACAGCAAGTCTTTTTTTGAGAAATAAGGCTCTTTATCAGGTGGCCATATTGAAAAAACGCGTGTTGTCATAATATGCCTCATTTTTCAGCATGGCATGGATCGCATGTAGCAGTTTGCGCATGACGGCACATACTGCTTGCATTTTTTTGAGCCCCTGGTTTTCGATAAGATGCTGGTAGTAGGCACTTACATACGGATCCCTGCGGGATGCACAGAGGGCTGGCATATACAGAGCCCTCCGCAAGTAAGAATTGCCAGCTTTGCTTATTCTTGGCTTTTTAGAGACACTTGTTCCTGACTGGTAGTGACGAGGGTCAAGCCCGGCAAACGCAACCCACTGGCGATTGTTCATGCCCTTGGGAAGTATGAGCAGCTCACCAAGTAATTGTATCGCGCTAGACTCAGCGATCCCTTTAATTGAGGTGATGATCTCCAGAGAACGTTGCAGAGTTTCCTCGGAACCGATGAGCGTAAGTGCATGCTCTTTGAGCCGTTGAATCTGCATCTCAAAAAACTCAATGGAGACTTGTGTCTCCTCCAAAATGATCTCAGGAACAGATACGCTGGACTTCAGCGCGTGAAGTTGGTTTTTCGTCTGAGTCTTGAGATTGGTAAGGGCCGCAATCTTTCTTGAAAACGCTCGCAACTCAAGAACTTTGCCATCAGGCACCTGCCAAGCCTCAAAGGGCATGGTCTCGGCATGCAGGGCTAATACATTGGCGTCAACCTGGTCTGTTTTGGAGCGGGTCATGAGAGCCACGGCAAAGTGTCTTGCCGCTTTCGGATTGACTACCATCACCTTCAAGGTATTGGAACGGCTCAAAGCTACCGCCAAATCGAAATGATATATCCCGGTCGCTTCCAGGCAGACTCTGACCTCCCCCTTTTTTGAGGACAGTGTCTTTACGATTTGAGCATGACCTTCAAGTGTGTTGTTGAAGCTTCGGGCCTTATGGTTTTTCCCCTTGTGCCGAACAACCATCACAAGCTCTTTGCTGCCGACATCAATACCCACGTTGCACATCTGTTAGTTCCTTTGTCCGAAAGAGGATTTCAGTTATCATGTTGCCGGTTCCCCGACCCTGGCCATCGCCTACCTTCCTTGCATATTCAGGCTCAGGAGCATAGCTCAAGGCCTCGGATACTCCACGGAATGGGCGAAGAGGGCGGGGAGCCAATCTACTGTCAAGCTCAAGGCTTCAGGGTGGAACGGCTTCCCCGGCAACTTTTTGTCGACATCCTACATCGACATGAATCAAAAATCCTTACTCTGATTTGCTTTGGAAC
>JAUWLU010000036.1 GCA_030613545.1 Desulfuromonadales bacterium
CAGACCTGAAACCAGCGCATAAGGATCAGCGCCAGGGCGATGGCAAAACCGCCGGTAACGGTCCATTTGGCCGAGTAGATGGCCTGCCACAGGCCGGTTTCGCTGGTCGACCGGCCCCACTTGGCAAAGCCCAGGAAGCCGATCATGGAGGCTAAAGTAAAGGCGTTATGCCACAGGGGGCGGGTCACTTCCGGTTCCGGCATCATGGCCTGGGCATCGCTCTTTGCCTGCTCTTCCTGGCGAAAAAACAGATGCATGCACAGGCCGATGACGACGCTGAACAGCATGGCGCCGACGGCGCGGGCGATGCCGAGTTCAGGCCCGAGCACCCGGGCGGTGAGTACGATGGCCAGAATGTTGATGGCCGGACCCGAGTAGAGAAAGGCACAGGCCGGGCCGAGCCCGGCCCCCATGCGATAGATGCCGGCAAACAACGGCAGGATGGTGCAGGAGCAGACCGCCAGCACCGATCCCGATACGGCGGCTACGCCGTAAGCCAGAACCTTGTTGGCCCGGGCGCCGAGGTACTTCATGACTGCGGCCTGGCTGACGAAGACCCCGACCGCCCCGGCGATGAAAAAGGCCGGCACCAGACAGAGCAGTACATGTTCGCGGGCATACCACTTGACCAGGTGGAGGGACTCCCACAGGGCGTTCTGCAGTCGTTCCAGGTTCCTCAGCCAATCGACTGGCAGGTAATAGCAGAGCAGAAAGCCGGCCACGATGACGGCCAGAGATTTCCATTCCTTTTTCCAATTCACGACAAGTTCCTTTCAGACCGTGGCAACAGGGGAGCCGGTATGCGCGAGTGGCCTCAGTCCTGCCTCTGAGCCTGCGGGTTGTGAATACACTGCAGAAAATTCAGAATGCAGGGGGTCCGCAGGCTGTAAAATACCTGATTGGCCCGTTTGCTACTGTTGACGATGCCGACATTTTTCAGCACGGCCAGGTGGCGGGAGACCGTCGACATGTCCGCGTCGATCATGGCGGTCAGCTCGCAGACGCATTTTTCACCGTCGGCTAACTGCTCGACAATGAAGATCCGGGTCGAGTGGGCCAGGGCCTTGAAAAAATTGGCAGAAAATTCCCGTTGTTGCACTGAAGCGGGCAAGATAGATCTCCTTCACAAGTCAGCTATTTGTTCATTTAGCCAAATAGGCAATTTCCTGTCAAGGTGAAAATTTCAGTGATTGATGAGTCGAATGCTGGTTTCTCGGTGAGCGGATGTCGGGGGGAGGGCTGCGCACGCCTCTTTCAAGGCGCAATTGGAGACATTTTGAGCGCCATTGCAGCGAGCCAGAACGCGGTGTGAATGTAGTCTGTCGCCCTTATGGCTTTTCAGTTTTTGAAGAACAGATAGGTTGCCAGGCCAACCAGAACCAGGGCGAAGATCTTTTTGAAATTGGCCGTGGACACATGTTCGAGCAGGCGCGCGCCGATCTGGGCGCCGACGATGCCGCCGCTCCCCAGCAGAATGCCGGTGCGATAGTCGACGTTGGCCAGCTTGTTATGGGCCAGCAGGGCCGAAGCGGAAATGACCAGAATGGCCAGAAAGGAGGTGCCGACGGCCTTCTGAGCCGAATAGCCGAGAAACAGCAGCAAGGGAACCATCAGAAAGCCGCCGCCGAGGCCGGAAAAAGAGGCGCCGATGCCGACGACGACGCCGCCGAGCAGCATCAGAATCATCTGAGGTGTCAAAGGTTGTTCCTCCTCACCGTGGTGACGGCCGGGTCAGGCTTCTTGCTTGATCATATAGCGAAGCATGTCGACCACCCGGTGGGCGTAGCCCCACTCGTTGTCGTACCAGGAGATCAGTTTGAAAAATCGTTTTTCGTCCGGCAGATTGTTTTGCAGGGTGGCCGGCGAATCGTAAATGGACGAGGAGCTGGAATTGAGAAAGTCCGAAGAGACCAGTTGCTCGGTGGTGTATTCGAGAATTCCCTCAAGGTAGCTCTGCGAGGCCTTTTTCATCAGGCTGTCGATCTCTTCGATGGAGGTGTCCCGCGCCGTTCGAATGGTCAGATCGACCACCGAGACATCGGGGGTCGGCACGCGAAAGGCCATACCGGTCAGCTTGCCTTTGACTGCCGGTATCACCTCGCCTACCGCCTTGGCCGCGCCGGTGCTCGACGGAATAATGATGATGGCGGCGGCCCCGCCACCTCGCCACTCTTAGCGCGTCGGACTGTCCACCGTTTCGTCAGGGCCTGTGTAGGAGTGGATGGTGGTCATCAGCCCCTTCTCGATGCCGATGCCTTCTTTGAGCAGCACATGAACCAGCGGAGCCAGACAGTTGGTGGTGCAGGAGGCCGTCGAGACCAGATGGTCGCTGGCGGGGTCGTACTGGTCGTGGTTGACGCCGAGCACGATGGCCTTCATCCCCCCCTTGCCCGGGGCGGTGACGATGACCTTTTTGGCTCCGGCCTCGAGGTGCAGGGCGGCCGTCTCCAGCGAGGTGAAACAGCCGGTCGCTTCGATGACGTAATCGACGCCAAGGGCCTTCCACGGCAGCAGGTGAGGAGACTCGGGCGCCGCAAGGCAGCGAATGGCGTCGCCGCCCACAATCAGGGTGTTGTCGGTCGCGGCGGTTGAGTCGCTCTTGGCGGTCATCACGCTGCCGGGAAAACGGCCGTGCACCGAGTCGTACTTGGTACGATAGGCGTAGTAGCGGGCGTCGGCGCTCATGTCGACCAGGGCGACCACATCCAGATCGGCGCCGAGTAGCCCCTGGTCGTACATGGCCGTCAATATCAGCCGGCCGATGCGGCCATATCCGTTGATTGCCACCTTGATGCTCATATCGTCTCCTTCGTGGGAATTTGCCTGTCGGTGCCGTCAGCACCGAATTCAGTCTAGCACTTTTTGCGAAAGGTGTCGGAAATCGCTTCGCAAAAAGGGCTCAGGTCACCACAGCTGCCAGGTTCCAGTGGCCAGGACATAGATGGCCAGAATCAGGTTGCTGACGCCGTGGGCGACGATGCAGTTCCAGAGATCGCGTTTCCAGTAGAGCAGCAGATTCAACAGGCTGCAGTAAACGACGGCCGCCAGCCACTCGGGGTGGGCCAGGGTGAAGAGCAGCACCACCCAGCAAAAGGATTTGAGGCTATAGCTGCCGATGCCGATCTTCTGCCAGTCCGGCGAAATGATCCAGCGCAGCAGGAATCCCCGCCAGAAGATTTCCTCGGCAAAAGGCACCAGCACGGCCATGCCAAGGATTCGAGCGGCGATAAAGCTCCATTGGCCAAGGGGAGTGGCGATATCCCGAAAGGGATTGAAGGCCGCTCTCGGCTGAGGCTGCAGCCAGTCGGGCAGATAGCTCATGATCGCGGCTTCGAGCTGCAGATCGCAGAGCACGATCCAGAGCAGGATGCCACCGATGCCGACCAGGATCCCCGGCAGGATATTGCCGTGAATGCGGACCAGGCCTTTGCCCCGCAGCAGATAGATCGTGGCGAGGCCGACCAGTGCCACGCAGAGGGCGTGCAGCCAGGGGTAGTATGCGGGAAACTGCAGCGGAATCTGGGTCAGAAGCAGATAAAGGGCAAAGGGCAGTACGTAAGGCAGAATCGAGATGGGCTGCTCTGTGGCCGGGTCGGTCTGCTGCATCAGAGTGATCCTTATCCTGTTGGTAGGCGTTGTGCTGAATGAAGATGGCGTCGCAAAAAGTCCGTCCTCCGGCGTTGCAGCGCTTTTTCAGGACTTCGACATACACTATGTATGCCTTCACCCCTGAAAAACCACTACGCCTTGTAGGTCGAAATTTTTGCTTAGCCATCTCATGACTTTTTGCGAGTCCATCAATGAAGGCTAGCCCGGATGGTGGAAAAGACCCTGCATTGCCTTGTCTGCAGAGCTTCCAATCGATGTTTTGCAGGTTCTTTTCTGCTGATACATTTCCCCCCTTTCACACCCTATGGGGATACAAAAAACAATCCTAACTAGAATTTACGCATGAAACAAGAATATATTGCCGACTTCGGCGGCGATGGTTTTATCCTTTTCACTGTGATGACATTTAATTTATGATCGATATGGACAGGGCAGCCGATAAACTTACATAAAGCAAGCCAAAGGGAGCTCCATGGACGCAGAATTCTTTAATAGCGCAGAGTTCATCGACCGTTTCGATGGTCTTCTGCAGCAGGTAGCAGGCCCGCGAGACCTGGCCCTGCGGTGGCAACCAGCGGCCGTTGGCCAGTGGCAGCTGGTAGTCGCAACGACGGACAAGGATGGTCTGCTGACCGTCATCGCCGGTCTGTTGACCGCCCATGGCGCCGACATTTGCTCTGGCGATTTGCTGACCCTGCCGAGCGAAGCTGACAGCCGGCAGCGCAAGATCCTCGATCTGTTTCGGGTTGAACTGGCGGAAGACGAGGCGCAGAACGCGATGCAGCGCTACGCCGAAGAGCTTCGAAGCTGCAATGAACAGCTGGCAGCAGGGGGTATAGAAGCGGTTCGTGACCTGGTCATCGAGCGGACCGCCCGTCGCTTTGCAGCCCGGTCGGCAGCTCAGGAGCAGTTGCTGCCGGTGGAAATCGTTATCGACAATGAGAGCTCAGAAACCGATACGATTTTGCAGATCACCTCCCAGGATATCCCCGGTTTTCTGTTTGCCTTTGCCAATGCCCTCTCTCTGCTGGCCATCAATATCGAGCAGGCAACCGTTCGCACCGAGGCCGGTATGGTGCAGGATGTCTTTGTCATCCGTGACCTGCGCGGTCGCAAGATCGAGGATCAGGACAAGCTGCGGGAATTACGTTTTGCCTGTGCTCTGATTAAACAGTTTGCCTATCTGCTGCCCCATTCGCCCAATCCCGGTCAAGCGATACGGCAGTTTCGGGACCTGGCTTCGCGGATGTTGGAAAATCCCCAGCAGGCCGCCGACCTGACCAGCATCCAGTCGGTGAGCACTTTGCAGATTCTGGCTGAAGTGATGGGAGTGAGCCGCTTTTTGTGGGAAGATTTTTTGCGCATGCAGCACGAAAATCTGTTTCCGCTGATTCGGGATCGGGCTGAAATCGACCGCAGCTTCGACAAAAATGAGCTGGCGATTCTGCTGCAACAACAACTGGCGGCCGGTGAGGAGCTGCAAGAACGGGTGCAGATCCTCAACGATTTCAAGGATCGGGAGATGTTCCGTATCGATCTGCGCCATATTACCGGTCTTTGCGGCGATGTCGAGTTTGCCCGGGGCCTGAGTGACCTGGCCGATGTGGTGGTGGCGGCTGCCGCGGAGCTCAGTCATGCTCAGCTTGCTCCCCGTTTCGGACGACCGCAGCTGGCAGGGCGGCCCTGCCCCTGGGCGATTCTGGCCGCAGGCAAGTTTGGCGGTCGGGAAATGGGCTTCGCTTCCGATCTGGAACTGCTCTTTGTTTACGAGGGGCCGGGCCGTAGCGATGGCCATCGGCCGGTCGATAACAGCCGCTATTTCGAAGAGTTCGTTCGCACCTTTCTCAGGACCCTGAAGGTCCGCAAGGAGGGAATCTTCGAGATCGATCTGCGGCTGCGGCCTTTCGGCAGCAAGGGCACCCTGGCCAGCGCCCTGTCGGCTCTGCAGGATTACTACGCTCCTGACGGTCAGGCGGAATCTTTCGAGCGCATGGCCATGATCAAGCTGCGGCCGGTGGCCGGCGATGATGAACTCTGCTCCGAGGTGCTGGCGGTGCGGGACGCCTTTGTTTACTCAGGGCGCCCCTTCGATTATCAGAATCTGCTCCACCTGCGGCAGCGGATGGCCACGGAACTGACCGGCAGCGGTACCGTTAATCTCAAGTACAGCGTCGGCGCTTTGGTGGACATCGAATTCTTCCTCCAGGCCCAGCAGATCGAGCACGGCGCCGAGAATCCGCACCTGCGGGTGCCCAACAGCATGCAGGCCCTGAAACGGTTGCAGGAAGCCGGCCTGATCGCGGGAGAACAGGCCGATCGCATCCGCCGAGCCTACCGCTGCTTTCGTCGTACCATCGATGCCCTGCGGGCGGTGCGCGGTCATGCCAAGGACCTCACCCTGCCCGATCCGGCCTCGGCCGATTACCGCTATCTGGCACGGCGCCTCGGTTTTGCTGATCCTGAGTCGCTCAGCAGGGAGATCGCCTGGAGCCGGGAACTTAGCCGTGGGTTGTTGACGCTCCAGGAGTAGTGATTTTCAACGGTTGGCTGATATATGCAACGGGAGAGGTGTTTATTACCTCTCCCGTTGTTTTTTTGGCCTTGCTGCTGTGGCGGGTGTTCTGTTGCTTTTATCCCAGGCATTGGGCAAAGGGAAGTGGCCGAAGGCACACCTGATGGCGTCGCAAAAAGTCCGCCCTACTGCGTTGCAGCGCTTTTTCAGGACTTCGACATACCATATGTATGCCTTCACCCCCGAAAAACCACTACGCCTTGTAGGTCGAAATTTTTGCTTAGCCCTCTCATGACTTTTTGCGAAAGCATCACACCTGACCTTAGGAGAGCTGCCCGGCTGGCGATTTGGAAACCGAGTCGATTGTCTGCGGCATGCGGAATGGGGCGGGATGTCGTGGATCACAAGTTCCGTTTGGCGGCGATCAGGTTCTGCAGTTTGGCGGCTTCCAGGGGGCGTTGATACAAGGGCCGCTGGTCCTCCCGGTAGGCGGCCAGCTGTTCCTCAAAGGTTTTTCTGCCCGTGACGCGGTAAAAGATGCCGAGAGGCAGCTGCTCCGCTTCGCAGGCGCGGGCAAAGGCGGCCTGGCGGTCGCTGCAATCGTACCCTTCTTCCAAGGGGTAGGTGTGTTCTTGGAACCAGCGATAGGTGTTGATCTTGTTGAAGGTGACACAGGGCTGCAGGATATCGACCAGGGCATAGCCCTGGTGGGTCAGTGCTGCCTTGAAGATCGCCACTGCCTGGTCAAAGGCGCCGACAAAGACACGAGCCACGAAGGAGGCTTCGAGGGCGATGGCGACGCTCAGGGGGTTGAAGGGATCCTGGAAAACGCCGTCGACCTGCAGGGGGGTGACGAAGCCCGGCCGGCTGGTCGGCGAGGCCTGCCCCTTGGTCAGTCCATAGACCATGTTGTTGTGCACCAAGTGGGTCAGGTCGGGGTTGCGCCGAATGGTGTGCAAAAAGTGGTTGCCGCCCTCGCCGTACATGTCGCCGTCGCCGCCCTGGGCGATGACGGTCAGTTGGGGATTGGCCGCCTTGATGGCGGTGGCGGCGGGCAGGGCCCGGCCGGGCAGGCCGTTGAAGACGTGGGTTTGCAGATAATGGGGGGTTTTGGGGGCCTGGCCGATGCCCGAGGCGATGACCAGACGTTGCGGGGCGATGGCGAGCTCCGCCAGGGCCTGCTTGAGGATCTTGAGAATAGCGAAGTTGCCGCAACCGGGGCACCAGGCGATATCGATGTCGGGCCGATCGTAGTCTTGCACCTTCATTCCTGATTCTCCTTGGCCGGATCAATCGGGGGCATCGAGCAGGGACTGCAGCCGTTGTTTGAGCTCCTCGACGGTAAAGGGCAGTCCGTTGTACTTGAGGATGCGATGGTCCACCGAGCAACCGCAGGCCTGTTCCAGCAGGCGAGCGAACTGCCCGGTAGCGTTGCCTTCAACCACCACCAACTGCCGGGCTTGTCGCAGCCATGCGTCGGCCTGGGGCGGCAGGGGATAAAGCTGAGAAAAATGCAGTCCGGCCACCGGCCGTCCCTTAAGGGCTCCCAGGGCTTCCCGCAGCACATGGTAGGTCGAGCCCCAGCTGACCACCAGGGTGTGGTAATCGTCGCTGCCCAGCAGTTGCGGGGCGATGGCATCCTCGAGCAGCGCACGATGCTTGCGCAGGCGCTTGTCGGTCATGGCGGTGCGCAGGGCCAGGTCTTCGCTGATATGTCCCGCTTCATCGTGCTCGTCACTGTCGAGGCAGACCAGTCCCTTGCCGTGGCCGGGCAGTCCGCGGGGGGAAAGACCGCTGGCGGTAAGGCGGTAGCGGACATAGCCGGCATCGGTCTCGACGAACTGATGACGAACCTGCAAGTCGTGCAGATCGAGGGCCGGAATGTTGGACAGAGAATCGAGCAAAAACTGATCGGTCAGGATAATGACCGGCAGTTGGTATTTGTCGGCCAGATCAAAGGCCCGCCGGGTCAGGGAAAAAGCCTCCTGCAGGCTGCCGGGAGCCAGCACCAGGCGCGGAAATTCGCCGTGCCCGGCATGCAAGGCCAGTTGCAGGTCGCCCTGTTCGGTGCGGGTCGGCAGGCCGGTGGCCGGACCGGGGCGCTGCGCCAGATGGACTACCAGCGGCGATTCGATCATGCCGGCCAGGCTCAGCCCTTCGCCCATCAGGGCGAAGCCGCCGCCGGAGGTCGAAACCAGGGCGCGGGCGCCGGCGTACCAGGCGCCGAGGGCCATGTTGATGGCGGCAATCTCGTCCTCGGCCTGGTCGACCACCAGGGCAAAATTGCCGGCCTGTTGGGCCAAAAAGGTCAGCACCTCCGTAGCAGGCGACATGGGGTAGGAGGAAATGAAGTTGCAGCCGCCGGCCAGGGCTCCCAGGCCGACCGCCTCGCTGCCGCTGAGCAGCAGGTCGCCGGTTACGGACGCCAACGGTCGCAGTTCGAACTGAACCGTGCCCTTTTCACACAACCTTCGGCCATGCTGATAGCCGGCAGCCGCCGCTACGCGATTGCCGGCGATGACGGTCGAGGGGTGATCGGCAAATCGCTGAAGCAGAAAATCATCGAGAAGTTCAAGGCAGACCCCGAGCAGGCCGAGCACTGCACCGATGGCTACGCTGCTGGCGTAGCGGTGGTCGCCGGCCTGTTCGGCAATGGTGGTCAGCGGCAAATCGATGAGCCTGGGATGGTCAGGCAGACCGGCCCGGTCGCCCAGTACCAGGGTAGCGTCCTTAAGCCGTGGTGACAGGCGGGTAAGGGCAGCCCCATCAAGGGGGATGAAAAGATCGATGCGCTCCAATGGTGCTGCTACCGGGCGGGAGGAAACCCGAATCTGGGTGGAATTGCTGCCGCCGCGGATGCGGGACATATATTCCTTGCTGGCGAAGACATGGTAGCCGGACTGCTTCAATAGCCGGGTAAGTCCCAGCTCAATGGTCTGAATACCCTGACCCGCCGCGCCACCCAGAACGATGCTGATGTCATCGGAGAACCTGTTCGCTGCTGAGGTGTCCATGCCCGTCTTTCTGTTTCGATGGTGAAAAGAATTCAGGCTTTAAGAGGTAATGTCTTAAGAATAGCGGCTATTTGCTTCAAGGCAATACCGTTAAGGGGACGCTGTAGCTGCCATGGCCTTTGCGGGGCACTAAAAAAGGCCGCGATCGCATCAGAGTGGTTGCAGTCGCGGCCTCAGATGAACTGGCCGCCGGTGTTGTTGGCCAAGCTCCTGATCATCCATTAGACTTTGGGAGCCAACCTTTGTTTGGGTTATAGGTCCGTATCTAATAGATTCGTTATCGCTGGCAGGGCGTTAGCAGGATGCTTATTGGAGGCTTTCGAGGTAGCAGGTGCTTAAAACAGGGGCAGTCGGCGTGGATGGCGCCGGCCAGCTGCCCGTATATTGGCCAGTGTTCATCCGGAAGCTCCGGAGGGGCACGAGGTCAGTTTCTATATGGGAAACGAGCGAATTTTCGCAAGGTCAAGGAAATCAAGGACTTGCGCGGAGGCGTAGCTGTCTACGCCGCACCATTCCGCAGGACAGCGGAATGGGACAGCCTCTGGCTGCCCGAAGGGCGAGGGCCATGGAGGGTCCGAGTCACAAGCAAGTGTGCAGATTGACGCCGAGATTGCGGAAAAGGGCCGTTTCCGGATGGAAACTAGCTATGGTCGCTGTATAGATGGTCAGCTGGTATCATTTTGTCTGGCGGCGGTTGCTACGATAAAGGCCGCTTCCTGTCTCGGAAGCGGCCTGGGTTGAACTCTTTAGGTTGCATCGAGGTCCGGGTCAGGCCTCTTTTTTTCCTTTGAGCTTCGGCATCGCCTTGAGGTATTCGCGATTGAGCATGGCGATGAATTTGACGCTGATGCCCTTGGGGCAGGCCGCCTCGCATTCGTAATGGTTGCTGCAGTTGCCGAAGCCTTCGTCGAGCATGGTTTCGGTCATGGAGCAGACCCGGCGGGCGGCTTCCGGCCGTCCCTGGGGCAGCTTGGCCAGCTGGCCGACCTTGGCCGAAACGAACAGCATCGCCGAGCCGTTGGGGCAGGCCGCCACGCAAGCGCCGCAGCCGATGCATTCGGCGGCATCCATGGCGGCATCGGCATCGGCCTTGGGGATCAGGATGGCGTTGGCGTCGGGTACTCCGCCAGTACTGACCGACACATAGCCGCCGGCTTCGACGATGCGATCCATGGCAGTGCGGTCTACAATCAGGTCCTTGATCACCGGAAAGGCTCGGGCTCGCCAAGGTTCGATATAGATTTCGTCACCGTCCTTGAACTGGCGCATGTGCAGCTGGCAGACGGTGGTTTCAGCCTGCGGTCCGTGGGGCTGGCCGTTGATCACTTGGGAGCAGGTGCCGCAGATCCCTTCTCGGCAGTCGTGATCAAAGACGATCGGCTCGCGGCCCTCTTGGACCAGTTCTTCGTTAACCTCGTCGAGCATCTCCAGAAAGGACATGTCGGGGCTGACGTCCTTGGCTTGATAGCGTTCCAGTCGGCCCTTGTCGTCGGGGCCCTGCTGACGCCAGACATGCAGTGTCAGGTTCATTATTTGTAGCTCCTTACCGCCAGTTCGATATTTTCAAAGGTCAAAGGCTCTTTGTGCAGCTGCGGCGTCTGCCCATCGCCGCCATATTCCCAGGCAGCCACATACGAGAAGCTGTCATCGTCGCGCACCGCCTCGCCGTCTTCAGTCTGATGTTCGACCCGGAAGTGACCGCCGCAGGACTCGTCCCGGTTGAGGGCGTCGCGGGCCAACAGTTCGCCGAATTCGAGATAGTCGGCCATGCGGCCGGCTTTTTCCAGCTCCTGATTCAGGTCGGCGCCGCTGCCGGGGACTCGCACGTTATTCCAGAATTCCTCCCGCAGGGCCGAAATCTTCTCCACGGCTGCTTTGAGACTGTCTTCGCTGCGAGCCATGCCGACATCTTCCCACATGATGTGGCCCAGTTCGCGATGAAACTGGTTGACGGTCTTGCGACCATTGACGGCCAGCAGCTTGTTGGTGAGTCCTTCGACCTGAGCAGCCGAGTCGCGGAACTCGTCCCCTTTGCTGCTGATCTTGCCGGGCTCGGTTCGGGCCAGATAGTCGGCGATGGTGTAGGGGGCGATAAAGTAGCCGTCTGCCAGGCCCTGCATCAGGGCGCTGGCGCCGAGGCGGTTGGCGCCGTGGTCGGAGAAGTTGGCTTCGCCAAGTACAAAGAGGCCCGGCAGGTTGCTCTGCAGGTTGTAGTCGACCCACAGGCCGCCCATGGCGTAATGCAGGGCGGGATAGATGCGCATCGGCTGGCGATAGGCGTCTTCGCCGGTGATCCGCTGGTACATGTCGAACAGGTTGCCGTAACGGGCGCGAATGGCGTCCTCGCCGAGGCGCTCGATGGCATCGGCAAAGTCGAGATAGACTCCGCGGCCGCTACCGACGCCGAGCCCGGCATCGCAAGCCTGTTTTGCGGCCCGCGAAGCGATATCCCGCGGCGCCAGGTTGCCGAAGCTCGGGTACTTGCGTTCCAGATAGTAATCGCGCTCGTCTTCGGGGATCTGGTGGGCCGGCCGGCGGTCGCCCTTATTCTTCGGTACCCAGATGCGGCCGTCGTTGCGCAACGACTCGGACATCAGGGTCAGCTTCGACTGGTGATCGCCGGACACCGGAATGCAGGTCGGGTGGATCTGGGTGTAGCAGGGGTTGGCGAAAAAGGCGCCCTTTTTGTGGGCCCGCCAGGCGGCGGTGACGCTGCTGCCCATGGCGTTGGTCGACAGGTTGTAGACGTTGACGTAGCCGCCGCTGGCCAGCACCACTGCATCGGCGGCATGGCAGCGGATCTCGCCACTGACCATGTCGCGCACGGTAATGCCCTTGGCCTCGCCGTCGACCACCACCAGGTCGAGCATCTCGGTGCGGGGATGGACCCGGATCTTACCGGCCTGAACCTGGCGGCTGAAGGCCTGGTAGGCGCCGAGCAGCAGTTGCTGGCCGGTCTGACCGCGGGCGAAAAAGGTGCGCGAAACCTGGGCGCCGCCGAAGGAGCGGTTTTCCAGGTAGCCGGCGTAGTCGCGGGCAAAGGGCACCCCCTGGGCGACGCACTGGTCGATGATGTTGTTGCTGATCTGGGCCAGCCGGTAGACGTTGGCCTCGCGGGCGCGGAAGTCGCCGCCCTTGATGGTGTCGTGAAACAGCCGGAAGATGCTGTCGCCGTCGTTCTGATAGTTCTTGGCGGCATTGATGCCACCCTGGGCGGCGATGCTGTGCCCCCGGCGCGGGCTGTCCTGATAACAGAAGGCCTCGACGTTGTAGCCGAGTTCCGCCAGGGTGGCGGCGACGGAGCCGCCGGCCAGGCCGGTGCCGACGACGATGATGGTGTATTTGCGTTTGTTGGCCGGGTTGACCAGCTTCAGGTCCCGGCGATGGTTGTCCCATTTATCTGCAAGCGGTCCGGATGGACATTTGCTGTCGAGTATCACAATAAACCCCCTAAAGTGTCACAAGGCCAAAATAAGTCAGAAGCGGAATGGAGAGGTAGCCGGCCAACAGGGCCAGCGCGGCAACAAGTCCGGCTCTCCGCAGCAGGGGCAGCAGGTGCTCGTTGCAGGCTCCCAGGGTCTGAAAGGTGCTGCTGATCCCGTGGCTGAGGTGCAGAAACAGAGCGGCCAGGCCGCCAGCATAGAGCAGCACCAGAGGCCATTGCCCAAAGCTCAGCACCACCATCTGAAAGACATCGACCTGGCCGGCGGCGTCGCTGAACAGGGATGGGTCGAGGCCGACCTTGCGCAGGGTGAAGTGCAGCAGGTGGTAGACGATGAAGGCCAACAGGGCCAGGCCGGAATAGATCATGGTCTCGGCGGCCAGGGTGGTGCTCTGGACAGTTTTCTTGGCGTAGCCCATGGGTTTTGCGGCTCGGTTTTGCAGGGTCAGCCAGATGCCGAAGGTCACATGGACCAAAAGGGCGCCCAGCAGGCCGAGGCGAAAGACCCACAACACCGGGCCGAGTTTGCGTAGTTGCTCGGCATAGGCATTGATCGCTGCAGATCCTGCGAATAGGGTCGTATTGCCGAGCAGGTGAGCCACTACAAAGCCGGCCAGCATCAACCCGCTGCAGGCCATGAAGAGCTTTCTGCCGACGGAGCTTCGAAACAGTTGCATCAGTTGCATCACATTCAATCCCTTGCTAAAAGCGTTGTTTTGGTCGCTTCGGTACGCGGTTCACTGTCGCCTGCCGATCTTGCTCATCGGCAGGAACGACTGGCTTTGGTTGTGGTTGTTGGTTGGTCAGGCAGAGGCCGGCTCGGCTCCGGAAGTCGTCGCTGGCGACAAGAAAGCCGCCATTCGAGGCGGTCCGGCGGCCGTTGCCGGAGGACGCTGGCGCCGATTTTTCTCGGTCCGGATCCCGTTTTGTGAATCTTATATACTAATCGGCTTTGGCGGCAAATGCAAAAAAAATGTGCCGAAGCGATTTTTTGCCGTACCGGTTCAGCGGACAATAGTTGAAAAATCCTCCGTAGTTGCCGCCATTAAATGGCCGGTTGCACGGCGGCAGCCTGTTGTTGAAAGAGGCTTTTTTATGATGAAAAATGTGCTAACATGCACAGCTTAGAGTGTGGAGGGCCATTCATTAGAGTGTTCATTTGAGCGGTTGTGCTGTTGCCGGCAGGTGCAGGTGACGGTGGCAATAAGGTGATGCACAATGCCGGAACAGGATAAGGCCTCGAAAAATCCAGCCAAATGGCTGCTGGGCACATTGGCAAAATCGCTGGAGCGAATCGGCGCTGAAGGCCTCTACTATCTGGAGCAGGTCGGGCGGATGGGGATCTTTCTGTTCGCCTGTCTGCTGAATGTGGTCCGGCCTCCCTACAAGCTGTTCCCCATCGTGCGCCAGATTCATTTTATCGGCTACCGCTCGATTTTCGTCATCCTCTTCACCGGGACCTTTACCGGCATGGTGTTGGCGCTGCAGGGCTATTACACCCTGCGTAAGTTCGGCTCCGAGGGGCTGCTCGGTTCGGCGGTGGCCCTCAGTCTGCTGCGCGAACTGGGGCCGGTGATTGCCGCCCTGATGGTGGTCGGCCGGGCCGGTTCGGCGATTTGCGCCGAAATCGGTATCATGCGCAATTCCGAGCAGATCGACGCCCTCGACTGCATGGCCATCGATCCCTACAAGTATCTGATGGTGCCCAAGTTCGTCGCCGGGATCGTTTCCATGCCCATGCTGACCTTTATCTTCAACGTGGCCGGCATTCTGGGCGGCTACCTTATCGGCGTCAGCCTTCTGGGGGTACCGGGCGGCAGCTATTTTCAGGAAATGTATCGCAGCGTCGATTGGGCCGATGTGGAGATGGGCCTGGTCAAATCCCTGGTGTTCGGTCTGCTGATCATCTGGATTTGCGCCGCCAAAGGGTTTTTTCTCCATCTCGAGCGTTCGGGTGGATTCGGCGCGGAGGGGGTCAGTCGCGCCACGACCAGTGCCGTGGTCCTGTCCTCGGTGGCGATTCTGGTGTGGGATTATCTGATCAGCGCCATCTTGCTTTAAAAGGCTTAATCTTTTGGTAGGCGCAGACTTGGCTGATGGCATATAATGATGGCGTCGCAAAAAGTCCACACTACTGCGTTGCAGTGCTTTTTCAGGACCTCGACATACCATATGTATGCCTTCACCCCTGAAAAACCACTACGCCTTGTAGGGCGAAATTTTTGCTTAGCCATATTATGAGTTTTTGCGAAAGCATCATATAATGAAGATCATGCCGTTTGCGGAGGGTTTGATGGTGGATGCACCGCAAAAAAATATCGCCATAGAGCTGATCGATGTGGAGCGCTCTTTCGGCCGTCAGCAGGTGCTGAAGAAGGTCAATCTGGCGGTCGAGGAAGGCACTACTACGGTCATTGTCGGAGCCAGCGGTCAGGGCAAAAGCGTGATCCTCAAGCACATGCTCGGTCTGCTCAAGCCGGACCGCGGCCAGGTGCTGGTCTATGGTCAGGACTTGGCCAAATTGCGGAAATCCCAGCTCAAGGAAGTGCGCAAGGATTACGGGGTTCTGTTTCAGAACGTGGCCCTGTTCGATTCCATGAATGTCTTCGACAATGTGGCGTTGCCCCTGCGTGAACGAACGGACGCCAGTGAGGCGGAGATTCGTGCCAATGTCGAGGAGAAGCTGGCCTTGATGGATCTTGAGGGGGTCAACGAAAAGTATCCGGCGCAACTGAGCGGCGGTATGAAAAAACGGGTCGGCTTGGCGCGCGCTCTGGTCATGAACCCGCGCATCGTCTTTTTCGACGAGCCGACCACCGGCCTTGATGTCAGCAAGAGCAACGAAATCTATCGACTGTTTCACAAAACCCAGGCGAGGTTGAAATACACTGCAGTGATCGTCAGCCACGATGTGCCGAAGATTTTCAAGCTGGCCGACCATGTGGCCCTCATCTCCGACGGCGTGATCGAGGGGTGCATGTCGCCGGAGGAGTTCCAGCTTTCGGACAACCCTACCATCCGCACCTTTGTCCGGGAGACCATGGGACCGATCTATTGCAGTGAAGAGGAGGAAAGGTTTATCCATGAAGAGGCTTAACATCGAGATGGCCGTAGGAGTCTTCCTGGTAGCAGGTTTTGCTTGTTTCGCCTATCTCTCCGTGAAGCTCGGCGATGTCAACCTGTTCGGCGACCGCACCTACCAGGTGACGGCGCGCTTCCACTCCGTTTCCGGCCTCAAGGAAGGGGACGTGGTAGAGATGGCCGGGGTGCAGATCGGCACCGTCAAGCAGATCGCGCTCGACCCCGAGGAATATGAGGCCGTGGTGCGGCTGGAGCTGCAGCACGGCCTCATCCTGCAGGAGGACAGCATCGCCTCGATCCGCACCGCGGGCATCATCGGCAGCAAATACGTCGATGTTACCCCTGGCGGCCTGGAGGAGAATATCGAGCCCGGCGGAGAGATTTTCGAAACGGAATCGGCCATCAATTTGGAAAAGCTGGTCAGCAAGTACATCTTCGAAAAGAAATAGCCGGGAGGCTTGCCATGCGCATCGTCAGTCTGTTGTTAGCGCTCCTCCTGCTGTGCTCCGGTTTTGGCCCGGCCTGGGCGGAAGACGCGGTGGCGGCAGCTCAGCCGACCCCTTCCAGTGAGTCTGCCCAACCGGTAAATTCTGCGCTGGGAGAAGAGTCGCTTGTGGAGGAAGGAGAGTTCTCGGAGGACGAGTTCTACGAGGAGTGGGACGAAGAGGATTTCACCGATGAGGATATCGAATCCTTCGATATCAACGATCCCATCGAGCCCTTCAATCGCGGCATGTTCTGGATCAACGACAAGCTCTACTTCTATCTGTTCAAGCCCATTGCCCGGGGCTATCGGGTGGTGCCGGAGCCGGCCCGCCTGTCGGTGTCCAATTTCTTTTCCAATCTCGGCACCCCGGTGCGTTTCGTCAATTCGCTGCTGCAGTTGAAGTTCGAAGATGCCGGCACCGAGTTGCGGCGGTTGGTGGTCAATTCGACGGTCGGTATCGGCGGCCTGTTCGATCCGGCCAAGAAGTATCTCGGCTTGCGCAAGAAGGATGAGGACCTGGGGCAAACTTTCGGCAATTACGGTGTCGGCAGCGGTTTTTATATCGTCTGGCCGGTGCTCGGACCCTCTTCAGCCCGGGATACGGTCGGTATGGCCGGCGATTTTTTTCTCGACCCCCTGCACTACGTCGAGATGAAGCCCTTGGAACGTGTGGCTCTCAAAGGGCTGGAAAAAGAAACCAAGCTGTCTTTGGATAAGGACACCTACGAAAGCATTAAACGTCAGGCGCTCGACCCCTATCTGTACGTGCGCACCACTTATGTCCAGCACCGCGCGGGCAAGATCAAGAAGTAACTGTTATCATAAAGCGTGTTGGCAACACCTGAACTTGCTATCGGGGTTATAAAGAGCAACAAGAAAGACAGGGCCGGTCGCTGACCGGCGCCTTGCAGGGAGAGGATACGATGTTCGTCAAAAGATCGATACTGTTTGCTTTAACGCTGGTGCTGCTGGCTACCGCAAGCGTCATGGCGGCTGTGCCGAGGCCGACGGATCAATTGCGGGTGACGGTGGATCGAATCATCGAAGTATTGCGCAACAAGGATCTTTCCCAAGATCAGATTTTTCAAGAGGTTTCCGACCTGGTGCGCAGCAAGT
>JAUWLU010000216.1 GCA_030613545.1 Desulfuromonadales bacterium
AGGGGCCGGGGTCTGAATCATTCTTTGTCGAATTGATCCTTGGGGGCGTTGCAGATGGGGCAAACCCAATCCTCGGGCAGGTCGGCAAAGGCGGTGCCGGCAGCCACGCCGTTGTCGGGATCGCCTTGCTCGGGGTCATAAACATAGCCGCAGACCAGGCAGACATACTTGTCCATGGGGGCCTCCTTGTGGTGATGGGATAAGGGCCGGTTTCGATACTTGCATTGTAAACGATTGTTCAGTGTTTTCCAGCGTTTGTTTTGCGGCAGGGCGACCCGACTGCCTCGGGCCGCCCTGCTGATGCAACTGCCGTTACAGGCGATCAGAAGTTGGTTTTGGTGATTTCGAAGAAGGCCTGTGGGTGCTTGCAGACGGCGCAGAGCTGGGGCGCCTTGTCCGTATCGATCAGATGGTGGCCGCAGTTGCGGCATTCCCAGGAAACCGGCTCCGGCTTGGCGAATACGGTGCCGTCCTCGATCGCGGTCAGCAGCTTCTGGTAGCGCTCCTGGTGAGCCTTCTCGATGGCGGCGATGCCTTCGAACATGATGGCCAGCTGAACAAAGCCCTCTTCCCGGGCTTCCTTGGCCATGCGCGGGTACATCTCGGTCCATTCCTCGTGTTCGCCGGCCGCCGCTTCTTTGAGGTTCTCAATGGTGTCGCCGATGCCCTCCAGGGCTTTCAGGTGCAGCTTGGCATGGGTTCGCTCCTGGTCGGCGGTTTCCTCGAAAAGGGCGGCGATCTGCTGATAGCCTTCTTTTTTCGCTACCGCAGCGAAGTAGGTGTACTTGTTGCGCGCCTGGGACTCGCCGGCAAAGGCTTCCCAGAGGTTCTGTTCGGTTTTGCTGCCTTTCAGGTCTGCCATGGGTTTCCTCCTAGAGTGAATGGCTGGCCTGTGCAAACACAGATGCTGTCCGGCATTTGGCGACAAGCCGTCGATTGATAAAGATGTTGCTGGTGATATTGCTGGCGTTGATCTTATGCTGTGTGGCTACTGTCCTGCTGACAACGGGGACAGAGGCCGGTAAAGGTGATGGCGTAGTCGTAAATTCGGAAACCCGAAGGGTGTTTGTCCGGCAGTTCCGGTAGATCGAATCCCGGGTCGATCAGGTCGGCTACCGCGCCGCACTGCACGCAGCTGATGTGGTGATGGCGGCTGGTGTCGGCATCGAAACGGGCCTTGGCCTGCTGACTGGAAACCTTGAGGATCAGACCGATGTTGGCGAAGGTCTCCAGGGTGCGGTAGACGGTGGTCCGGGAAAGCCCCTTGACCGTTTTCTGCAGGGCGTCGTAGAGCTGGTCGGCGGTTGGATGATCCTTGCGCCGCGCCAGGGCGTCGAGCAGCGCCCGGCGCTGGGGGGTCAGGCTCAGGCCTTGGGCTCGGCACAGGGTTTCCAGCTCTTGTTCTTTGCGGGCGATGAAGGCCCGTTTCGCGTCAGTCATGGGTGGTAATATATTGCAGATGGTACTTTGTGTCAATTGGTTATTTTATTTTTGCCCCGATTGCCGCCGCCGGTGGGGCCGTTTTGTGCGGCGGCGGATGGCTGGTCCGGATAAGAGCTTGCATTGTTCTCGCAAGGGCCTGTAATATCCGCTGAGCGGATTTTGCTTCTATTTCAGCTAGGTAGCCGTCGTCGACTGCGCCTGTCTGCTGGGACCGGGGCAGTGCCTGCCGTGAATGGTTCTTTTTGCGACGACCGGGTTGTCGTTGTTTGAGGCTGTCGATCAGCCAAGCATTTTAGGGTGTTGCGTGTTTCTGTCGGCTGTCTGAGCGTCAAGGGCGAAACTCCAGACATATCAATGGTTCGATAAGGATTGTTTATGTTTCACTCCTCGCTGTATCGCAAGTGTTTTCTCCAGATCCCGGATTTCCTCGCCGTCATCAATCGCGATTTCCGCATCGAGATGTGCAACTGGCGCGGTGGCTACGACTATGTGCCCGAGGAGTTGCGGCGTAAAGGTGCCCTCTGTTATGAGCTGTTCTATCCCGGCCAGGACCGGCCGTGCGAGAACTGCCATGTACAGGAGGTGTTTCGCACCGGCAGGCCGCTGGTGCGTGAAAAAGTCAATCCCCGTATCGGTCATGTCGAGGTGCGCTGCTTTCCGCTTTTCGACCGGCGCGGCGAGGTGCATCTGGTGGCGGAACAGATCTGCAATATAAACGAGCGCAAAGAGATGCAAGAGCGCTTTTCGCAGCAGTACGCTTTCTTGCAGACCCTGGCCAATGTCATACCGGTGCCCATATTTCATAAAGACGCAGCCGGCCGTTACCAGGGGTGCAACAGGACCTTTGAAGAGTATGTCGGCTGTACCAGTGCCGAGCTGGTCGGCAAGACGGTATTCGACCTGTCACCGAACGGGCTGGCTGAGGTTTATCACGACAAAGACCAGGAGCTGCTTCGACAAGGGGGAAACCAGTGCTACGAGAGCTCGGTGCGTCATGCCGATGGCACCCTGAGACAGGTGGTTTTCAATAAGGCCACATTCAATAATCCCGACGGCAGCCCGGGGGGGCTGGTCGGGGCGATTCTCGACATCACCGAGCGCAAGGAGGCCATGGCCCGCCTGCAGGAGAGCGAGGAGCGTTACCGGCAGTTTTTCGAAGACGATCTGACCGGCAATTACATCGCTTCCATCGACGGCCGTCTGTTGGCCTGCAATTCCGCTTTTGCCCGTATTTTCGGTTTTGCTTCGGTGGACGAGGCGCTGCAGCTTGATCTGCGCAGTATCCATCCCGACCCCAGCGTCAGGGAGATGATGCTCGAGCGGTTGCGGCGGGAAAAGAAGATCGACCGCTTTATCCTGACGGCTCGATCGCCGTCCGGTCGTGCTCTGCAGCTGATTTTGAGTGCGATCGGCATCTTTGATGAAAAAGGTGAATTGGTCGAGGTGCGCGGTTATCTGCTGGACGATACCGCCCGGCAAAGTCTCGAGGAACAGCTCCACCATTCCCAGAAGATGGAAGCGGTAGGTCGCCTGGCCGCTGGTCTGGCCCACGACTTCAATAACTTGCTGACGGTTATTATCGGCTACAGCGAGGCTTTGCAGAGGGAGTTGACGGACCCCCATTTGGGCCGTTGTGCCGAGCAGATTCACCAGGCGGGCGAACGAGCAGCCACGTTGACCGACCAGTTGATGGCCCTCAGTCGCCACCAGCGGTTGCGGCCCGAAGAGCTCGATCTCAATGCGGTCATAGCAAATATCAAGGACATGCTGCTGAAATTGATGGGTGGCGATATCGAGTTGGTCACCTTGCCCGATCCGGGAGCTGGCCGGGTTATGGCCGATGCGGCCAAGCTGGAGCAGGTGATCTTGAACTTGGCGGTCAATGCCCGCGACGCCATGCCGGCAGGGGGGCGGTTGACTATTTCCACCTCCAGCATTCATCTCGATGACGAACAGGCCCGCTGTTTTCTTGATGCACGGCCTGGCGAGTATGTTGTGCTGGCGGTGGCTGACAATGGCCAGGGGATTCCGGAGGAGGTATTGCCCCATATCTTTGAGCCGTTCTTTACTACCAAGGAAAAGGGCAAGGGAACCGGCCTGGGGCTCGCCACGGCCTACGGCATCGTCGCCCAAAGCGGCGGCTTCATGACCGTCGAGAGCCGCGTAGGGCAGGGGGCGACCTTCAAGATCTGCTTGCCGAACATCACTTCAGGCTGCTGCTAGTATCGCCTGTCGGGCCCCCTTTCAGGCGCCGTGAGCCCTTCTCCGGCAGGCCGACAAAAAGGCTTTACAGCAATAGCCCTTTGTTGTATTCTGCCCAACCTGCGGAGAGGTGACCGAGAGGCCGAAGGTGCACGATTGGAAATCGTGTGTACCGCAAGGTACCGAGGGTTCGAATCCCTCCCTCTCCGCCAGTTT
>JAUWLU010000305.1 GCA_030613545.1 Desulfuromonadales bacterium
GGACGCCAGATTACGCACCTCCTCGGCCACCACCGCGAAGCCCTTACCGTATTGGCCGGCCCGGGCTGCCTCGACAGCCGCATTGAGGGCCAACAGATTGGTCTGGAAGGCAATTTCGTCGATCACCTTGTTGATCTTAAAGATGCCGGCACTGGCCTGATCGATTTCCTTCATGGCACCGACCATGTCGTTCATCAGCTCGCGGCCCTGGACGGCGGCCTCCTTGCCTGTGGTCGACAACTGATTAGCCTGGTCGGCGTTGTCGGCGGTAATTTTGGTCTGGGCCGCCAGTTCGGTCATGGAAGCAGAAATCTGCTCCAGGGAGGCCGCCGATTGGGTGGCTCCCTGGGAGAGGTCCTGGCTGGAGTCGGAGACCTGGGATGCGGCGCTGGCGATCTCCTGGGCGGCAAACTGTACGCGCGTGATGACCTCCTGCAGGCTGCTGTTGGCCCGGGCCAGGGGCGCCGCGATAAGGCCCTTGGCCTCAAAGGTAAAATCACCTTCGGCCAGCTTCTCGAAGGCGGCCAGGATCTCGCTTTGCAGGTTTTCGGCAAAACCATCCATGGCATCGGCGATCTGGCCGATTTCATCTTTGCGTCGCAGATTAAGTCGCCGGTCGAGCTGGCCCCGTTCCAGATCGGTGATCATGGTCACCGCCGCCTTGAGGGGCTGGCTGATACCGCGGGCCAACAGATAACTGCCTGCAGCGGCGGCTGCCACGACCAGGGCTGCCAACAGCACCACCCAGCGAACCATACCGGTCAAACCGCTTTCTACCTGTTCCCGAGCACCTTTCAGATCGTCCTCATACAGCGAGGCACCGATCACCCAGTCCCACGGGGCAAAGTAGGTTACCGCAGCAAGCTTGGCCCGCGGCGCCTTCTCGCCAGCGTTTTTCCACTGATAGTGTTCGAAGTCAACGGGAATGGTACCGGCGCCCTGTTCCAGGGCCAGAGCCTTGTCGACTATGGATCTTATGAAATAGCGCCCCTCGGCATCCTTGGCATCGTAAATCTTTTCGCCATCCCGTGCACCGCCCTTGGAAATCAAGTAGCGGCCCTTCTGCTCACCCTTGCCGCCAAGAACAAACACGTAACCTGTTTTGCCGATCACGGTATTCATGATTCCTTTGCGCAAGCTGGCGACATTTTCCTGTTTCTCACCGAAATAGAGAATCCCCACCACCTGCTCATGGGCAGCATCCCAGATCGGTTGATAGGCAGTAATGTACCAGGCATTTACCACATAGGCGCGGCCGTAGAAAGTTTTGCCCTTGAGGACCGAACCGATCACCGGGTTGGACTGACCGTCGGGATTTGTGCGAGGGATATAGGTGCCGATGGCCCGGCTACCGTCGAGTTTTTCGACATTGGTCGCCACCCGCAACATATCACCCTCTTCATTCATACGCTGAAAGATGGTGCAGGTGCCGCCGACCAGTTCCTTGACCTTGTCGACCACCGGACTATAGGCACTTCCATTACTGACCTGTCCCAGCCACTGACCGCCAACCATCATCTTCGGCAGGTTCACGGCCCGGTTCTGTTTTGTATATTGATTGACCGCCTGCCAGGCTACGGACTCTTTATCGAAGGAAACCGGCCCGGTCCTGGCCACTACCTCCTCGGCAACCTTCAGATTGTTGGCCACCGTCTGGCTGACCGATTCGTAAACGGCCTGGCACATCAAATAGATGCTCTGTGCCATCTTGCCCGTTTCGTCCATGGCCTGCTGGTTGATAACGCCATCGACCTTTTTCTGGATCACGCTCTTCTGAAAGAGGATGATGCCGACAATAGACAGGGCCGCCATCAGAACCAGGGCGATGCCCATGCCGGATATTTTTGCCTGTATTTTCATAGCTACTCCCCATGTGGAAAGATCCCTATAAAATGGACGGCACAAAGCCAAAAGCCTTGTCCTCCCACGGAAATTTCTGTTTCGGCTCAAGCAATCTGCTCAGAAAGGGGCATGAATGAAAAAACGCTAAACTTCATAAACACTATTTTGTTAATATCACACAATCTTGAGTCAACAAGGGAATTGGGCAGAAATATTTCTTTTCATCTAAGTGCAGACGCACCCTTCTGCGGCGAACCATTCGACTGCTGCTGTCTAAAAAGTCAGGGAATTATCCATGATGGCGTCGCAAAAAGTTCGCCCTACTGCGTTGCAGCACTTTTTCAGGACTTCGACATACCATATGTATGCCTTCACCCCTGAAAAACCACTACGCCTTGTAGGCCGAAGTTTGTGCTTAGCCATCTCATGAATTTTTGCGAAAGCATCTTTCATACCCCTTTGACATAAAAACATAATTTTCAACGGGGCTCACACAGCCTTCGTCGGTTGCCCCACGCCAGCACCAGCAGGCCGGCCAGCAAAGCACCGCCGGCGACCAGAAACAGCACCGAAAAA
>JAUWLU010000326.1 GCA_030613545.1 Desulfuromonadales bacterium
AAAAAGTCATGAGATGGCTAAGCAAAAATTTCGAGCTACAAGGCGTAGTGGTTTTTCAGGGGTGAAGGCATACATATAGTATGTCGAAGTCCTGAAAAAGCACTGCAACGCTGTAGGGCGGACTTTTTGCGACGCCATCAAGCCTGAAGCTTGTGGCAATCAGTATTTACCAAACTCGCTGTCGTCAAGGGCAATGACCGGCTGTGCTGGCGGCTGCATGGCAGCGGATATGTGCGCAGAGTCGGCAATGAATGCAGGCGAGTCAGCGGATTTGGCAGCGTTGTCGCGTTTTTTGCCGACCTGGTCGCTGAGTTTGAAGCGGGCCAGCATCTGTCGCAGCTGCTCGGCCTGTCCCGACAATTCTTCGGCGGCCGCTGCGCTCTCTTCGGCGTTGGCGGTGTTCTCCTGAGTTGCCTGATCGATCTGATTCAGGCCCTGGTTGATCTGGCCTATGCCTTGAGACTGCTCGTTGGATGCCGCGGCAATTTCGCTGACCAGATCGGTGGCTTTGATAACCGCTGTGACGATTTCTTTCAGGGCAATTTCCGTCTGGCCGGCGATCTGAGTGCCGTTCGCAGTTTTTCGCACCGACCCCTCGATCAGTTCGGCGGTTTCCTTGGCGGCCTGGGCGCTGCGTGCCGCCAGGTTGCGCACCTCTTCGGCCACTACCGCAAAGCCCTTGCCGTGCTGTCCGGCGCGGGCCGCTTCGACCGCGGCGTTAAGGGCCAGCAGGTTGGTTTGAAAAGCGATCTCGTCGATGACCTTGATGATTTTAGAGATGTTCTGCCCGGCTTCATTGATCTCGGCCATGGCGCCAACCATATCCTGCATCTGTTGATTGCCCTTTTCTGCGGCGTCCTTGGCCTGGATTACAAGTTGGTTGGCCTGGGTGGCGTTTTCCGCGTTTTGCTTTGTCTGAGATGCCAGTTCTGTCATCGAGGCGGTGATCTCCTCCACCGAGGCGGCCGATTCGGTGGCCCCCTGCGAGAGGGATTGACTGCCGTCGGCGACCTGCATGGAGCCGCTGGCGATCTGTTCTCCCGAGGTATGGATCTGCGCGATCAGGGAGTTGAGGTTCTGTCCCAGCTGTCTCAGGGCGCCGCGAATGGCGTCTTGGCCGTCTCTGGGGATGACCTCAAAGGTCAGGTCGCTATCGGCCAGTTTCTGTAGGGAGCCAACCATTTCATTCTGCAGGCTGTCGGCGAAGCGGTCCATGGTCTGGGCCATCTGGCCGATTTCGTCCTGGCGGGTGAGGTTGAGGCGCATGTCGAGATGGCCCTTTTCCATCTCTTCGATCATGGCGCAGCTCCGTTTCATCGGCCCGATGATGCCTTTGGCGATAATCCAGGCCAGGAATATCCCCAGGGGCAGGGCAACGGCCACCAGCACGATATTGCCGGTGCGGGTATTGCTGGCGGTCTGCAGCATCTCTTCGTCGGTCATGATGTTGTCGGCGGCGTTGTCGATCACGGTGCCGAGCAAGGATTTGACCTGCTTCAGGGCGGGTATGGTCTTGGTGGCGTAGATGGTGCTGGCTTGCTGCATGCCGCCGACCAACTCTTCGGCGCGCTGTTTCAGTTGCTGCAGATGGGCCTGGGTTTCAGCCAGGGCCGGAAGGGTCTGGCTCTGGAAAATGGCATAGGCCTCTTTTCTGTTAGCCAGGTGCTTTTTGATGTCCATGGCCGATTGGTGCAGACGCTGGTGCGGCGCTTTGATGTCGTTGAACAGTCGCGCCAGCTCTTTATCGGAGGCGGCCGCCTGGCGGGCCTTGTCGCTGTCGAGAAACTGTCCCAGGCCGCAGCGGTGGGGGTCGGTCTGCACATTGAGATTGGCCTTGTTTTCGGCAAATACCGCCAGGATGGCATTGGCCCAGGCTAGATGGTCGGCCTCTTTTTCGGCGACTAATTTAGGCAAAGAGAGGTCCGCCTGACGAAAGGTCTGGCCGATGGTCACGGCCGACTCGTGCAGATGGCGATGGGGTTCCTCGATCTGCGCCAGTATCCCCTTCAGTTCCGGCACCAGGGCTTCGGCCTGTTTGCGGCCCTCGCCGTAATACCACTTGCCGAAAGCGCATTTATGCGGGTCGGTTTCTACCTCCAGCTTGGTGATCTGGTCATTGGTGA
>JAUWLU010000054.1 GCA_030613545.1 Desulfuromonadales bacterium
CGGTCGATCTGCACCCTTGGTGCCTGCTTGGTATTTTGCTACGGCTGTGGAATAATGTGCGCCAGACTTTCTATTCGCCGGAGGAATCATGACCGACCAGGCTAAGCGCCTTTATCTTATCGACGGCTCGTCCTACATCTATCGGGCCTATTACGCTATACGTCAGTTGTCCAATTCCAAGGGATTGGCGACCAATGCCGTGCTCGGCTTCACCAACATGCTGCTCAAGGTGGTGCGGGACGAACAGCCCGATCATCTGGCGGTGATCTTCGATGCCAAGGGCCCGTCCTTTCGCAAGGAGCTCTATCCCGACTACAAGGCCAACCGCGCCGCCATGCCCGAGGATCTGCGACCGCAGATCCCCCTGATCAAGGAGCTGGTGCAGGCCTTCAACATGCCGGCCCTGGAACTGGTCGGCTACGAGGCTGACGACATTATCGCCACCCTGGCCCGGCGCTTCGCCGCCGAGGGCATGGCGGTGACGGTCATCACCGGCGACAAGGACCTGATGCAGGTTGTTGACGAGCGAATTCGGCTGCTCGATACCATGAAGGATCAGGTGGTCGGCCTGGAAGAGGTCGCCGAGCGTTTCGGTGGCCCGCCGGACAAGGTGATCGAGGTACAGGCCCTGGCTGGCGACAGCTCCGATAATGTGCCGGGGGTGCCGGGCATCGGCGAGAAGACTGCCCGTCAGTTGATACAGGATTTCGGCACGGTGGAGAATCTGCTGGCCAACATCGACCAGGTCTCGGGCAAGAAGCGCCGGGAGAATCTGCGTCAGTTCGGTGATCAGGCCCTGTTGTCGAAACAGTTGGTGACCCTGGTCGACGATCTGAGCCTGGACATCGATTATGAGCAGTTGATGCTCAGCGAACCGGACCGGGAGAAGCTTACCGACCTGTTCAAGGAACTGGAGTTCCACAAGCTGCTGCAGGAATTTTCCAGCGACCAACGCGCCAGTGGCGAAGGCTATCGACTGGTGCTGAGCGAGACCGAACTGGACGAAATGCTGGCGGCGTTGCAGAAGGCCGAGCTGGTTGCCTTCGATACGGAGACCACCTCCCTCGATCCCCTGCGGGCCGACCTGGTCGGTCTGTCCTTTGCAGTCGAAGCGGAGCGGGGCTGGTACATTCCGGTCGGCCATCGCTATCTCGGTGCGCCTCAGCAGCTCGATTGCCAGGTGGTTTTGGACAAGCTGCGGCCGCTGCTGGGCGATGGGCAGCGGGCCAAAGTCGCCCAGAACGGCAAGTACGATCTGCTGGTGCTGCGCCGGGCCGGGCTCGAGGTGGCCGGCCTGAACTTCGACACCATGCTCGCCTCCTACTTGGCTAATCCGGCGGCCAAGTCCCATTCCCTCGATACTCTGGCCGGCGACCTGCTTGGCTATCGGACCATCAGCTACAGCGAGGTCTGCGGCAGTGGCCGCAATCGCATCGGCTTCGAGGAGGTCGAGCTCGAAAAAGCCCTGATTTACGCCACCGAGGACGCCGATATCACCCTGCGGTTGCAGCAAAAGCTGGCGCCGCAGCTGGCCGAGACCGGTCAGGCACAGCTCTTCGCCGAGGTGGAGATGCCGCTGCTGGCGGTGCTGGCCGATATGGAATGGGCCGGTATCCGTATCGACAGCGACTTTCTGGGCGGATTGTCGAAGGAGATGGAAGGCAAAATGCGTTCGCTGGAAGAAGAGATCCACCGCACGGCTGGCGGCCCCTTCAATGTCGCTTCACCCAAACAGCTCGGCGAGGTGCTGTTCGAACGGCTCAAGCTGCCCCGCGGCAAGAAGACCAAGACCGGCTGGTCGACGGATGTCGAGGTGTTGACCAAGCTGGCCGAAGAGCACGACATTGCCGCCCGTATTCTCGACTACCGCTCCCTGGCCAAGCTCAAGAGCACCTACTGCGATGCCCTGCCCAAGCTGGTCCATCCCGATACCGGTCGTATCCATACCTCCTTCAACCAGGCGGTGACTGCCACCGGCCGGCTCTCCTCCAGCGAGCCGAATCTGCAGAACATCCCCATTCGCAGCGAAGAGGGACGCCGGATTCGCGAGGCCTTCGTGCCGGCGGCCGGCAACCTGTTGCTGGCCGCCGACTATTCGCAGGTCGAGTTGCGCATTCTGGCCCATATGGCCGATGAGCCGGCCCTCAAGGAGAGCTTCGCCAAGGGCGAAGATATTCATACCCGCACCGCCAGCGAGATCTTCGGCGTCGTTCTCGAACTGGTCACGCCGGAAATGCGCCGCCGGGCCAAAACCATCAACTTCGGCGTCCTTTACGGTATGAGCGCCTTCGGTCTGTCCAAGGCCCTGGCCATCGGTCGCAAGGAGGCCCAGGAATATATCGACAGCTACTTCGCCCGCTATCCCAAGGTGCTGGAATTCATGGAAACGATGAAGGGGGAAGGGCGGCAGCAGGGTTATGTGACCACCCTGTTCGGTCGCCGCTGTTCCGTGGCCGAGATCAACAGTCGCAACGGTGCGGTGCGGGGCTACGCTGAACGCAACGCCATCAACTACCCCATTCAGGGCACCGCCGCCGATATCATCAAGATCGCCATGGTCGCCATCTCCCGCCGCCTGCGGCAGGAAAAGCTGCAGACCCGAATGGTTCTGCAGGTTCACGATGAACTGGTGTTCGATGTCCCCGAAGGGGAGCTGGAGACGCTGCAGGCCCTGGTGCGCCAAGAGATGGAGGGCGCCGCCAGTCTGGCGGTACCGCTGCTGGTGGACATGGGCACCGGCCGCAACTGGCGCGAAGCCCACTAAAGGGTCGATTGGTGTTTTGAGGTACGGCGAATAACCAAACAGCAGGATTTTCCCGGACCTTGTACAATTAAATCACCGATTAAGAAATCTCTGACTGGTTTTGATCACTTCTTCATGGACCTTTAACGGGTTGTTGTGCAACGGCCTGTCAGTCCGGTTCGCCTATGAAACGGATCCGCTGTCGATATCTCTTGAGTATGCTGGCGCTATTATTGGTGGCGCTGGTGGCCGGGGGCTATGCCTTCTCCGAGGCTTTGCTCAACGATCTGCTGCGACCCCGCCTGGCCGCCCTGGCTGCCGAGGGGCTGTCGGCCGAGGTGGCCATCGGCCGCTTGAGCTGGCAACAAGGTGCACTGCAAATCGATGCACTGCATCTGCAGCGGCCCGATTATTATCGTGTCGAGGTGCCGCGGCTGCGTCTCGAACTAGGGCTGAAGGATCTGCTTCAAGGGCGTCTCAGTGCCCTTGAGATCGACTCTCCCTCCCTGCTGCTGCAAGGGCCAACCCCGTCGCCGCCCGTTGGCGGCGGTTTTCCCGCTCATCCTCCCTTTAGCGTCGGCCGGCTCACATTGCGTAACGGCCGTATCGATTACCAACTGGCCGAGCGGTTGCTGAGCCTGCGCCAGGTCGAGGTCGGCCTGCGCGAGGAAGGCATTTACCACTTCCTGCTGCAAGCGCTGCTGGGTGCCGACGATGGCATCCCTCTGCAACTGGCCGGGCAGGCCGACTGGCGTCAGGGGTTGCAGTTGACCTTGCAACGTTTCAGCTGGGCCGGCACCCCCCTGCTGGCCGAAGACCTGACCATATCTGTGCCCGCTGACGGTTCTGTGGGCGGTGGCGGTCGTATTCGTCTGGCCCGTTTCGATCGAGCCTCTTTTGAGCAGCTGCGGTCCGGTTTGCAGCTGCCTGCGGCCCTGCCCGCCGATTGGGATTTTGTCCTGCAGGATGCGGAACTCGCTTTTCAATTGACCGAAAAGGGAGGGCCAGAGTTTCATCTGCGGTTGAGCGCGGGGGAGATTCAAAAAGGTGCGCTGGTCATTCCGCTCAACGAGCTTGATGTCAAATTGAGCGCAGCAGAGGGCGGCTGGCGAGGGCAGGGAACCTTTCGCCTGGCCGGTGACAATCCCGGCGAGCTGTCCGGCAGCTGGGCCGCTGGCGTGATGCAGGGCCAACTGCGCTTGCAGGTAGCCGAGCTCGGTCGGCTCAAGGCGCAGCTGCTCGGCGGGCCGGCGCTGGCGGTGGCCGGCGGTTTGCGTATGACGGCCGATTTTTCCGCTCAAAAAGAGGGTGTGCGAGCGCAAGTCGAACTGAACGGTCTGACTGGAAGTCGCAAGAGCAAAAAGTATCTGGTCGATCTGGCGCCGCTGCGGTTGCGGGCCGATCTGCAGTTCGCCGCTGACGGGTTGCTGGGCCGGGCCCGGTTGCAGCTCAAGGGTCGCGAACTGCTTACCGCCAACGGCCGGTCTGATCGTCTGGAGCTGCAACTGTTGTCTTCGGACTGGTCCCATTGGCGGCCGCTGCTCGGACCGCGTCTGCGGTCGCAGGTGCTGCAGGGTCTGAAGGGTTTTTCCGGCAAAGGTGTGCTGGAGCGCCAGTTATCCGGCGGCTGGGCCCTTTCGGCCAGTCTCGGCAGCCGCCGAATGACGCTGGGTGACCTGCGGCTGGACGGCCTGACCACCCGATTGCATCTCAACAGTGGCCGGGCCGGTCTCTGGACGGGTAGCCTTCGCTTCAACGGCCGGCGCCTGGCCGGGGCCAATCTGGATCTGGCCGGCCTGAGGGGCAGTACTCGGCTGCGTTTTCAACAGGGGCGTCTGAATCTCAGCAAGCTGAAGGCAGCGGCGCAACTGATGGGCCCAGGGCAGGTGTCCGGGTCTTTGGCTCTGGCCGGTTCCGGGTTCTGGCAGGCCGAACGCTGGCAGGTTCGGTTCGGTGCCCTGGAGCTGCGGGATCTGGAGTGGCTGTCGGCTGACGGTCTGTCTGGCTTGGCCGGTGGCCGGGTCGTGTTCCGTGGCCGGTTGGATGGCCGAGGGGGGCAACCGCTGCAGGCGGACCTGCAGGCCGACCTGGCGGTTGCCGAGGCGCTGTGGGGACAATACTATGCCGAGCTGGCGAACTTGCCGGCCCGCTTGGAGGCCCGTCTGAGCTGGCACCCCGCTGCTCGCCGGCTGCAGGCCGAGCAATGGATCGTCAGCCTGGGACAGATCGCTACCCTGCAGGGCAGCGGCCTGATCACGCCCAGCGAGATTCGTTTGTCCGGAGGGGTGGTGTTGCCGGAGTTGGCCGGACCCGCCGCCGATTTGCTTGGCAGTCTGCTGGCCGAAAACTGGCCGGCGCTGGCCGAGGCGCATCTTTCCGGTGGATTACAGGCCGATTTCGATCTGCATAAAAGCAGAGGCTGGCAGTTGCGAGGCGAAATCCTGCCCCAGCAGGTGTCCGTTGAACTGCCCGCAGCGAAGCTGCTGCTGGAGGGGTTGCGCGGCCGGGTGCCCTTCGATCTGGCCTTTGCTGCCGAAGCGCCGGCATCTGGCGCTACGCTGAGGACCGGGGAGTTGCAGTTCAAGGAGCTGCGCCTGGGGCCGGCGCAGCTGGCCGAGACGACGCTGCGATTTGTCTCGCAGCGCAACCGCGTCACGTTCCAGGCCCCTCTGGTGCTGGAGATGGCCGGAGGTCGTGTGGCCGTAGCAGATCTGCTCCTCGGCTACGGCCGGGACGGCTTGCTGCTGACCGGTCATTTCACCATCGATGGCGTCGATCTGGAACAGTTGACCGGCGAACTCGGCCTGGCGCCCATGGCCGGTCGACTCGATGCCGATCTCGGCCGCATCCGTTATCAGGGTGGGCTGCTCAGCTCGGCCGGGGAGGCGCGCATCGATGCCTTTGGCGGTCGCATTCGCATCGGCCAGATCGGTCTCGACATCTCGAATCTCAGCTATCCCCAGCTCACCGCCGATCTCGATTTTGAGGCCATCGATCTCTATCAGTTGACCCAGACCTTCTCCTTCGGTGCCATGAACGGCATCGTCGACGGTTACGTGCACGATCTGCGGCTGTTCGGCACCACGCCGGCCAAATTCACCGCGGTTGTAGAAAGCCGTCTCGAGGGGCGCCGCAACATTAGCGTCAAGGCCTTGAACAACCTGGCCATTCTCAGCCAGGGTGGGCTTTCGGCGGCCCTGTCGCGGGGCATCTATCGATTCATCGATTTTTATCGCTATCGCAAAATCGGCATTGCCTGCGAGCTGGAGCGGGATGTGTTCCATCTGCGGGGCATCGCTCGTTCCGATACGGACCGTTACCTGGTCTATGGCGGCGCGCTGCCACCCAAAATCGACATTGTTGCCCCGCCATCGGCTATCTCCTTTTCGGAGATGCTCAAACGGCTGCAGCGTATCGAGCGGGCCGATTGATTTTGCCTGTGAGCGGGTTTATAGTGACAGCTGAAATCGAGATCAAACCGCTAACCGAGGGGAGAAACGCAATGAAAAAAATCAGCTGGATCTTTTCCGTAACGGCTGTCTGTGCTCTGCTGTCCTGCGTTACCATCAATATCTACTTCCCGGCCGAAGAGGTGCGTAACGCCGCCGATCGCATCGTCAACGAGGTCTGGGGCGAGCGCAACGCCCAGCCCGCCGAGTCGCAGCCCGAAGCCAAGCCCACGCCGGGGGCCGGTAGCTGGCTGCGATTGCTGGGCCCGGCGCCGGTCTATGCCGCTCAGGATATCGATGTCAGCACGCCGGAAATTCGCGCTATCAAGGAGGCCATGAAACAGCGCAAAACCGCTTTGCGGCCCCTGTTGCAAGACGGGCAGATCGGTCTCGATGCTGACGGCCTGCTGGCCATTCGTGATCTGGCCGGTCTGGACCTTCGTTCCCGCAGTCAGGCCAAACGGCTGGTCGGGGAGGAAAACAGCGATCGCCTGCGGCTCTACCGGGAGATCGCTCGCGCCAATGATTTCCCCGACAAGGCCGGTGAAGTACAGGGCATTTTTGCCGACTCCTGGCGGCAGCAGGCCCCACGCGGCTGGTATCTGCAGGACCGCAGCGGCGCCTGGCAGCGCAAATAAGCTAACCCTCCGCAGAGGTCGTTCGCCCTTGCGGATTTCCCTCCAATCTCCCGGCAGCGGCGGGCTGTTTCCAGCGCCGCTGCCGGTGTTGTTCCGTGAATCTGCTTCGTTGACAGAATTGTGCGGTGGGTGCTAGGGTTACCCGTTTATAGATCGCTCACCCCTGTCAGGGAGATTCACCGATGGACCAGAAACAGCAAATGCTCCTTGATGCCGTGCGGCGGCTGGTTCGGCGCGGTGCCTATCCCAACCTGGCCAAGGTTCTGGCCAAGTCCCATCCGGCGGATATTGCCCACCTCTTTTCCTACCTGGTGCCCAAAGAACAGCAGATTCTATTCAATCTCATCGAGGATACTGAAACGGCGGCCAGTGTCCTTTCGGAACTTGACCACAATACCGGGGCGTTTTTGCTGGAGCAGATCGGTCCTGAAACTATCACCGAAGTGCTGCAGGAGATGCCCTACGACGATGCCGTCGAGATCATCCGTAACCTGCCCGAGGAGATCGCCGAAGAAATCCTCACCACCATGCAGGATGAGCATTCGGAAGAGATCGAACAGTTGCTGCAGTATGCCGAGGATACCGCCGGCGGTATCATGTCGACGGAGATCTTCAGTCTGCGCGAGGATACCACCGTGCAGAAGGCCATCGAGGATCTGCAGCAGGCCAAAGACGTAGAGATGGTTTTTTACATCTATGTGACTGACGCCCACGGTCATCTGGTGGGGGTCATGTCGTTGCGCCAATTGCTCACCGTATCGCCGGCAAGCCAACTCAAAGAGGTGATGGTCACCGACGTGATCAACGTGCGCACCGACAAGGACCAGGAAGAGGTGGCGCACCTGGTGGCCAAGTACAATATCCTCGCCATTCCGGTGGTCGATGAGTGGAACAAGCTGGTCGGCCTGATCACCGTCGACGACGTCATCGACGTCATGCGCGAGGAGGCCACGGAAGATATCTACAAGATGGCCGGCGCCAGCGAAGAAGAGTTGCTGTACGGCTTCAAGTCCTTCAAGGTTGCCCGGTTGCGGCTGCCGTGGCTGATCACCAATCTGTTCGGCGGCATCATCACCGGTTATCTGATGTGGAAGTTCAAGGCCACACTCAACGAGGTCATTGCTCTGATCACCTTCATCCCGGTCATCACCGGCATGGGCGGCAACATCGGCGGTCAGTCGGCAACCATCGTGGTGCGCGGCTTTGCCACCGGGCACATCGATTTTTCTATCCTGGGACAGGTCATCCTTAAAGAACTGCGGGTCGGTATTATCATGGGCACCGTGTGCGGGGTAATGGTCGGGTTGGTGGCCACTTTGTGGCATGGCAACCCCTTTCTCGGCCTGGTGGTCGGCCTGGCGATGGTTTCGGCCATGACCGTGGCGGCCAGCATGGGGGCTCTGGCCCCGAGCTTTTTCAAGCGGGTCGGGATCGACCCGGCCATCGCTTCCAGTCCTTTCGTGCAGACGGCTAACGATATCACCGGCATTCTCATCTATCTCGGTACCGCAACCCTGTTCATCAGCCATCTCCATTAGGCCGGTCCCGTCGCCATTATGGCCTTGGCAATAAAGGAAGTTATTAAGGTCGTTTTATGCAGCAACAGAATTCCGAAGCAATTATTCTGCACCATCTCGATTATAAAGACGCAGATCGTATCATTACCTGTTTTTCCCTGGAGCAGGGCCTGCTGAAAGGTTTTGCCCACAACGCCCGCAAGAGTCGCAAGCGGTTCGGCACCGCTCTTGAGCCCTTTTCTCAAGTTCGCTTGTACTGGACCAGCAAGGCCAGCAGGGATATGGTGTCGCTGCAGGAGGCCGAGCTCATCGATCTGCGTAGTGGTTTGCGGCGCAATGTCGGCGCCCTGGCGCTGGCGTCCTACGGCTGCGAACTGGTGGAAGGCCTGTTGGGGGAGAAGCAGGTGCAAGCCGATGTTTTTTATCTGCTGCAGGCGTTTCTCGCTCATCTGGCCAAAAACGGCCTGTCCCTGGAGGCGCGGTTGCTGTTTGAGCTGCGGCTGCTGGCCCTGGTCGGCTATGCGCCCCATTTTCTCCATTGCGCCGCCTGCAATGCCACCCTTGATGGGGAGCTGGCCGCTTTTTCCGCCAGTGCCGGCGGCTGCCTGTGCCTGGGCTGCGCACCGCCGACTGTCCTCCTTAAGGTTTCGGTTATGACCTTTGGTACCCTGGGCCGCTCCCTGCAATCGCCGTTGACCCTGTTTGAAGGATTCCGCTTCAGCGAGCGGACCCTGGACGAGGGCGGCAAGGTATTGGCGGACGCCTTGCGCCAGCACTTGAGCCGACCGCCGAAGTCCTTGTCCTTCATGGAACAGATGCTGGTCGGCAAGGCCAGCGTGGCGGCTATTCGCTAGCTTTTTCGGGGCCAATTTGGGTTGACAGGGCCTAGTAAAAAAAGCTACCTTTGCACCCCTGAAAATGCTAACCCCGCTGCCCTTGCAGCCGGTTGTGTCCGGCCGGCGGCAAAAGCCTGGAGGCGTTGTGACATTTCAAGAACTCATTCTTTCCCTGCAAAACTACTGGGCCGGCCAGGGGTGCATCCTGCAGCAGCCTTACGACCTGGAAAAGGGCGCCGGCACCTTTCATCCGGCGACCTTTCTGCGCGTCCTCGGTCCCGAGCCCTGGAAGGTGGCCTATGTCGAGCCTTCGCGGCGCCCCACCGACGGTCGCTACGGCGAAAACCCCAACCGGTTGCAGCACTATTATCAGTTTCAGGTGATCATGAAGCCGTCGCCGATGAATATTCAGGAACTCTATCTCGATTCCCTGAAAAGCTTCGGCATCAGCCCGTCGCAGCACGATATCCGTTTTGTCGAGGACGACTGGGAGTCGCCGACCCTCGGTGCCTGGGGCCTCGGCTGGGAGGTCTGGCTGGACGGTATGGAGATCACCCAGTTCACCTATTTTCAGCAGGTGGGCGGGATCGACCTGAAACCGGTTTCATCGGAAATCACCTACGGCTGCGAGCGGATCGCCATGTATCTGCAGGGGGTCGATAACGTCTACGACCTTGAATGGGCGCCGGGCATCAAATACGGCGACATTCATCATCAGACCGAAGTCGAATTCTCGACCTACAATTTCGAGGTGGCCGACACCGAGATGCTGTTCAAGCTGTTCGACATGTACGAAAAGGAATGCACCCGGCTGGTGGAACGACAGCTGGTCCTCCCGGCTTACGACTTCGTAATCAAGGCGTCCCATGCCTTTAATCTGCTCGATGCCCGCGGGGTGATTTCGGTTACCGAACGGGCCCACTACATCGGCCGGGTTCGTACCCTGTCTCGACTCTGTGCTGAAGGCTATGTCGCCCTGCGCGAGAAAATGGGCTTTCCGCTGCTCAAGGAGTAGTGGGACGGATTCCCTGTTATTTGCACCACGGAAACAACTCTTTCCGTGGTTTGTTTTTTAGTAGAAGAAGCACGGAGCAATCCCTATGTCTGCTGAACTGTTCCTTGAACTGGGTACCGAAGAGATTCCCGCCGGTTTTTTGCCGGTCGCCATGGTCGACCTCGAGCGGCTGCTGGCCAAGGAGCTGAAGAACGCCCGCATCGCCTGCGACGGTCTGCGCACCTTCGCCACGCCTCGCCGCTTGGCCATTGCCGCCAGCGGCGTGGCTCTGCACCAGGAACGCCAGGAACTCAATGTGGCAGGTCCGTCGGTCAAGGTGGCCTTCGATAGCGAGGGCAATCCGACCAAGGCGGCCCTCGGTTTCGCTCGCAGCAACGGGGTCGAGGTAGCCGATCTGTCCCGGGTCGAGACTGAGAAGGGCGAATACCTTCATCTTTCCAAGGTAGTGGAAGGGCGGCCGACCGCCGAGCTGCTGCCGGAGATTCTGCCGCGCCTGATCGGCAGTCTGTCCTTTCGCAAGTCGATGCGCTGGAAAGATCTTGATATCCGTTTCGCCCGGCCCATGCACTGGATCGTTGCCCTGTTCGACGGGGCAGTGGTGCCTTTTCGCTACGGTAACCTTGAGAGTGGCAAGCTCTCCCGGGGACATCGCTTCATGGCGCCCGAGGCTTTCGAGGTGCAGAATGTCGAGCAATATCTGGTGGCGACGGAAGCCCATTTCGTTATTGCCGATCCCGCCAAACGTCGGGCCCTGATCGCCGAAGGAGTGGAGCAGGCGGCCCGACAGGCCGGCGGCCGGCTCAATGCCGACCCGGCGCTGCTCGACGAAGTCACCTACCTGGTCGAATACCCCCTGGCAGTGACCGGATCCTTTGAAGAGCGCTATCTGGCTCTGCCCCGTGAGCTGCTGATCACCACCATGCGCGAACATCAGCGCTACTTCACCCTGGTCGACGACAATGGGGCCTTGTTGCCGCGTTTTATTACCGTCTCCAATACCAAGGTCGAGGACCCGGCGGTGGTCAGTCGCGGCAATGAGCGGGTGTTGAGCGCCCGCTTGGCCGATGCCATGTTTTTCTGGGACGAAGACCGCAAGGTCTCCCTGGAGAGCCGCCTCGATGCGTTGAAGAATGTTGTCTACCAGGCCAAGCTCGGCACCAGCTACGAAAAGGTCATGCGCTTCAAGGAACTGGCGGCCGGTCTGGCCCGGCAGTTCGATGCGGCTGCGGTTGCGCTGACCGAACGGGCGGCGCTGCTCGCCAAGTGCGACCTGGAAACGGGCATGGTTTACGAGTTCCCCGAATTGCAGGGGGTCATGGGTCGCGAATACGCACGCCTGGAAGGGGAGGACGAGCGGGTTGCCCGGGCCATTCACGAACATTACCTGCCGATACAGGCTGGCGGCGAACTGCCCTCGGATAGCGTTGGCGCCTTTGTTTCCATCGCCGACAAGATCGATACGATCTGCGGCTGTTTCGGCGTCGGCCTGATTCCTACCGGTACCGCCGATCCCTACGCCTTGCGGCGTAGCGCCCTCGGTATCCTCAATATTGTGCTGGAGCGGGACTATCGTCTGTCATTGCCGGCCCTGATCCAGCGAAGCGTCGCCCTGCTGCAGGCCAAGTTGGAGCGCCCGGCGGCCGAGGTGGCTGCTGAGGTAGAGACCTTTGTCCGCCAGCGTTTCTTTCATCAGCTGGTGGCCCAGGGCCAGCCGCAGGATGTGGTCGAAGCGGTGCTCAGCGTCGCCTTTGACGAGCCGGCCGATGCTCTGGCCCGAGTCGAAGCCCTAGCTGCGTTCCGCAGCCGGGACGATTATCAGCCGCTGGTGGTCACTTTCAAGCGGGTTGGCAATATCATCAAGGGCGGCATGGACGAAGCCGTTGATCCGGCGCTGTTCGAAGCGTCCTGTGAAACGGAACTGCATAAGGCCGTGCAGCAGGCCACCGAAGAGTGCCGGCAGCTGGTTGCAAAGGGCGATTATGGTGATGCCCTGCAGACCGTGGCCGCGCTGCGCGCTCCGGTCGATGCCTTCTTTGACGGCGTGATGGTCATGGCCAAGGATTCCCGGGTCAAGACCAACCGTCTGGCCCTGCTGACAGTGGTTGCCCGGTTGCTGGACAAAATTGCCGACTTTGGTAAGCTTGCCGATTGACGGCGCAAAAATGACGAAGATTTTGTCGGGAAACAGACTCGACTAACCCATATTCAGGAGGACAGCTTCATGGCGGTCAAATATGTTTACTTCTTTGGTGCCGGTGAGACCGAGGGCACTGCGGAAATGAAAAACTTGCTCGGGGGCAAAGGGGCCAATCTGGCGGAGATGACCGCTATCGGTTTGCCGGTGCCTGCCGGTTTCACCCTGACGACGGAACTTTGCACCGAATTTTACAAAAATGATCGGCGCTATCCCGAATGCCTGGAAGCGGAAGTCGAAGCGAACCTGACCCATCTCGAAGCGGCCATGGATAAAAAATTTGGCGACAGCGATAATCCGCTGTTGTTGTCCGTTCGCTCCGGTGGCCGAGCCTCCATGCCCGGTATGATGGACACGGTCCTTAATCTCGGCCTCAACGACGACACGGTGCAGGGCCTTATCGAGCAGAGCGGCGACGCCCGTTTTGCCTACGATTCCTACCGGCGTTTTATTCAGATGTACAGCAACGTCGTTATGGGTCTGAACGGCTCCGTGCTGGAGCATCTTCTTGAGCACATGAAAGAGGTGCGCGGCGTCGAGCTCGACACCGACCTGACCGCCGACGATCTTAAGCAGCTGGTCGAGCTGTTCAAGGGCAAGATCAAGGAGACCCTCGGTCGTGAGTTCCCCACCAATCCGCAGGAGCAGTTGTGGGGGTCCATCAACGCCGTGTTCGGTTCCTGGATGAATCCGCGGGCTATCACCTACCGCAAGCTTAACAGCATCCCCGCCGAGTGGGGCACCGCGGTCAACGTTCAGGCCATGGTCTTCGGCAACATGGGCAATTCCTGCGCCACCGGCGTCGCCTTTACCCGTAACCCGTCTACCGGCGACAAGCATTTTTTCGGTGAGTTCCTGCTCAACGCTCAGGGCGAGGACGTGGTGGCCGGGATTCGCACTCCGCAGCCCATCAACAAGGCCGGCGGCGACGGTTCCCTGCTGTCGTTGGAAGAGGCCATGCCCGGCTGCTACCAACAGCTGATGGATATTCAGCAGACCCTGGAAAAGCACTATCGGGATATGCAGGATATCGAGTTCACCATCGAGAAAAACAAGCTCTATATGTTGCAGACCCGTGGCGGCAAGCGCACCGCCACGGCGGCCATCAAGATTGCCGTGGACATGGTTCAGGAAGGCCTGATCGACGAAAAAGAGGCGGTGTTGCGGGTCGCTCCCGGGCAACTCGATCAGTTGCTGCACCCGTCCCTTGATCCCAAGGCGGTCAAAGAAGTCATCGCTACCGGTCTGCCGGCTTCGCCGGGGGCTGCCGGCGGCGAAATCGTCTTCTCCGCCGAGGATGCCGAAGAGGCAAACAAGCTCGGCCTGAAGGTGATTCTGGTGCGCATCGAGACCAGCCCCGAGGATATTCATGGCATGAACGCTGCTCAGGGGATTCTCACCGCCCGCGGCGGCATGACTTCTCATGCGGCGGTTGTCGCCCGTGGCATGGGCAAGTGCTGTGTGGCCGGCTGTGGTGGTATCAAGGTCGACTATGCGGCCCAGCAGTTCGTCACCAACAGCGGCGAAGTCTTTCAAAAGGGCGATGTGATCACCCTCGACGGTTCTACCGGCGAGGTCATGAAGGGCTCGGTATCGACCGTGCAACCTGAGCTGACAGGCGATTTCGGTCAACTCATGACCTGGGTCAACAAGTTCCGCCGTCTTCAGGTGCGCACCAATGCCGATACGCCCCAGGACGCCGCAGTGGCGCGCAAATTCGGCGCCGAAGGCATCGGCCTCTGCCGTACCGAGCACATGTTCTTCGAGCACGACCGCATCATGGCGGTGCGGGAAATGATTCTGTCCGAAGATGTCGAAGGCCGCAAGCGGGCCCTGGCCAAGATCCTGCCCATGCAGAAAGGC
>JAUWLU010000088.1 GCA_030613545.1 Desulfuromonadales bacterium
CGGGACAAACTCGCGGCGATCTGGTGCCGGATCGTAGACAAGACAGATCAGCAACTCCTAGCCTTCCCTCGCCACCCTCGCAATATGATCGTTTGGGAAATGCGCTCCGGTTCCTACCTCTGCAAATACCTCGACAAGGCGCATCAAAAGGCCATTCCAGACGGATTCCGCAAATTCGATAGCTGGTGGGGAAACTCTTGCGGCCTCGTTCAAGAACCGGATGTGCTCACCCCTTCCGATCTGCGGCAGGAACTACCCCAGGTCGACGAATGAACCAAAACAATGGTTCAATCTGTTTTGCGGCCCAATTAAGGTTTCAACGGCCTGTTAGACTTTTGGTGTTCTTGAAATATAATTAAAATTACTGTACTTCTTTTTCATATCTGTAGATTTATATAAGCCTCTGGATTTCCAAGCGCTGTATAAAGTCGCTTCATATTTCAAAAGATTCCTTATGATTCCAGCCTATTGGGACTATTTCCCCTGGGGGCCATCTCTTCCAGGCAAACCGAGAAGGGAAGGAAGCTAAGATGACTTGGAAGCACGAAAAGGGCGGCGGTGCGTTTCATGGGATCAAGTTGCTGCTGTGCGAGAATCCCTTGGCGCCCATTGAAGAGGCCATCGCTGCGGCCCGGTCCGAAGTGCCTCGAAGCAACTATTATACTGAGGCCTATTCAGGGCCGCTGCGTCGTTTGATCAGCGAGCAAATAGCTGTGTCGGAGCGGCAAATTCACATCAACGCTGGCTCCGAGTTGATCCTGCGCCAGATCTTTGATCGCTTCGGGCAACAGGTCCATCTACTTACTCCCACCTATCCCCTCTTTCTGGAGATTTCCAAGAACTTCACCGAAACACGGCTTCAGCCGCAGGAAAATTTTGCCTACGATCTTGCGCAGCTTCAGATTCCGGAGGGCACCACGCTGGCCGTAATTGTTAACCCTAACAACCCCACCGGGGGTACCTTCGACATGTCTCTGTTGCCCGATCTCCTCAAGCGGCACCCCTGCACGCGCTTCCTGGTGGATGAGGCATTCATCGGCTTGGCTGGGCAATCCGTAGCTCATCTGGTGCCGGAATACCCGAACCTTCTTGTCACCCGCACCCTCTCGAAGGCCCACAGCTTAGCAGGCTTTCGCGTCGGCTATGCCGTGCTGCCCCCGGACCTGGCCGATGACCTTAACAGCCATAACGATGCCTATCCCCTCGCCCGGTGCAGCCAGGCCGCCGCTCTTGCCACGTTGCAACACGAGGAGAAAATTCGCGATCGAGTCGCAAGGCTCCGTGCCTGGACTCGGCAACTTGCTGAAGATCTTTGTGCGTTGGGTGTCCGTACGTTTCCGACGGAAACCTATTTTTTCCTTGCCGATTTCGCACCGCACGATGCCGGGGCCGTGTCTGCACGCCTCAGGGAGCACAACATCTTCGTGAAACCGCTAAATGACAAGCGCCTCGGACCAGGCTATATGCGCATCACCACGTCCCTGCCTGAAAATAATGCCCTATTCCTTTCCGAACTGCAGAAACTGTTATGACCGACACTCATGGAGCGGAACCCTTCATTCGTCACCATCGGCGTTACGACGACTGGTTCGAGCGCCATCGGGCGACCTATCTTTCCGAGCTTCTCGCCGTCCGTGCCTTGCTGCCGTGGAAAGGCCGGGGACTGGAAATTGGGGTCGGCACCGGGCGCTTTGCGAGTCCGCTAGGGGTCGAATTCGGGATCGATCCTGCGGCCGAGATGCTTGACTACGCCCGGGCACGGGGGATGAGAGTTGCCCGGGCCGTTGCCGAGGCTCTTCCCTTTGCGGACGCCCTGTTCGACTATGCCCTCATTGTAACCACTATCTGCTTTATTGATGATTCCAGAGCTGCGCTACAGGAGGTTGCGCGTGTTCTGCGGCCGGGCGGCGAACTCGTCATTGGTTTTATTGATCGGGAGAGTGCACTAGGCCGGGACTATCTCGCCAGCCAGGCGAAGAGCGTATTTTACCGCGAGGCCAAGTTTTTCTCGGCGGCCGAGGTTGAAATCCTGCTCAAGGAGGTCGGTTTCGGCGGGCTTGTCTGGGCACAAACGCTTTATACCCCTCTTTTACAAATCAAAGATATTGCTCCAGTCAGTGAGGGTACCGGACATGGCGCCTTCGTGGTTGTTCGCGCTCGCTCTCCCGGTCAACCCTGAAAACCGGGGCGCCAAGGTCACAGGGAAAGGGAAAACACAAATGGGACTTGCCATGAAACGAACATTGAAGCTCGAACAAGTTTTCACTACCGAAAAGCCGATCATCGGCATGGTTCATCTCCAAGCACTGCCTGGATCTCCTGGATACCAAGCCGCCCAAGGCATGAAAACGATCATCGCGGCGGCCGTGGACGATGCCTTGCGGTTGATTGAAGGAGGTGTTGATGGCATTCAGATAGAAAATCAAGGCGATTGGCCCTTTCTCAAACCACAGGAGATCGGGTTTGAGACTGTTGCCGCCGTTGCCGCTATCGTGACGCACCTCAGGGCCCAACACGACCTACCGATGGGCATAAATATTCATCTCAATGGGGTCAGCCAGTCTTTGGCCATCGCCGCGGCAACGGACTGCCAATGGGTGAGGGCCTTCGAGTTGGCCAATGCCTACATTTCCCCGTCTGGGCTCATCGAGGCTGCGGGGCCTCAGGCTCTCCGCTATCGCAGGTTTTTGCAGGCAGAGGAGAAGATCATGATCTTCGGCGATTTTCATGTCAAGCACGGCAGCCATCAACTGGTCGCCGATAAGAGTCTGGCCGAACAGGCCCGCGACGTGGCAGCCGCTCTGGCAGACGGCATCATCGTCACCGGAACGAGGACGGGGACGGCTCCGTGCCAGGAAGAGATCACCGCCATTCGCAACGTTGTGCAGCTTCCTCTATTCATCGGCAGCGGCCTTTCCCAGCAAAACGTGGAAGAGCTTTTGCCCCTGGTGGATGGGGCAATCGTCGGCAGTTCCTTCAAGGTGGCCGGCGAGTTGAGGAATCCTGTCGACCGCTCCCGGGTCAAAAGATTCATGCAGGCGGTCAGGGGTATAAGACAGGAAAGATGAGGGGAATCGTCAGGCTGAAAAATCTGGTAAAGGGCCCGTAATCCTAGGAGGCTGTCGGGCTTGACGGGCCGAAACGAAAAACCGACAGCCTCCTAGTCAAAGGGAAAAATACGGACCCCTATGTCACTAGGTTTGCCGGAATATACCGAGGACAAAACAAGGATGTCGGCACCGGCTGCGGCATACTCCGCAGCATTGGTTTCGTTGATGCCCCCTGCAGCGGCGATTTTTGCGGCGGGGTTGACAACCCGAACTTTGTTGACCACCTCTTTCAAATCACTAGCGGGCATTTTGTCGATCTGGATGATATCGACCCCGGCTTTTGCCGCAGTGACTGCCTCGCTTTCATTTTCGACCTCAAGTGTGAGTTTTTTACCCGGTATTCTCTGCCTGATCTCGGCGATTGTGGACCAGAATCCCTTCTGGTTTTCCGAAAATACCCGGTGATGCTTGAAAATAAGCACGGATTCCGACAAGCTGAGTCGGTGCGGGTGTGCACCGCCGCACAATACCGCCTTGATGGCCAGTTTCTTGCCTCCCGGGAAGGATTTGCGGGAGGTTTCGATGGAAATCGCCGGGTTAACCTCTGTGGCGATGTCCACTATCCTGCGGGTTCGCGTGGCGATGCCGGAGACGTGTTCAAGAAGGCTCAACGAGATTCGCCACCCGGCGTGAAGAACCTTGGCCGTTCCGTCGGCTTCCAGAAAATCAACACCGGCCGGAAGATACTCCCCGCTTGCTACCGCATACTTTATCGTTGCTCCAAATTTCTGAAAAATTCGCCCGGCTTCCTCGGTACAGCAAATGACCGTTGGTTCACGGGTCGAAAAAAGGATTTTACCCTTTTTGTTGCCGATGCCAAGAATTTCCGTGGTCAGATCACTGTAGGGGATATCTTCCTCAATCAGCCGATCAAGCAATCCGTCAGAAAAAAATACCGGCATTTTTGCCTCTCGGTTTGGGTTTCAAATGCGCAGGAATACGATGTGCCACTTTGCCGAACCCTTTGAAACTTAAGTCAGCGTTTGAAAACAGGGTCGGCATACAGGCATTGCTTTCGCTAGGCGACTGTCGGTCTTAACGGGCCGAAACGAAAAATTGGCTGTTCGAGGCCAGATTCCCGAGAATTTGAGAGCGAATAGCAGGGCTATTTGTCGAAAATTGTCGGGAATCTGGACCGATCAGACGATTTTGCAGTCGGTTCATGGTAAGACCGACAGTTTCCTAAGGAGTCAATTGCTGCTCTCGACTGCCCTCCATGACCTTTTCGGCAATATCCTGAAAGATCCGTCCGGTTTCGGAATCCTGAGCCGATGCCATCAAGGGCACCCCCGAGTCGCTGCCCTTTCCGATTTCCAAGTCAATGGGAATTTCAGCCAACAAAGGCAGCTCTAACTCTTCGCTTAGCTTTGCGCCTCCTCCGTGCCCGAAAATTTCAATCGGTATCTCTGTATGACCACAGAAAAAATAGGACATGTTCTCAACCAGCCCGATGATGCGCATATCGAACTTTCTGAACAAATCGATGGCCCGGCGCACATCGGCCAGAGCGACCTCCTGGGGCGTCGTGACCATCAGGACGGCAGCACGGGGGATGGATTTGGCGATGGTAATGGAAGGATCGCCTGTGCCGGGGGGGAGATCCACAACCAGAAAATCGAGATCGCCCCACAGAACCTGCCCCAGCAACTGGCTGATGGCCTTGGAAACGAGCGGTCCTCTCCAGACAATGGACTGATTTTTTTCGGTAAGCATCCCTAATGATATGATTTTGAGCCCGAACTTCTCCGCAGGGATCATCATTTGGTTTTCCCAGACCGGAGGATCATTGAGCCCCAGCATTACCGGAACACTCGGCCCATAGACATCAGCATCGAGAAGGCCAACCCGGTTGCCCTTTTCGGCCAAGGCCAGGGCGACGTTTACCGCTATGGTGGTCTTGCCTACTCCGCCCTTGCCACTCGCCACGGCTAAAACATGACGCACCTTTTCCACGCCGACCAAGGGGTGCTTTGGAAATAATTCCCGGAGTTCTTCCTGGTTCAAGGTGGTCAGCTTTACATCCACTCTGGATATGCCCGGTAACTCCTCGAGCACTCGTCTGATCTCCGCTACCATGGCCTCTTTTTTAGGGCATTTGGAGGTGGTGAGTGCCAAGGTTAACTTGACCTGGCCACCTGCCACCGATATGTCGCGAATCATTCCCAGTTCAAGCAAACTCTTTTTCAGTTCCGGGTCTTGGACAACTTTGACCGTCTCCCGAATTCTTTGCTCGTCAATCATAGCGACACTCCTTTTGTGATTTTAGGCGTTATAATTCTGCCCTTACGCTTGCCAAAGCCTTGTCAGCGTCGATTTCCCTTGTGATAAGGATCTCGACATCGGCGTTACCCAGAGCGAAGCCCGCCCCTTTGCCGGTAAGATCCTTGCGGACAATCAGCACATCAAGGCCTTCTTTCAACAGCCAATTGGCCACTTTGATTCCTTTGGCTTTTTCTTCCTGAGAGTAAGAGTTGGTCAGGATGGAATCGGCTGTGACAACCCCGTCCCTCGTTCTTTGGATGAGAACCCGGAAAAAGGGAGCCTCCCCAAAATGTTCGGAAACGGTCCGGCGGTCCTCTGAAAGGGGAACGCTCAGAGTGATGTAATCTTTTTTCTGTGGTTCGTAATGGATCACAACGTGATCCACGTTCTCCAGATCGCACTTGATGCGCTGTTTGATCTCCTCTGCTACCATGTGGCCTTTTTTCAACTCTTTTACCCGTAGGATCAGATCCAACTCCACAAATTTGTAGCGTCCTGCATTTCTTGCCCGCATTTCGTTGATTTTCACTACCCTGGAATCGGCCGTTACGATTTCCCGAATCCGGTTCAGACTTTCGTAATCGAGGGATGCATCGAGCAAAACCCGCACGGCATCGAGAAAAATGTGGATGGCTGCTTTGCCGATAAATGCGACCACGATCAGGGCAGCATACCGGTCAAGGGCGAACCCGAAGGCACTCCCCAAAAGGGAGATGAGGATCACCACGGAAGAGAGCATGTCGGTCCACACGTGCCGGGCATCGGCCACCAGGCTGGGCGAACCGGTTTCATGGCCCTTCTTGAGTGCATAACGAGAGAACAGCCATGTAACCACTATCGCTATGCTGGTCCCGCCTGCGGCCAAAGGAATGTGTGACGGCAGAATCCGGATTCGCCCTGCAAAAACCTCCTCAACAATTTCATATCCGGCGACGACAATTAAAAAAGCTGTTCCCAGGGCGACCAAGTTCTCAATTTTGTAGAGGCCGTAGGGGAAGCTTCGGCTAGGGCGCTTGGAAATCTTGATGCCGATGAGGACGATGGCTGAAGAAACGACGTCCGTTAACGAATGGATGGCATCGGCCTTGATGGCTAAACTCCCAGAGAGAATGACCAGGGTCGATTTGATGACCACCAGAACTACGTTAGTCAAAATCGATAGAAAAGCTGTTTTTTCCGATGCTTCCATATCTTTACCACCCGGCAAGATAGCCCAAAATGCCGACTAAAAGGCCTACGGAAAAGTTGATTGCTTTGATCCGAATAAAGTTCATGCGGGAGTCGGCCAATAAAGGCAGCATACCGTGCCCGGCCTGGACGATGGAACTGGCGAGCAGGACACTAAAGGGGACGGCCCCCTGGGTGAACAGCGTAAGAAACACAAGATGTGGGCCGGATTCCGGAACCAACCCTATAAGACAGGCAATGGTCAGCAAGGTTAACGGATTTTCCCGCATCCAGCCCGTAAGATGAAAGTAATCCACCAGCACATGCATGAGCACCAGTGCCCCAACGGTCCAGAGAAACACGCGGGGAACGTGTACTTTTGCCACGTGTTCCCAGAGGTGCTCCTCCAAGAAATGGTCCGGTACCGTGGACACAATGAACAGCCCCATCCCCGAAGTCAAAAGCAGGCTTACCTTAATCCAGGTCCAATCCGGGGGGCCCAACTGGCCGCTGAGCAGGCCAAAAACGAACAGAAACAAGGCAAGGGACAGCACGCCGCGAGCGAGGGTACAATGCCTCCATTGTTCTGCGATGTGCCCCTGGGGAAAGCAGTGACAGATATCTTCCGCATGAAGGTCAAACTCATGGTCCGCGGTTGCCCATTTGACCGCCTTTTCGCCAAACAGAAAGTCCGTCAATACCCCAGCGGCAATTCCTATCAGGAACAGAATCAAAAAAATAAATACGCCGGGCCCGGGCATCATGGACAGCATCACAAATGACTCGTCACCGCTTGTGGCGATCATTGCAGCCACCACTGCTCCTAAAGAAACCACCCGATGGGAAAAGAGGGAAACGACCGCAAACGCTCCCAGACAACCAGGAATGGCCCCCAGCAGCGAAGCTAGCAGATACTGTTGCCAGCGACTGCCACGTAGCCCCTGTTGCCATGCCCCTTGGGTGAATACATTCAGATATTCGATCACAAGCATCATCACAAAGACGAATCCCGTGATCATGATGGCATGGGTGAGGCTTTCGCGAAAAAGCGTAATCATATCGTCACCCCGAGGTTATTTCTCTTGCGCCTTCTCTCTATAAACCGATCAGCAGAAACCTCATCAGCCCTCCGACCAGCAAGGCAGCAAACACCATAATTGACGCGGATTTGAGCATATCCGATATTCCCAGCTCTTTCACCAGAACGGCGAAAGTTCCGGCACAGGGAAAGTAAATTGTAAGTATCGTTGCGGAGATAACCAGTTGCATTGGTGTCATGCCCAAGGGCAATAGCATTCCGACGGCCAAATCTTTTCTCAAAAACCCAACCAGGAGGACGGCGGTTGTTTCCTTAGGCAGACCGAGCCATCCCTCCATCAAAGGCGCAAAAAAATGCCCTAGCCACTCAATGAAACCCACCGCGTACAATACGTTGACCAGCACCACACCCAGGAAGAGCCAGGGGATCGCCTCTGCAAGAAACCACCGTATGCGCATCCAGGTCTTCTTCCCGATGGGCCTGAGACTTGGTCTTCGATAAGGTGGTATTTCCAGAAAAATCTCGGGACATTCCCCTTGCACGAATCGATTCAGCAAGAGGCCACCCAGCAGGTATACGAGCGAGAGGGTTCCGAAAACGAGGCCGATGTAGCCAAGCCCGTGAGGTCCAAGAATGGCGAATATCATGGCTATCTGTGCCATACAGGGTACGGCAATTGCCATGAGGGTGGCTGCAATGAAACGCTGCTTTCTCGTTTCCAAGGTCCTGGTGGACAAAGCTCCCGGCACGTTACATCCCAACCCGAGGAATACCGATATCACCCCATAGCCATGCATCCCTAATTTGTGAAAGATGTTGTCGGACAAAGTGGCCAATCTGGGCAAATACCCCGAATCTTCCAAAATCGCCAAGGTAAAATAAAACGCAAAGATATAAGGGAGAACCATGCCAAAGGGTACAAAGATGCCGGTAGTCAGTATTCCGAGGGATTGAACGAAATCGATTTCCCCGTCCAACAGTTTACCAATGAGAACGTCATGCAAAAATCCGCTCCCCAGCCGATCACTCAAAGCCATTGCAATGGGGCGATATAACTCAAAAAGCGGCTCCAAAGCGTAGCCGATCAGATTTTCCCCGATGAGTCTGACCATCCAGAAAGCGACAAATATCACCGCCAT
>JAUWLU010000172.1 GCA_030613545.1 Desulfuromonadales bacterium
GCGTTTCTACTTGGCAGGAAGAAAGAATCCAATCCTCCTCAGGTGGTAATGCATATTCACAACGACGGGCCTGGCAACGGAGAAATCTCAGCCGAGGTAGCACCAGCGAAAATTGAACGTATCTCCAGATTTTCACACTCAGACATTATGGAAGCCATCGCCTCTGCACCAGCTCTTCACAAAGACGAGATCAGAGAGAGTTTTGTCGGGCTTCGCATCGAGGGGGAAACAGTTCTATTCGCTGCCAGAAAAGACGACAGGGGCTTTGTGGACCTGTCTCTTCAGCCGGATGTTGGATTTACGACAGACCTAATCCAGTGCCGAGTATCTCTCTCAGATTATCGAGAGCTTGGAGTTTTGCCGAAAGGTGCAAAAATTCGTATAGATGGAGTGAGCACGAGGGTTAGTGTCCTCGCTGTGGAGTTAGATGACGTAACTCTGTACTTCCTAGAATCCACCTAACATGAAGTTGAAGCGGACCAAGGACCTTCCCCCGATAAACTAGACACCTCAACCTAACTAGGAGGTGTCTTGTAAATCACGATTTATCAAACATTGCAAAGGCCCACCTGACTTCAGGATGGGCCTTTGCGCTTTCCTTGCATCTGGGCTCTAGCTGAAGATTCCAATATGTTGTTCCAGAATGTAGTCTTACCTTGCCTAGGGATTTTTGAAACACGGAGACAATTCCCCTGCCAAAACTTGGTGACGAGTTTGCAATCAGAACTGTTGGCGGGTTTTAGGCAAGAGCAGGTGGCTTAACGGAGAATTAATGGCGTCCTGGCCACACCTTCTGCACCGACAACGGTACAACCTGGGAGCAGGCCATCCAGGATAGACCCGACGATGTCCAAGCCATTCTGGCGGCCCATTGGCACCCGGCTGCCTGATCAAAAAAATTGGCCGATGCCACTCGTCAGTTTTCTCTACCCCGTGAAAACATAATACAAAGCCAGGCAGATAACCTCTGCCTGGCTTTGTTCAAATGGCCATATGGATTTTGCCGTTGGCAGCCGTCAGCTTACAGCCGGCTTCAACCGATAACCGACACCAGCGGGTCGCGTCCCGCCGGATGCCTTCCTTTTTGTCCGGACGGCAACAAAAGGAAGCAAAAAATGCCTTTCCCCTGCGGGGGGCATTGCTGCCGCTCTCCTTCACCCCGGACCTTAACACGAAATCTCTCAGCGAGAAGCGACATCTATCCCGATACGGGGGGCTCCTTGGGCTTCCACAGGGCAAGCCCGTACCGGACTCCCCTGCCCGCTCCTTCGGTGTAAAACAGACCTTTTTCGACCAGTTCGGCCAGCTCGCGTTGAGCCGTTTGCCGGCTGGTCCCGGTCATGCTCGCATACTTCTTGTTCGTCAGTCCGCCCTCGAATCCCTTCGGGCCGGCGTCAAAGAGCTTGTTGATGGCCTTTTGCTGGCGCGCACTCAGGTCCATGGCGTTTGCCTTGGCCCAGAACTTCGAGCGCTCGAGGCTCATGTCGAGAACCACTTTGGAGGAATGCATGGCGCGTTGAACGCAGCCTGCAAACCATTTCAGCCAAGGGGTGATCTCGCCGCTGCCCTTCTGGGTTCGTTCCAGAATATCGTAGTAATCGTCCCGATCACTCATGATCTGCTGGGAAAGACTGTAGAACCTCATGTTCTGGCCATCGTCCTGGGCGAGGGCCAGATCGCTCAACGTGCGGGCAATACGGCCGTTGCCGTCCTCAAACGGGTGAATGGTCAAAAACCACAGGTGGGCCATCCCGGCCCGGAGAATGCCGTCCATCTGGCCCCGAGATTCGCCGAACCAGCGGATGAAACGGGCCATCTCTTCGTCAAGCCTCTCTGAAGGCGGGGCCTCATAATGGACTTTCTGCCGCCCCACTGGTCCCGAGACGATCTGCATCGGACCGATACGCCAGTTGCCTACCTCGATCTTGTGGAGATCGGAATAGCCGCCGGGGAACAAAGTCGCCTGCCAGCCCTTGAGCCGTTCCGCGGTCAAGGGCTGTTCGTGATTTGCGGTAGCGTCCAGCAAAACGCTGACCACGCCATCGGCATGCCGATGGCGGCTCGGGCGCAGGCCTCCGTCCGGCAGGCCAAGCCGGGTGGCGACCGAAGATCGAACCGCCTGCGGATCCAACTTCTGTCCCTCGATGGCGGACGTTTTGACCGCCTCTTCGACCAGAATATCGGCATAGGCCCGCTGCTGATCCTCGAAGCCCAACTCCTGCACCCGGGAAAGCAAAGCCCCTTGGAGAAACCGGCAGGTTCCCACGGGGACAAGCAGGTCTTGGCTGGCCCAGGAAAGAGTCTCCGCCCAGTGTCGATCGGGGTAGCCGTACTGCCAGATGTAATGCTGTGCCATATCTAAACCTCCCCGGTGAGTCAATTATCGCCATAATCGCCCCATAATTATGAGTCAATTTAGCATGTAATTGACTCACCGGCAAACCCGATCTATCTCGGGCTCATCCGGAAACTCCGGATGAACACTGGCGAGTTTCTGGTTTGGAAACGCGCAATTTTTCGTAAGGTCAAGGAAATCAAGGTCTTGCGCGGAGGCGTACATCGGTACGCCGCACAAGCAAGGCCGCAGTATTGACGCAGAGATTACGGAAAAGGGCCGTTTCCGGACAGAAACTATCTCGGGCTCACCGCAGCGTACTCCTCTGTGGGGCATATCCGGAACACTTGGTCCAGAAACGACGTCAAGTCTTCCCTCCAAGGAGCCGTGCAGTCCGTAATGTCCTTTGGGAGCAGGCCATCCAAGATAGACCCGACGATGTGCAAGCCATTTTGGCAGCCCATTGGCAACCGGCTGCCTGATCAAACTGAAGCCTGACGATGCCACTCGTCAGGCTTCTCTACCCAGTGAAAACAGACAAAGCCAGGCAGATAACCTCTGCCTGACTTTGTTGTTGCTGCAAGCTACTCGGACAACCACCTTAACGAAGTCTCTTTCGCGAACCCAGGTAGGCCCACAAAAATAAGGTCAGAGCCAGTATTAGCGGGTAACCGCAATACAGACACGATAAACCGCGATGGACTTGGACAAGGATACCGATCGCGGCCATGATGGCCATCAACAGGGACAGCTGTATCGTCACCTTCCAGAACTGCTGCGGCACCACCGGCCAAAGCTGCCGGGGCCAGGGGATCGCTCTGGCTACCGCCATGGGATAACCGCAATGGCAGCAGAACAAGGTCTTGCCGGACAGTTTGCGGCCACAATTTTTACATTTGACCATCGATGTTCCTCCCTTCGCACGACAGAAAAGATATGCTTCATCTCAGAACGTGTCTGCAATAAAAGCTTGCCAGAAAATGACATGATTGCAAGCTCTTATGACCCTTCCCCGTGCCACCGGCCAAGCAACGGGGCAGTCAGCGGACCAGCCTTCGAGCGATACCACCTCGGTCTGATAAACTGTTACCGACTGCATCAGCAGGCCCTAAAAACAGCCTACTGAGCCCATGGATGGACTTTTTCAGCAACCTGTAAGGAGGTGCCATGACCGCCCTTCGGCAGCTGCTCCCGACCATCGCGCTGCTGATGCTCGCCGGCGGCGCGCACGCTTTCGACGCCATGGACCGATATTACATCTTCTTTCCCGAGCGGACCCTGTACGCCACCCCCGAGGTGGCCGGCCTGGCTTACGAGGAAATGCGGTTCCCGGCGGCCGACGGCGTGCGCCTGCACGGCTGGTTTCTGCCGGGCCAACCGGGGCGACCGTTGCTGCTCTTCGCCCACGGCAACGCCGGCAACATCTCTCACCGCATCGACAACCTGGCCCATTTCCAGAGACTGGGACTGGCGGTGTTCATCTTCGATTACCGGGGCTACGGCCAGAGCGAGGGCCAGGTTACCGAAAAGGGCAGCTACGACGATATGCGCGGGGCGCTGGCCTGGCTGAAGAAACGGGGCTGGACGCCGCAGCAAATGATCTACTTCGGCCGCTCCCTGGGAGCGGCGGTGGCCCTGCAGCTGGCTCTGGAGGAGCCGCCGGCCGGCCTGGTGCTGGAATCGGCCTTCACCTCGGTGGCCGGCATGGGCTGGCACCACCAGCCCCTCCTCTATGCCCTGCTCGGCTGGTGGGCACTCACCTCGCGCTACGACAGCCTGGAGAAGATCGGCCGGCTGCGCTGTTCGCTGCTCATGTTCCAGGGGGAGAACGACCGCATCGTGCCGCCGAAGATGGCCCATCAGCTCTTTGCCCGGGCCCCGGAGCCCAAGACCCTCTATCTCATCCCCGGCGCCGGCCATAACGACACCTACGATGTCGGCGGCCGGCCCTACTGGAGTCAGTGGCGGGCCTTCATCGACCGGCTCTTTCCGCCACCCGCCCCGGCAGAGGCGATGAACAACGGCAGCGGGCCATGACGATCCGCATCTGGGTCTCCCCCCATTGGCGCGCCCCTCTCGGCGGCAGCGCTGACCAGGAGAACGGGTTGGCCTAGAAGGCATACCGCAGCCCCGCCCCGACCACGTTGGAGCCGCCGCTCACCCCGTCGAAAAGACCGTACGCCCCGGAGCGATGATGCACCCGGGCAAAGACGGTCCACTGCGGCTGTTGCGGCACGGCCACTGCCAGCTCGAACATCAAATAGCCGAGCAGCCGCGCGGTGCGGTCGTGTTTTTCCACTTCAATTTCCGGATCATCGGTGGCATAGGAGAGCCCCCCACCCACCGCAAAACTGGTGTCGAGATAACGGTCCCAGGGAAACGGCAGCCAGCGCAACGCCAACAGAGCGTTGAATTCAAAATGGTCTTGCTCCTCCCAATGTTTCACGATCTGCCCTTCGCCCTCCAGGCGCAGATAGTGTCTATAGCCCGCCAGGCCCTTGCCGACGGCCAGAGCCGCAAAATAGGAATCGACATACTCCCTGTCCGACAGG
>JAUWLU010000260.1 GCA_030613545.1 Desulfuromonadales bacterium
GCCCGCTCGCTGTAGAAGGGGCTCATGTCCCGCAGCTTCTGAATGATCGGCGGCAGAATCTCCAGCACATAATCGACATCTTCCTCGGTGTTGTCCGGACCGAGGCCGAAGCGAATGTTGCTGTTGGCCATCATGGGATCGACCCCCATGGCATCGATAACGTGGGATTGGCCGAAGGAATCGGACATGCAGGCCGAACCGCTCGACGCCGCCACCCCCTTCATATCGAGGAACAGCAGAATCGCCTCGCCCTCGATGTAGGCGAAACTTATATTCAGCGTGTTGGGCAGGCGCTGCTGGCGATGGCCGTTGACCTGCACCTCGGGAATGCGGGTCAGAATACCCTGTTCCAGGCGGTCGCGCAAGGCGCGAATACGGCCGCTCTGCGCGGCCAGATCCGCTGCGGCCAGTTCGCAGGCGACCCCGAGGCCAACGATGCCCGGCACGTTGTGGGTACCGGCGCGGCGGTTGCGCTCCTGATGGCCGCCGTGAAACAGCGGCGTCAGGCCCATGCCCTTGCGTACATAGAGGGCGCCGACCCCCTTGGGGGCGCCGAATTTATGGCCGGAGATGGTCAGCAGATCGACCCCGGCGGCCTGCACATCGACGGGCACCCGGCCCACCGCCTGTACCGCGTCGGTGTGAAAACGCACCTTGTGCTTGCGGGCGATGGCACCGATTTCGGCTATAGGAAACAGGGTGCCGGTCTCGTTGTTGCCCCACATGGCCGAGATGAGAATGGTCCGCTCGCAGATGGCGGACTCCAGCTCCGCCAGATCGATCATACCGTCGCCGTCGACGGCAAGAATGGTCACCTCGAAACCCTGCTTCTCCAGATACTTGCAATTGCCGAGCACCGCTGGGTGCTCAACGGCGGTGGTGATGATGTGGTTGCCCTTGGCGCGCAGAAACTCGGCACTGCCCTTGATGGCCAGGGCATCGCCCTCGCTGCCGCAGGAGGTGAAGACGATCTCCTCCGGCTGGCAGTTGATCAGTTGCGCTACCTGGGCCCGCGCCCCATCGACGGTGCCGCTCACCGCCTGGCCAGCCCAGTGAATGCTGGACGGGTTGCCGAACTGCTCCTGATAGTAGGGTAGCATCACCTCCAGCACCGCCGGACGCACCGCGGTGGTGGCATTGTTATCCATGTAGATCCGTTTCACTGCTCTTCCTCCAAATGACATATGCTCCGCGGGCCGTTGGCGGCCGGGGCTAGCTGTTCCATGGCTTCTTCGGTCAGGTCTGCCAGGGTGATCGATGACAGGAAGTGGCGAATGCGCCGGCCAAGCCCTTCCCAAACTGTATGGGTGATGCACTGTTCGTCGCAGTTGCAGCGCCCGTCCTCGTCCATGCAGGCCACCGGCACCAGGGTCTGCTCGACGCTTTCGATAATTTCGTGAATGCGAATCTCGTCCGCCGACCGTCCCAGCACATAACCGCCGCCGGGGCCGCGGACGCTGCTCACCAAGCCGGCGCGGCGCAGCTTGACGAAGCTCTGCTCAAGAAAAGCCAGGGAGATGTCCTCCCTGGCAGCAATGGTCTTGCTCGAAACCGGGCCGTCGACCACCCAGAGGTTGAGTCGCACCATGGCTCGTACCGCGTATTGCGCCTTGTTGGAGATGCGCATGGCTCAGCCCCGCCCCGGTTGCGACGCTTCGGGTGCATGATCGGTCACCGAACCTTCGCCGGTCATCTCCTGCACCCGTGTTTCCAGGGCATTCAGGCGATCGAACAGGCAGTGCAAGGCCTGAGCGCCGGGATCCGGCAACTGGCCGTGCTCGAGGTCCTGCTTCTCCACATTACGCACGCCGCTGGCATAGACCACTCGACCGGGAACACCAACCACCGTCGAGTTGGCTGGCACTTCCTTGACCACCACCGAGTTGGAGCCGATCTTGCTGTTGTCGCCGACCTTGAAAGGACCGAGGACCTTGGCCCCGGCACCGACAACCACGTTGTTGCCCAGGGTCGGATGACGCTTCTCCTTGGCCCAGGAGGTACCGCCCAGGGTGACGCCGTGATAGAGGGTGCAATCGTTGCCGATCTCCGTCGTCTCGCCGATCACCACCCCCATGCCGTGGTCGATGAAGAAGCGGCGACCGATGCGGGCGCCGGGATGGATTTCGATGCCAGTGAAAAAGCGACCGACATGGGAGGTCAGCCGGCCGAGAAAGTACCACTTGCGTAGCCACAAAGCGTGGGCCAGACGATAGAACAGCAGGGCGTGAAAGCCCGGATAGCAGAATACGATCTCCAAGACGCTGCGCGCCGCCGGATCGCGTTTGAACACCGTCTTCAGATCTTCTTTCAGCAGCTCAAGCAATGGACCAACCTCGCTAGAATCGAAATGGCCCGTCACTCGGGCCGAATTTATGCCATGAGTAACATACCTGAGCAAAAGCGTCAACTATTATTGTCGCTACCGAATTAGAACTGAGCGCCGGCCTCCGCCGGCGGGAAATGGCTGTTGCCAGAGGCTGACGACCTGAACGGCAATCTTTTCCAGGATCGTGGTCTATAATATGAGCAGTGACCTGCCTGACGAAAGGCCGTAGCGAGGTTGTGCCCATGCAGAAATTCAGCCCGAGCCGCTTCTTCTTTCCAATCCTGTTCCTGTTGCTGATCTTCCTGACCACCGCAATCCCCGTAGCGGCCGGGCCCAGCGACCGGCCAACGTCCGTTTCGGCCGATGCCACGCCAAGCACCGCCGATTATCCCTTTGATATCCTGTCCCGGGAGGATGGAGGACTGCTCATTGCCGAAGTCAGCAGGGTGGTCGACTATCCTTACCCCAGCATCCGGGACGCCCTGATCGAGCCGGCCGCCTGGTGCGAATTCCTGCCCCTCGTTTTCAATATCAAATCGTGCACTTACCGTCGCCGCGCCGGGCAGTACTTCCTGACCCTGTATTTGGGCCGCAAGTTCTACGAGCCGCCGCAGCAAGCGATTCAACTTGAATACCTCTTTGCCGTGCAGCGCATCGACGACTCCTCCCTGCAAATCCTGCTGACCGCCGCCGACGGGCCTTACGGCACCAGCGACTACACCATCGAAATCGAAGTCGTGGCCGCCGGCAACGCCCGCAGCAGGGTGCGGATGCGCTCGTCTT
>JAUWLU010000248.1 GCA_030613545.1 Desulfuromonadales bacterium
CGGCATGGGGCAGACCTGGAAACAGGCCCGCCTGTTCCTCTCTGACCCGGCCTGCCGAGTGCGGGGCAAGCGGCCGGATCATGAGCAGATGACCGATTATGTGCAGCGTATAGAGGCGCGGGCGCAGCACTACTTGCGCGAGTATGCAGCCAAAGGAGAGGGCGCATGACCTTCTTTCACGACCTGATCGCCGGTGGCGCCGAAGGCCTGGCCAAAGGTGCCGGCCAGCTGGCCCGTGATCTGCGCGCAGCCATCACCGGCAAAGAGGCCATGACCGCCGAGCAGCACGCCGCCATATTGGCCCGCGCCGATGCCATGGAGGCGGCTGCGCAAAAGTTTGAGCACGACAGCGCCCTGGGCCAGATCGACATCAACAAGCTCGACGCCCAGAGCGGCAGCCTGTTTAAGGGTGGCTGGAGGCCTGCGGTCGGCTGGATCTGCGTGGCCGGCATCGGCTATGAGTTCTTGCTGCGCAACCTGCTGCCCTGGGGCTGCGAGGTGGCGGCTCTGGCTGTCGGCAAAACAGTGGCCATTCCGCCCATGCCCGGGCTCGATCTGCAGTCGCTCATCGGCCTGCTGTTTGCCCTGCTCGGGATGGGAGGTTATCGCATGTTCGAAAAAATCAAAGGGGCCGCCGCGCGATGAATTGGTACGCGATCCACAACGGCAAGCGCATTCCCTATTGGCTCGGTGCGCTGATCGGCTTCGATCAGTTCATCGGTTCGCTCTGGCCCGGCGCGAACATCGACGAAACCATCAGCAGCCGCATCGGCCGCCGCAAGCAGAAAATGGGAGGCAAGATTCCCTTCTGGCGGCACCCACTGCCGGCGGCCATCGACTGGTTTCTCGAGCGTGTCGATCCCGGTCACAGCATCGACGCCATCGGCAGCTGAGTTTTTTCCATTCACGCCTTACGGATTGCGGATTACGACCATGCCCATAGACACCAGCGAAATATTCGACCTGGCCCTGGCCGACTGGGGCGAAACGGTCACCGTCGGCGGCGCGGAGATCACTGCCATTTTCGACGAACCCTTTGCTGCAGCCTCGCCCTTCGATCACGGCGTCGAGAGCAGCGGGCCGCAGATCAGCTGCCGCACCAGCGACCTGCCCGACGGCACCGACCACGGCACCGCCGTCACCGTGCGCGGCAGCAGCTACACCGTATCGGGCCGGCAGGATGACGGCCTGGGCGAAACCACTCTCACGCTGAGGGCCGCATGACCACCCGCCAGCAGATCATCAACGCCGTGATCGCCCGGCTGCAGACCATCGCCATCGCCAACGGCTACAGCGCTGACCTGGCCGACAACGTCCATGAGTGGCCGGCCCTCAACGTCAGCCTCGACAAAATGCCGGCGGCCATTGTCACCGACCCCGGCGGGCAGATCGACGACGCTGGGGTTATCGGCCGAACAGACCACAGTCTCCAGGTCGAGATTGAGCTCATTGCCAAAGGTGCCACCGCCGTGGCCGATATCCGCGCCCTGGTCGGCGACGTGCTCACCGCTGTCGGCACCGATCCGGAATGGTCAGGCCTGGCCGTCGACACCACAGCTACCGGCGTGCAGATCGCCGTCGAAGAGCACAAGCATCTTTTTGCCGGGGCTCAGATTGATCTTGAAATCCTCTATCGCACCGAGACCTGGGGGATTTAACCGTTTGACAGGAGAGTCATATGTCCATTTTTCGCAAAAGCAAAACCACCGCTTACCTCAAAATGCAGTCGGCCAAAGGCAGCCCAGCTACCGTGGCTGCCGCCGACGCTATCCTGCCCAGAAATGAATCGCCCTTTGTCCAGCCCAAAGGGGAGCTGATCGACCGGGGCCTCATCACTGGTGGCCGCTGGCCCAGTAAGCAGGCCGTGGCCGGCCGCTGGGGCGAGGGCAGCTACAGCCTGGAAATCCGCGGCAGCGGCACGGCCGGCACTGCGCCCGAGTTCGGGCCGCTACTGGAGACCCTGCTCGGCACCGAGGTCACCAACGCCGCCGGTACCGTGGCCGACGTCTCAGCCACCACCACCGAGTTCGACAGCGCCCTCGATCTGGCCGTCGGCCAGCTGGTGCGGGTGGAGATCGGCAGCGGCTATGAGGTGCGGCGCATCGCCACCAAGTCTGGCTCCGGCCCCTACACCTACACCGTGCACCGGGCCTTTTCTCAGGCACCTGCCGATGCCGCAGTTATCGCCGCCGGTGTGACCTATTGCCACCTCGGCACCGAGGATGCGAGCTACTTCACCCTGGAGCAGTACCTCGATGGTCTCAAGCTGCTCTGTACCGATGGCGTCTGTGAGAAGCTGGACCTTTCAGCCGCAGGAAAGGACATTGTCAAAGGATCTTTCAGTGTCCGCTCCATCGGCTGCGACGACAGCGCCGCCACTGACAGCCTGACACCTTCCTGGGACACCACCCAGGCCCTGATCGGGCTCGACTGCAACCTGCTCCTCGATGGAGCCTCGCTCGACATGCAATCAATGGAATTCTCCCTCGGCACCCGCCGCTCCCGGGGCGGCATCAATTCCAGCGGCATCAGCGACCTGCCGTTTTCCTCTGTTTTTGAAGCTACGTGCAAGCTCTCGCCCTGGGTCGAGGACAAGTCTCCCTTCACCGCGTTTTTCGCCGGCAGCCTGGCTGACGTGGAGATGACCAAAGGCAGCACCGCCGGCAACATCCTGTATGTGCTCATCGAAGATGTGCAGCGCGACGGCCCCAGCATCGGCGACGATGACGGGGATTTCAGCTGGGATGATTCGCTGACTGTTACGGGCGGGATCTGTATCGGGTTTTTCTAGGGTTTGAAAGGTGTTGCCCATGCGGCTGTTGTTTAAAGGCATCTATTATCTGGCGCGCTATCCCCGTGGCTTTTGCCGCGTCTGGCGCGCTTCTTTTTGCGGATAGGCCATGGCCAGAGATAAAAAAATATCGCTGATTATCAGCGCCAAGAACAAGGCCAAGGGAGTTTTTAAACAGGTCCACAAGGGCCTGACCGGCATCGGCTCGCTGGCGAAAAAGATCTTTTCGCCCACCGGCCTGATCGCTGGCGGCCTGGCCACCCTCGGCCTCGGCAAGCTGGCCGGTTCGTTCATCGACACGGCCAGCAGCTTCGAGGGCCTGGAAGCCCGCCTCACCACCACTCTCGGCGGCCTGGGCAAAGCCAGGCAGGCGATCAAGTACGCCATCAAGGCGGCCGC
>JAUWLU010000127.1 GCA_030613545.1 Desulfuromonadales bacterium
TGTACGGGCGAAATCATTCACCACGAAGATCACGAAGAGTGGCAACCCATTCGCTTAAAGATGATGGCGTCGCAAAAAGTCCGTCCTACTGCGTTGCAGCGCTTTTTCAGGACTTCGACCTCCCATATGTATGCCTTCACCCCTGAAAAACCACTACGTCTTGGAGGTCGAAATTTTTGCTTAGCCATCACATGACTTTTTGCGAGTCCATCAAAGATTAGTGGGGTTCCTTCGTGCCCTTCGTGGTAAAAAGCCGTTGATCGTCATTAAACATTCAACCTTTTCCATAGACAGGATTACAGAAATGGTTAATCGAGATCGAATCGCCGAGGAGTTTCACCGTCTGGCGACTATTTCCAGCCCGGCCTTTGGCGAGGGGGAGATTTCCCGTTATCTGGTTGAGCGTCTGCAGGAGCTCGGCGCAACGGTGGTGATGGACGACGCCGGGGAGCAAATCGGCAGCGAGAGTGGCAACCTGATCGCGACTTTTCCGGCCAGCAGCAAAGACAGCGAGCCGCTGTTGGTGTCGGTACATATGGATACCGTCGGTCCGGCCGAGGGAGTGCAGCCGGTACTCCGGGACGGGGTCTTTACCAGCGCCGGCGAAACCATCCTCGGTGCCGACGATAAAGCCGGCATCGCCGAGATTATCGAGGCGTTGGAAGTGGTCCGCGAGCAGGGCATTCCCCACGGCCCTGTGGAGCTGGTGGTCGCCGTGTGCGAGGAGGTCGGTCTGCTTGGCGTCAAGCATCTCGACCGCAACAAGGTCACCGCTCGGCGCGGCGTGGCCCTCGACACCTCAGGGGTCGACTGGCTGATAAATACCGCGCCGGGGGCCAACAAGATGCGTTTCGAGATCGTCGGCCGGGAATCCCATGCCGGCATCGCGCCGGAGCAGGGCGTTTCGGCTATCGCGGCGGCGGCCCAAGGCGTTGCCGCCATGCGTCTGGGGCGTATCGATCATGAAACCACGGCCAACATCGGCACCTTCCACGGCGGCGAGGCGACCAACATCATTCCCCGTAAGGTGGTGCTTGAAGGGGAGGCGCGCAGTCACGACAGTGCCAAGCTGGCTCGCCAGACCGAGCATATGATTGCCTGCCTGGAAGAAGCGGCTCGGGAAGCTTCCTGTACCATCGACGGCGAGCTGGTCGAGGTGACCGTCAGCCAGGAGGTGGTCAGCGACTATCCGCGCATGGCGGTGGCTGCCGATGCGCCCATTGTGCAACTGGCCCAACAGGCCGCTGCCCGGCTCGACCGCACCCTGGAGGTGCGAGACGGTGGGGGCGGCAGTGACGCCAATATTCTCAACAGCTACGGCATCGAAACGGTGATTCTCGGTACCGGTATGTGCAAGGTTCATTCGGTGGAGGAATCGGTTAGCGTGGCTGATATGGCGCGGGTGGCGGAGTTGCTGGTGGAGATCATTCGTTTGGCTTAGAGTAGGCCTGCCTGTTTGTTTTCTGAACCAGGCTGAAAGTCCAAATTCAACTTCGCCGGTCCCGGCCGGCAGCCGGATTACTTTCTTTGCTGGCTCCAAATAAAGTAATCAAAGAAAGGGCGTGGCTGTCGCCGGACTTCTGTCGCGGGAGCCAGCGAATCATTGTTCCTGTGTTGCGCTATTGGAATGAACCGCTTCGTCATCGGCCCTCCTGCCAGTGGAACAGGTTGCAGGCAGCAGACGGCAGAGGGTGGCATAGCGGTATTGCATATGCGTTATAGGGTTTTACCCAACAGCAACACCGTTCTCCCTTGCGAAAGAGAAGCGGACCGATAGTTTTAGCAACCAACTGGCGCAAGAGGGGATGCGGCAAAGAAACCGCCGTCGTGGTGGACCGGCGCAACGGTTTTTAGCCTTCTCTTCCCCTTCGCGACAGAAATGCCCCCCGCAGGGGAAAGGCATTTTTTGCTTCCTTTTTGTTGCCGCCTGGACAAAAAGGAAGGCGTCTGGCGGGACGCGATCCGCCGGTGTTGATTATAAATTACTGCCTAACGTCGCGGGCACCGTCGCCACCCGATTGGAAATATCGTCGCCCCGCACGAAAGCCTTGGATTTCTGAATCATGAAATTCGCTATTTCCCCCCACATGCAGCAGGTACCATTCCCGCCCATCTCCGAGGTACAGCGGTGGCTGGCCGACGGCCCCTATGCCGGAGCTGAGCCGCTCATCGACCTCTGCCAGGCCGTGCCCGATTACGGCCCGCCGCCGGAGCTGACCGCTTATCTGGCGACCCTGCTGGATGATCCCCAGACTGCCCGCTACAGCCCCGATGAGGGGTTGCTGGAGGTGCGCGAGGAGCTGTGTCGCCATTACCGGGCCTGGTACGGCGCCGTCATCGATCCTCGCCAGCTCTGCCTCACCATCGGCGCCAGCCAGGCCTTCTGGCTGGCCATGGTGGTTCTCTGCCAGGCCGGCGACGAGGTGCTGGTCGCCACCCCCTACTACTTCGACCATGTCATGGGCCTGCAGGCCCTCGGCATTCGGCCGGTGCTGCTGCCCTTTGACGAGCAGGGCGGCGGTCTGCCCGATAAGGCGGCCATTGCCGCGTGCATCGGTCCCCGCACTCGGGCTCTGCTGCTGGTGTCGCCTGGTAACCCGGCCGGCACCATCGTACCGCCGACGGAATTGGCCGAACTGCTGGAACTGGCCCGCCGCCACGGCATCGCCCTGATGCTCGACGAAACCTACCATGCCTTCATTCCCGACATGGATCGGCCCCACGAGCTTTTTTGTGATCCGGACTGGGGCGATCATTTCATTCATCTCACCTCTTTCGGCAAGACCTTCGCCCTGACCGGCTACCGGGCCGGAATGCTGGCTGCCTCGACCGCCTTTATCGAGCAGGCCCTCAAGGTCCAGGACTCGATGGCGGTCTGCGCGCCGCGCATCACTCAGCAGGCCATCGGCTTCGGCGTGCGCCACCTTGGTGATTGGGTGGCCGCCAACGGCCGCATGATGCAGGGCCGCCACGACCTTTTCTGCCGCGAACTGACCCGGAAGGCCAACCCCTTCACCCGCATTGCCAGCGGCGCCTTTTTTGCCTGGCTGCGTCATCCATTTATCGGCCGCAGCGGTCGCCAGGTTTCCCGACTGCTTTTGCAGCAGGCTGGCCTGCTGACCCTGGGCGGTGAGATCTTCGGCCCCGGTCTGGAGGGCTACCTGCGGATCGCCTTTGGTAACCTGAGCGAGGCGCAGATTCCCGAGGCGGTGCGGCGCCTGAGGGAGCTGTCCCTTGACTGATCGTGCTTCAGCCACAAGGGCGCTGCCCATCGACGAGCTGCTGCCCGATCTGCGCCGCGCCCTGGCCGAGCACGACTGTGCGGTGCTGCAGGCCGAGCCGGGGGCGGGCAAGACCACCCGCGTGCCCCTGGCCCTGCTCGATGAGCCGTGGCTTGCTGACCGCCGAATCCTTATGCTTGAGCCACGCCGGCTGGCGGCCAGCAATGCCGCCCGCTACATGGCCGGCTGTCTCGGCGAACAGGTCGGCGGCACGGTCGGCTACGCCATCCGTTTCGAGCGCCGGGTCTCGCGTCGTACCCGTATCGAGGTAGTAACCGAGGGCATCCTTGCCAGACGGCTGCAGAGCGACCCCTATCTGCAGGGGGTCGGCCTGGTGATCTTCGACGAGTTTCACGAGCGCAACCTTCATTCGGACCTGGCCCTGGCCCTGTGCCGCGATGTGCAGCTAGGGCTGCGCGACGACCTCAAGCTGCTGGTGATGTCGGCCACCCTCGATGGTGAGCCGATAGCGCGACTGCTTGGGGACGCGCCGCTGCTGAGCAGCAGCGGACGCAGCTTTCCGGTGACGGTCCGCTATCTCGATAAGCCGCCTGCGGGCCGCATTGCCGAATTTACCGCTGCGGCTGTGGGCCGGGCCTGGCCGGCGACGGAAGGCGATCTGCTGGTCTTTCTCCCCGGCGTCGGCGATATTCAGCGCTGTCGGGAGTTGCTGGCAGGGATGCCGGCCCTGGCCGAAGCCCTGCTCTGTCCCCTCTATGCCGATCTGCCCTATGCCGAGCAGGAACGGGCTCTGACTCCCGCAACCCAGCGCAAGGTGGTGCTGGCCACCAACATCGCCGAGACCAGCCTGACCATCGAAGGGGTGCGGGTGGTGATCGACAGCGGCTATATGCGCCAGCCGCGCTTCGATGCCGCCTCCGGCCTGCAGCATCTGCAGACGGTGCGTATCTCCGCCGCTAATGCTGTACAGCGAGCCGGACGGGCCGGGCGCCTCGGACCGGGTGAGTGTCGGCGGTTGTGGACCGAAGGCGAACAGGGCGGTCTGCTGCCCTTTGCGCCGCCGGAAATCCGGGCCGCCGACCTGGCGCCCCTGGCTCTGGAGCTTGCCCGTTGGGGGCTGGCCGATGCCGAGCAGCTGGCCTGGCGCGACCCGCCGCCGGCCTCCGCCATGGCGCAGGGGCGGGGGTTGCTGAGATTACTCGGCGCCCTCGACGAAAGAGAGCGCATCACCCCCTACGGCGAAGGGATGGCGGCCTTGCCGGTCCATCCTCGCCTGGCGGCCCTGCTGCTGACCGCCGAGGCGCGGGAGCAACTGCCCCTGGCCTGCGATCTGGTGGCCCTGCTGTCGGAGCGGGATCCCCTGCGACAGCAGCGTCGGGCGTCCCACCGCAGCGACTGCGATCTGCTGGAGCGACTGGAGGTTCTGGCCGCCTGGCGCGCTCGGCGCAGGCTGATCACTCCCTTCGATGCCGGTGCCTGTCGGGCAATCGAGCGAAGCGCCCGCTATTGGCGTCGGCACTTTGCCCTGTCGGAAGGGACCGCAATGGTTGCGCCGACCGCCGAAGCTCTCAGCCCGCTGCTGGCGGCGGCCTATCCCGACCGCATCGGCCGTCGCCGCCAGGGAGGCGATGGCCGCTATCTGCTCAGCGGCGGCCAGGGCGGGCAACTTTCGCCCCGCAGCGGAGTCGGTGAGGTCGAACTGCTGGTGGCGGTGAACATGAGCGGTGGCCGGAACGGCGACGGTCAGATTCACTCGGCCTGCGCGATTCGTTGCGAGGCTCTGGAGAAACTGTTTGCTGATCGCCTCGCCTGGCGACGACAGGTTCGCTGGGACCGGGAGCGGCAACGGGTGGTGGCCTGTGAAGAACGTCTGCTGGGCACCCTGCCCCTGGCCGAGCGGCCGGTGGCGGCAAGTGCGGAAGAGGTGCTGCCGGCCCTGTTCGAGGGACTGCGCCTGCTCGGTCTGGATGCCCTCGGCTGGAGCCGGGCCGCTCGCGCCCTGCAACAGCGGGTACAATTTGTTGCAACGGCCATTCCCGAGCAGGAGTGGCCCGATCTTTCCTTCGAGACCCTGCTGGCCAATCTTGAAGCCTGGCTGGCGCCCTTTGCCGCCAGGCTGCGCAGTCGCGACGATCTGTCCCGTTTCGATCCTCTGCCGGCCTTGACCGCCTGTCTCAGCTGGCCGCAGCAGCGCCTCCTCGACGAGGTGGCCCCGACTCACCTGCCGGTGCCGAGCGGTCGCAAGGTGGCGCTCGAATACCAGGCTGAAGGGCCGCCGGTATTGGCGGTCAAGCTGCAGGAGCTGTTCGGCCTGGCCGATACCCCTCGCGTGGCCGCCGGCCGGGTGCCGGTCCTGATTCATCTGCTGTCGCCGGCAAGGCGGCCTCTCGCCGTGACCCAGGATCTGGCCAGTTTCTGGAACAACGTCTATCCAGAGGTGAAAAAGGAGCTGGCCGGCCGCTATCCCAAGCATCCCTGGCCGAATGATCCCTGGCAGGCGCCTGCGACCCGCGCCGTCAAGCGCAAAAAAAAGCCCTGAGAAAGGAGCTCCTTTCCCAGGGCTTGCTGGCTTGCGTCTTTCGATACGGGTCGGCCGAAAATCAGGCCGCCGGTTTGTCGGTCGGCACCGGAATCATATGCACGTCGCTCTGCGGGTAGGGGATGGAGATGCCCTCTTCGTCGAAGCGCAGCTTGATGGTTTCCAGGGTGTCGAAGCGGGCCGGCCAGTAGTCGGCACCGTTGACCCAGGGGCGGAAGGCGAAGTTGACGCTGCTGTCGGCCAGCTCCAGCAGGGCCACCACCGGCGCCGGATCCTTGAGGAAACGATCGTCGGCGTCGATGATCCCCTGCAGCACTTCCTTGACCTTGCGGATATCATCGTCGTAGCCGACGCCGACCACCAGGTCCATGCGCCGGGTGCCCTTGGTGCTGTAGTTGGTGATGTTGCCGCCGAGCAGGCCGCCGTTGGGCACGATGACGGTCTTGTTGTCGGGGGTCTTGAGTTGGGTGCTGAAGATCTGGACGAATTCGACGGTACCGGCGGTACCGGCCCCCTCGATGTAATCGCCGGCCTTGAAGGGCTTGAAGATGATCATCATCACCCCGGCGGCGAAGTTGGACAGGGAGCTCTGCAATGCCAG
>JAUWLU010000112.1 GCA_030613545.1 Desulfuromonadales bacterium
GGAAGAGGCGGTCATGTCGATCTGCTGAACTTACCGCCAATCAGGCGAGATGGAATTTACAGCAACTTTTGGACTTGATCGAAAGTCGTTTACTTCTTGACCTAGGGATGTTTTGGAACAAAAGTCCAGACCGGAGCGGGATGGGCTTTTCTCACATTGCAGGGTTTGTAAGAAGTGCTGATTTTTAACCACACCGGACTGCTGAAAACAATCTGGAACAATATATTAGACGCTTTTTCCTTCGTCGGGTGCACATGTCGAGAGTGTCTAGAAAGCTAGGGAAGGTTGTTCGGTGACGAAACTAGCCAGCCAGCGGTGAGCAGGGCTGGCATTTGAAAGGATGGAAAGGTGTCTTATTGAATTGGTGTTTTTTTGATCTACTATTAAAAGGACAAGGTGCAGAGGAGCCGCCAGGCGGGTGGCTAGAAAAACGGTCAAATTCGCATTCACCGATCTCCTTCCATGGAACAGCGCGATTACAAACGGCCCCGGATGGCCAATATTTTCACGCCGGCAGTCGGCTGGCTGCTTAGCCTGCCCGGTCTTGTAATCCTGCTCGTCAAGGCCGGGCAAATCGGCAATGGCTGGCACGTTACCAGTTGCGCCATCTACGGATCAAGCTTGGTTCTGTCCTACGCGGCCTTCGCCCTTTATCATATCTTCGAATTTCATGAACGCTGGGGATCATTTTTCAAAATCCTCGACCATTCGAGCATTTATGTTCTTATCGCGGGAACTTACACTCCCTTCGCCTTGGTCTATCTGCGCGGCCACTGGGGCTGGACGCTGTTCGCTGCGGTCTGGACACTGACTCTTATGGGAATTTTGTTCAAAGTTTTTTATGTTAACCGCTTCAAGATCTTGGCGCCGCTGGCATATCTCTTTATGGGCTGGCTGCTCATTTTTGCTATCAAGCCGGCGGTTGAGTTTATCCCCCGGGGTGGAATTGGACTGCTGCTGGCCGGCGGCCTCTTTTACAGCTCCGGCATGATCTTCTACGCCTGGAACAGGCTCCCCTTTAATCACGCCATCTGGCATCTGTTCGTTTTGGCGGGGAGTCTCTGTCATTATCTGGCGGTGCTGTTTTATGTGATTCCTTGATCCAGGCGAGTGCTTGACAGGGTCACAGCGAGAGATTAAGCAAAGAGGGACACTCCCCATATTTCCGATAAAGCACCTCTTTTGAGACGCAAAAGCCCCCGATTTGGCGATCGAGGGCTTTTTCCTGTTGAGCGCTATATTTCAGACACTCTGCTGTCGGTTTTCCGCATACAGTCGATAGACAGATGATCGGCTGATGCCATAATGCTCTGCGATCTCCGTTTTGCTGCATATTCCGACGGCATCCGACCACCGATTCCGACGCAAAGCAGGCCACCCATTCCGAGCCAAAAAGACCACCCGTTCCGACGCAAAGCAGACCACTGATTCCGAACCAAAGCAGGCCACTTTTTGGGGCCTGTCGGAATCGGTGGATTGGTTTGGTTCGGAATCCTTAGCGACGCTGGATAATCTGGTGTACAACCTCGAAAATTCAATTTTTCAGGAGGTGCACCCTTGGCAAATTCGAGGTTATCCATGCGTAAAATCAAAGAAGTCCTTCGTCTTCATTTCGACGGCGGTCTTGGACAGCGGACGATCAGTCGCTGTCTCGGGATCTCCCGTAGCGCCGTCGGCGACTATCTGCGCCGGGCAGCCAAGGCTGACCTGTGTTGGCCCTTGCCGGAATCGTTAACCGACCAGGACCTGGAGCGGCGGTTGTTTCCGCCGCCGCTATCGATTCCTTCAGCAGAGCGTCAGGTTCCCGATTGGTCGCACATCCACAGTGAACTCAAACGTAAGGGTGTGACCCAGATGCTGCTCTGGGAGGAGTATCAGGGCGACAACCCGCAGGCTTATCGTTACAGCCGCTTCTGTGATCTCTACCGACAGTGGCGCGGCAAGCAGAAGCTGTCGATGCGGCAGGTTCACAAGGCCGGGGAGAAACTGTTCGTTGATTACGCCGGGCAGACCCTGCCGATTGTCGATCCGCACACCGGCGAAATCAGCCAGACGCAGATCTTCGTTGCGGTAATGGGCGCGAGCAACTACACCTTCGCCGAGGCGACCCACAGCCAGGAGTTGTCCGACTGGCTCGGCTCCCATCGGCGCAGCTTCGCGTTTTTCGGCGGTGTGCCGCAGATTGTGGTGCCGGACAACCTGAGGTCGGGTGTCTCCAGGGCCTGCCGCTACGAACCGGACCTCAACCCCAGCTATCAGGATCTGGCCGAACACTATGGGACGGCGGTGATTCCGGCACGGGTGCGCAAGCCGAAGGACAAGGCCAAGGCCGAGGTTGCCGTGCAGATCGTGGAACGCTGGATTCTGGCCCGACTGCGCAATCACACCTTCTTCAGCCTGACCGAAGTCAATGCGGCGATCGCCGAACTGCTGACCGACCTGAACAACCGCCCCTTCAAGAAGCTGCCCGGATCACGCCAAGAAGCCTTTGAGTCGCTGGACCGCCCGGCGTTGCAGCCGCTGCCCGCTGTGCCGTATGAGTTTGCCCGCTGGAAAAAGGTGCGGGTAAATATCGACTACCACGTTGAGATTGACGGCCACTACTACTCGGTTCCCTATCAACTGCAGGGCAAGCAACTCGATACCCGGATCACTGCCGGCAGCATCGAATGTTTCCACCAACGCAAGCGGGTCGCCTCCCACTCTCTCTCCTTCAGCAAGGGACGTCATTCAACCGTCGCCGAGCACATGCCGAAAGCCCATCAGGAGTACGCCAGCTGGACTCCGCAGCGACTGATCAACTGGGCGGCCCAAAAGGGCCCGCAGACTGCGGCGCTGGTCGAAGCGATCCTCGCGTCTCGTCGTCATCCGCAGCAGGGCTTCCGCTCGGCCATGGGACTGATCCGACTCGCTAAAATCTATGGCAAGGATCGCCTGGAGAATGCCTGTTTACTTGCTCTGGACGGGCAGGCCGCCAACTACAAAAGCGTCAAGTCGATCCTCAAGACCGGCCTTGACCAGCAGCCGCCGCAGCTTGAACAGATCCAGAGCATCCCGATTGATCACGACAACATTCGTGGCGGCAGTTACTACCACTAAGGAGACAGACAGATGCTGATCCATCCGACCATAGAGAAACTGCAGACCCTGAAACTGACCGGTATGGTCAAGGCCTTAAGCGAACAGCAGCAGATGCCACAGATCGACAGCCTCGGCTTTGAAGAGCGGCTGGGGCTGCTGGTCGACCGGGAAGCGACCGAGCGGGAAAACCGCCGCCTGACCTCCCGGTTGAAAAAAGCCAAGCTGAGACAATCCGCTTGCCTTGAAGACCTCGATTTTCGTCGCTCACGCGGCCTGGATAAGGCGATGATTCTGACGTTGGCCGCCTGTGCCTGGATCAGCAAGGGGATTAATATCCTGATCAGCGGCCCGCCCGGCGTTGGTAAAAGCTACCTGGCCTGCGCCCTGGCCCACAAGGCCTGCCTCGAAGGCCATTCCGCACTCTATCTGCGCCTGCCACGACTGTTTGAAGAACTGCGCCTGGCCAAAGCCGACGGACGCTACGGAAAGCTGATGCTCGGCTACGCCAAAACCGACCTGCTGGTGCTGGATGACTGGGGACTAACGCCGATGACCGACTCGCAACGCCGCGATCTGCTCGAACTGATGGAGGATCGCTACGGCCTTAAATCGACCATCATCACCAGCCAATTGCCGGTCACGGCCTGGCACGAAGCGATTGGTGACCCAACCCTGGCCGACGCCATTCTCGACCGGATTGTACACAACGCCCACAAGATAGAAATGAAGGGAGAATCGATGCGAAAAAAGCCACCAGCCATTGACCAAAACTGACAGTTGTCTTAAAACAAAACCTCCAGCGTCGCTTCGCTCCGAGCGGTGGCTTTTTTGCGTCGGAACAGGTGGTCGTTTTAAATCGGAATCAGTGGTCCACTTTCGTCGGGATACGCAGATGTGCGCAATCCAATCCATTGGGCGGAAAAAGAGGGTTGTTTTTCTGATGACTTCCTAGACAGCCTCAGCAGGGCGGGCCCGGCAAAGACCTTATGCGCCCTTTCGCCAGGGTTGGAAGCCAGGCCATCGACCGGCTCGATCCGGCCTTGCTTGAGTGAACGCGGATTTGTAAATACGCTGCGCGCATTTACAAACCGGTTACTCATCTCGTTGAGGCTGTAGAAAGCATCATTCTTGCTTTGCAGAAGATATGGGACATAGAAGGTCGCCTTTGCAGGGTGTTGAAAAACAGCTTACAGAGAACCCGGGAAATCCCAATGTTCCTGATTCATAGTTGAAAAAGTCCAGGCCGGCCTTTTCCAACCTCCTGCTAAAAGTTCAGTTCGAGCTGCTCGGGGCTTTTTCGATCGTAAATTAGCCGTTTCCCCTCAATACGGGCTATGGGATTTAGCTGGTGTCTCTGCAGTTTGCCGGCTTCGATGATGTGAATGACCCGGGCGTCGGTAAGGAGCAGAAAGTCGGAGAGAAAAAAGCGGTGACAGTGCCAGGGAAGCCGCTCGGCGCACATCACTGCGGTAGGGGCCTTGTTGGCCAGAGCCAACAGGCTCTCGACCCCCCTTCTGAAGATTTCCGTTTCCATGTGGTCTGCGTAGGCTTTGAAACCCTCGGTTCTTAGCGCCGTGTGGGGCGAGTCACGGCGCGCCTTGCGTCGCCCGCCAAGGCGCTCTCCCTCCCAGCGATATCGAATACCGGCGGTCGGCAGGGCTTGCTCCAAGTTCTCCCGGGAGAAATGGGGATGCCTGCGGGAACCGGGAAAGCGCCGGACATCCACCAAACAGCGGATCCTCGGTTCCAGCAACAACGCTAAAAACTCCTCCCAGGAGCGGTCGCCGTGACCGATGGTATAGATGGCCAAACCAGCGGGGCCCATTTTACGTGGCTCTATGAGGCATTGCAGGGGCCACCCGCTCCTGCAGGGTCCTGTGCTTGGCGGCCGTCAGGGCCTGCTCCAGCTTCCAGCCTGCATCGGCAAAGTCGTCCTTTTTCTTCATCAGGAGCCACTCCTTGCCCGTCCCGCGCCCCTTCATGCGCGCCAAGGCAAACTCACCCCGGAGAATTTTTCCCTCCAGGCGGAAAGAGAGGCGCCCCTTTTCCAGGGCTGCCTCCGGATCCTCCAGCGGTTCGAAGGGGCCCTCGTCCCAGATGACCACCGGCCCCGCACCGTACATCTCTGCGGGGATGATCCCCTCGAACCTCCCGTACTCCAGAGGGTGGTCTTCGACGGCAATGGCCAACCGTTTGTCGGCCGGGTTCATCGACGGGCCCTTCGGCACCGCCCACGACTTGAGCACCCCGCCAATCTCCAGGCGCAGATCATAGTGGAGATGAGCTGCGTGGTGTTCGTGGACGACGAAACGCGCTCTGTCCATGGGAAACCTTTCCCTTTCCCGCTTAATCGGGTTTTCCGCCTCTCCGTTTCTTCAATCTTATCAGGCCCGCTTCGATGCGGATGAAATCCTCGCTCTTGCGGTCGTATCGGGTCAGATCGACCGCGAATTGCACAGCCGTTTCCCTCACCACGGACAAAGGATCGGGGTCGGACTTCTCCCAAATCGGCCGCAGCTCCCGGAGAAAGATGTTGGCCGTGACCGGTCCCACGCCATGGAAGCTGGTCAATCTCCGTTCCAGGTCCCTGTTGTCGCAAGCCTGGCGGTGGAGTTCCTTCAGCCTCCCCTGGTATTTCTCCAGGAGCGTTTCACAGTTTCTCAGAACCTTGGTGGAGGTGATCCCGTCATAGCGGACGTAGCCTCCCTCCCGCATGACCGGATCGACCAGGAAATCCCAACCGGCCCTCAAAATGGCCCGGGGTTCCAGCAGACGGTATTTTTCGAAGATCCGGTAAGTGTGGCGGGCAATGGTTTCCGAGATCCGGGCTCCGAAAAGGAGGCTTGCCAAAAACCACTTGAAGAGCTCCCCGTCCTCGTTTCCCCACAGGTTGATGCCCAGTTCCTCCGAATAGAGCCGGCTTTTTCTCAGGCTGTCGATATCGATTTGCCTACCCATGTTCTACACCTGTTCGGGCGGAATGCGTCGCGGCTGGTGGGCGGTCCGGTACTTCAACTTCGCTTTCTCCAGCCGCTTGGCCACATCGCCGTACAGAACCAGTTCCTCGATTTCGAGCTCCGCCAGCTCCGGATGGATGTGGCCCAGGTGTTTTTGCAGGCTGCGGATATGCTCCGGGGGAGAAAAACTGGACATCACCGCAGGTTGCACCTGTACGCCGGCCCGGAATAGGTTTTCCACCCCCGCAAGCTGGAGGGAAAAGCCTTTGGGCTCGGCCCCGGTCAGAAGGAAAAACTCCTCTTCCGTGGCGCCCTTGAGACTGAGGCGCACATACAGGTTCTTGAATCGGGCCAGGTCTCGGGCATAGGTTTCATCGGCACCGAGCAGAATGCCGTTGGTTTCGAGAATGAAGAGGAGGTCTTCGGGAATGAGTTCCAGAACTCGGATCAGATGCTCTCGGCAGAGGGTCGGCTCGTTGCCGCTGATCCTTATCTGGTCAAAGCCCCTTTTGCGGGCAATGCCGATCAGCTTTTTGGCCACCTCCGGCGGTGCATAGAAACGCCCATAGGCTTCGGGATTGATCACCTCCGGCCAAGACCAGCAGAAGATGCAGCGCAGGCAGCAGCCGACACAGTCGCCAGTGGCGATCCCGCCGTAAAATCTGGCCGACCGGAAGCGGTAATACTTTCTCTGGTCGTTTTGGCAAACAACCTTGGCAACCTCTTCCGCCATCTTCAAAGGGTCATACATGGGGCTGCCCCCTTGGCCGCATCCAATGGAGTTTATCTATTTTACCATTTTACCCCTTGCTACCAGACCTTTTCGGAAACCGCGTTTTCTGCTGAAAATGCCTTCCACATTCGCCCAGGGTTCAAACAGGTCGCTCTTTGCCTGCCCAAGGTTGATGGACTCGCAAAAAGTCATGTGATGGCTAAGCAAAAATTTCGACCTACAAGGCGTAGTGGTTTTTCAGGGGTGAAGGCATACATATGGTATGTCGAAGTCCTGAAAAAGCGCTGCAACGCAGTAGGACGGACTTTTTGCGACGCCATC
>JAUWLU010000174.1 GCA_030613545.1 Desulfuromonadales bacterium
GATGGCGTCGCAAAAAGTCCGCCCTACTGCGTTGCAGCACTTTTTCAGGACTTCGACATACTATATGTATGCCTTCACCCCTGAAAAACCACTACGCCTTGTAGGTCGAAATTTTTGCTTAGCCATCTCACGAGTTTTTGCGAAACCATCAACCCTAGCCCCTAGCCCCTGGCTGCCCCTAGCCTCGGGCCCCTAGCCTCGGGCCTGATTTTTGAGGGATGAAGGCATACATAGCACCTTTGTCTCAAACCGGAAAGTTCAGACTGCTGGCAAATTTATCCGTTTCGCAGGGTGGCTTTTAGCCGGTGCGGCCGCAACAGCAGGTCCAAAGCATCGTTGATATCGACACAGACAATGTCGGCGGCTTGCAGCGATTGGACCGAGGCCCCCTCCCGTTGGATAAGGCAGATTCCTAAAGCCGCTTTTTGTAATAATAGACAATCGTTACAGCCATTTCCAACCGCTAGCACTTTTTTCAACCCCAGATTTTGTGCGTATTCAAGTTTTGCCTGATCCTGCTTGTCTGACCCGATAATTTTCAGGGTGCAGGGGACGCCCTTCAATTGCGAGCGTGCAGATGCATTGGTATCGGCGGTAATAACGTGCACGGTGACCTGCGGAGACAGTTCTTCGATCCTCTGAACGACACCGGGAATGAGTTGGCCATCGGTTGCGATGGTCCCGTTAAAATCCAGGATCAGATGTTCTAGCAGCATTTTGTGTTTATTTGGAATATCGAGGCATAACATGGGTCGCCTCCTATGTGCGGGGTGCGGAAACAATGGTGCCATCGGCAAATTCGACGACCCGATCCGCGATTCGTATCACCTGCTCCGGATGGTGGGAAACAATCAGGATGGTCAGGCGATCCTTCAGGCCTATCAGGAGTTCCTCGATGACCGCGGTAGAAGCCTGGTCCAGTGACGAGGTGGGCTCATCCAGAAGTAACACTTCGGGTTCCAGAACCAGGGCGCGCGCGATGCAGAGTCGCTGCTGCTGCCCCCCGGAGAGGGTGCGGGCATCATCGTTCAGGCGGTCTCTTACTTCGTCCCACAAGTTTGCCATTTTCAGTGCGTGTTCCACCTTGGCCCCAACAAATCCCCGGTTTCTTTCGCCGCTGAGCTTGAGGGGAAAGGCGACGTTTTTGCGAATGCTCATGGGCAGCGGGTTGGGCACCTGAAACACCATGGCCACCATTTTTCTCAATTCCGTCACTGACAGGTCAGGGGCATAGATGTCTCGGAATCTGTGCTGAAGCTTGATCTCCACCGTGCCCTTCATTTGAGCATTCGAAACGTTTTCCCAGAGGCGGTTGAGGGTCATGAGAAAGGTGGATTTGCCGACTCCGGAAGATCCGGTGAGCGCGGTAATCGCATTCCCGGCGAAACTTACGGTAACGTCTTGGAGTACGGTTCGGTCCCGGTAGGAAAAATTCAGGTTGGCAACGCGTATCTTGATGTCTTGGGTCATTGCAGGCTCATGGTCTGTAAAAGGCGAAATGGGTCAGGCCCTTTCGAATGCCGTACGCCACCGAGAACAGGATAGCACACAACAGAAGGAGAATAATGGAGGCCCCATATCCCTGCATCAGTTCGGCGGGATCGGCATATTGGGACGAAATATAATAAATATAAAAGGGCAGCGCCTCGTACTGGGAAAAAACCGACCGAGGCAGACCGGTAGAAGCAACGGCTCCCGTCAGCATGATGACTGCCGTATCCTCGGCACAGCGGCCGATGGCGAGGATAATCCCGCTCATGATTCCCGCCAGGGACTTGGGGATCAGGACCAGAAAGATATTCTGCAACTTGGTGGCCCCCAACGCCAGGGCGGTCAGGCGGATATCCCGGGGGATGCCCTCAAGGGCAGCTTGGGTTGTCCGAATGATATAGGGAAGGACCAGAAAAGAGAGGGCGATACTCGATATGAGCAGACACGGACCGATGCGGTCGGAGTAGTGCTTGTGCAGAAATACGGCAAAGGAAAAACCGAACAGTCCGATCACGATGGACGGTATGCCGGCTAAGACGTCAAAAAAGGCATCAAGCACTCTTTTTGCTCGGGGCTCGGCATACTCGGCAAGATAGATGCCTGTAGCCATGCCGATCGGTATGGCCCAGACGATGGACAGGATGACCAGGGACAGGGTTCCGACAATAGCTGGAAAAAGACCGTTAAAGACCCGCTCTTGAAGAAGAATGGCCCGCAGGGGGGCCGCCTCGCCGAAGATCAAAGCGAGGTTGACGGATTCATAGCCCTTGACAAACAGGTAGCCGAGCAGAAGGGTAACGGCAGACAGAAGAAGCAAGCCGGCTGCCCAGGAAAATAATACGGTAAGGCGCTCGAGGGTACGTAATTTCAAACTGTTGTGTCCTTCGTAAAACTCAGGTATCGAACCAGGAACGTCACCGCCATGGTGAACAGGTAGAGAACAACCCCGCAGGCGAAAATGGATCTGAACTCGGGACTCTCGTAATCCGCCGCTATGACGAGGGCGATATGTGCCGTGAGGGTTCTGGCCGGTTCCAGGACCGATTCGGCAACCCGGACCGCGTTTCCCGCGAGCATAAGGGCAATGAGCGTATCGCCCACGGCCCGCCCCAAAGAGAGGATGACGCCGTTCAGCATGCCATTTTTGGCGGCAGGCAGAATGACATAGAGGAGTTTTTGTACGGGACTTGCGCCCAGCGCATCGGCGGCATCCAGATAGGTGCGGGGGATTCGGTCAAAACTGTCGCAGAAAAAGAGGGTCATGGTCGGCGTGATCATGATGCCGAGCACCAGGGCCGCGGTAAGAATGCACAGGCCCGAGCCGCGCTGAAAGAGTTCCCGGACGATGGGGACGAGGAGAAAAATTCCCACAAAACCGTAGATGACCGTAGGGATGCCGGTCATCAGCTCGATCAGGCGCCGGAATCCCCTGCCTGCGGGTTTCGGGGCAATGGACCCGATCAAAAAGGAACAGCCGAGGCTCAGGGGGAAGGCGAACAACAGGCTCAGCAGGGAGATGGCACCGGTGCCCATGATCATCGGATAGATTCCGAATGACCCCTGATATGGCGCCCACGGTTTCAGCAGAAGCTGATAGAGCCCTCCCTGTCTCATCAGGGGAAGGCCCATGAACACCATGAACGCCAGAATCGCTACGGTTATTGAAGAGCTAGCCAGTGCGGAGAGGAGAAAAGCCCTCTCCGCAACCAGTTCCCTGCATTTTTTCATTGGGCGGGAATGAACCCGCGCTTTTCAATGATCTTTTTTCCGTCCGGCGTATAGAGGAAGTCGATGAATTTCTTGGTCAGGCCGGTCGGCTCGCCCTTGGTATTGCTGTACAGTCCACGGGCGACCTTGTAGGTCCCCTCCTGCACGGTCTGAATGGTCGGCACAACACCGTCCAGGGCAACCGGGGCCACCGTCTCGTCGATATGGCCCACGGACACGTAGCCGATGCCATAGGGGTCCTGGGCAATGGCCGATTTCATCGCGCCGTTGGAGACAACAACATGGGCGCCGGGGGTAATCGGTCCCTTGTCCAGGCCCTTTTTCCAGAAAACGGCGCGGGTTCCGCTTGCTTCATCGCGGGTATAGATATTGATGTTCCTGTCTTCTCCGCCCAGCATCTTCCAGTTGTCTACCTTGCCGGAGAAAATGTCGATCATCTGGCTCTTGGTCAGTTCCTTCACCTTGTTCTGCGGATTCACTACCGGCGCTACGCCGTCGATGGCCCATTGGTACAGCTTGAGCTGGTAGCGGCTGATTTCTTCATCGGTCGCTTTTCGGCCGCTGTTGCCGATGTCGACCAGGCCCTCGCCGACCTGCTTGATGCCGACGCCTGAACCTCCGCCGGCGATGCTGATCTGAATCTCGGGATTCATGATCATGATTTTCTGCGCTGCTTCCTTCATGACGGGGATATGCGCTGTCCCCCCCGAAATCTTCAGCACCCCTTTTTCGCCCTTGAACGGGGCCAAGCTGTCTGCAAATGCCGGTGAGCAGGCAAGCAGAGCGGAAATGATTAGCACCAGTTGAACCAGAGAAAACTTCTTCATATGCTCCTCCATTGAAAAAAATAGAATTGTCCGAAGGGGAAGCTAACAAATGCAACCACTTATGTCTAATTGTAATTATTAATACAGCAAAGAGGTGCTATCGGTTTTGTCGATAATGGTGGTCGCTGATGTGTGCCAAATTCAGGTGATACTATTCGGTCGGCGGGCTGCAGGGTGGTTAGGGTAAGGATAAGTGCGGCTTAGCGCTGTGGCATGAAGGGGAGAGGATAGGGGGTGAAGATATCGTCGCCGGGCATTCAGAAAGTCTTTTCCATTGTCCGCAGACGACCAGGAATATCCCACTTCTTCATGAGCCTGGCCACGGCAGGGGGCACGAGTTCCTGCCAGGGCTGGTCCCGCGCCATCCGGCAGCGGATGTCGGTGGCGCTCAGGCCCTTCCGGGCGGCTGGCACCTCCCTGAGGACGTGGGTTGCCAGTCCGAGCGATGTGAAGTACTCCAGCTTCCGCTTCCCCCAATCGTCATAGATGGAGAGGAAAAACTGTGCATCGAGGGGGATATAGTATCTGTACAGCTCAGGCATGTTGACTGGAAACGGAACCACTGAATAGCGTGACGCCTCGATGCCCGCCTCTTCGAGGACGGCGCGCACCATGAGGTAACGTTCGAAATAGGTGAGGGGGTTGGCGGCCGGGCTGCTCCGCTTCGGGTCCGCGGATTCATCCCTGGTCAGGAGCGGATCCGGATTGGTGATCCCCACGACCAGGTGGCGACAGAGCGCCATCCCCGC
>JAUWLU010000120.1 GCA_030613545.1 Desulfuromonadales bacterium
GCAAAAACTCGTGAGATGGCTAAGCAAAAATTTCGACCTACAAGGCGTAGTGGTTTTTCAGGGGTGAAGGCATACATATAGTATGTCGAAGTCCTGAAAAAGTGCTGCAACGCAGTAGGGCGGACTTTTTGCGACGCCATCTTGCTTAACCCTCTCATGACTTTTTGCGAGTCCATCCAAACAATACTCGCGGTTTTCCCAGGGATATGCTCATGAACCTGAAACAGCTTGAGGTTTTTATTGCCGTGGCCGAAAGCGGTAGCTTTTCCCGTGCCGCGGAAATCACCTTCCTGACCCAATCGACCGTCAGTCAGCACATATCGTCCCTGGAAAAAGAATTTGAGCTGAAGTTGCTGGACCGAACCGGAAAGGGGGCGTTCCTCACCGAGGCGGGGAAACTGCTTCTAAATCATGCCCGGCGGGTTGTCGCAGAAGCCAGGAAAGTGCCCCTGGCCCTGAACCGCTTTCGCGGCCTCGAAGAAGTTGTTCTGAAGATTGGCGGCAGCAATATACCCGCCTGCTACATGATACCGAACTGTGTCCCGTCCTTTCGGGAGCGGCATCCCGGCGTCATCATTGCCCTTATCCAGGGCGACAGCCGGGAAACCCTCGACCGGCTCAAACGTGAAGAGGTGGAGTTTTCCCTGGTCGGTACCCGCTTCGCCGAGAAAGACCTCGCCTTTACCCCCCTCACCCTGGACAAAATCTCTCTGGTGGTGCCCGCGGGGCATCCCTGGAGCGAAAGGGATTTTATCCTTCCGGAAGATCTCGTCAAGGAAGCTCTCATCTTCCGGGAGTCAGGATCGGGAACGGACCGGACCCTGCGGGAGCAACTTGCCAAGGCAGGCTTTGCCCCCGAACACCTGAAAGTCTCCATGTATCTCGGCAGCAACGAAGCGGTAAAGCAGGCAATACTGAACGGTGCCGGCATCTCCTTTCTTTCCGAGTTGTCGGTAAAAAAAGAGTGCGAGCGAGGGGAGATGTTCGTCGTCGATATCCAGGGATTGGTCATCTATCGCCATATTTACCTGGTAACCCGAAGAGGTCGCGAACTCGCCCCCGCTGCCAAAGCCTTCATCGACAGCATCGTTCAACGTTTTCGCTCCGAATAGTGAGTGCCGGAGCGAGCCCCCCCTTCTTTCACAGCGCCGCAACTCCTCGAATCCGCACATAAATGGTTGCATAAATCGAGTTGATCAGATAATATTCGACCTCCATCAGGAATCCGGTCTATGGATCTCTGGTATTAATCTATACTGCCTGCAAGGACGCTGGAACCCGGTTTCGCGCCTTGCATATATATCGATCATGGAAGCGCGTCGGTCTCTGGTGGGCCGCCCGGTCTTCAAAACCGGTGTGGGGGGTGAGAAACTTCCCAGGTGGGTTCGATTCCCATGCGCTTCCGCCATTTTACACCCTGATTGCGGTCAGGGAGATGATGATTCGCCAGGCTTTTGCTGAAACTCGGGGAGCGGATGATGTCCGCTCCCCGAGATCGTTTATTGCCGTGCGAGCAGGTACGCGCCATCCCTCCGGTTTTCATCGCTTTCTCACACAATCTTTCTGAAGTACTGCGCACCTGAATTCTCTACCATGTCACTTTCGCATTCGGTGGCAAAAAGGGTCTTCCATGAAACACCTCATTCTTGGTACCGCCGGCCATATCGACCATGGCAAGACCTCTCTTGTCAAGGCCCTGACCGGAACAAATACGGACCGCTTAAAGGAAGAAAAGGAGCGGGGCATCACCATTGAGCTCGGCTTCGCTCACCTGGAATTGCCGGGCGATATTCAGTTCGGAATCGTGGACGTTCCGGGCCATGAGCGGTTTGTTCGGGCCATGGTGGCCGGAGTCGGCGGAATGGACCTGGTGATGCTGGTGATCGCAGCCGATGAGGGGGTCATGCCGCAGACCCGAGAGCATCTGGAAATCTGTCAGTTGCTCGGGGTCAAGCAAGGACTGGTTGCCCTCACCAAGTGCGATATGGTGGATGAGGAATGGTTGCAGCTCGTGGTCGAAGAGGTTCGCGACTATCTAGCCGGCAGTTTTCTCGAAGAAGCCGCGATAATCCCGGTTTCCTCCAAAACAGCACATGGCGTCGACAAACTCAGGTCGGCCCTGGGACAGCTTGCCAACGAGGTGCAGGAGAAGTCCGTTGACGGCTCCTTCCGCCTCCCTGTTGACCGGGTGTTCACCGTTCCCGGTTTCGGTACGGTTGTCACCGGCACCCTCCTTTCAGGGGAAATCGCCACCGGCGACGAGGTGGAAATCCTGCCTTCCGCCCTCGCCTCGCGGGTCCGTAGCGTACAGAGCCACGGCCGAAAGACCCAGAGAGGCTCGGCCGGCCAGCGACTGGCGGTCAACATTCAAGGGATCGATCATAACGACATGTCCCGCGGCGACGTGGTCGTTCCGCGCGGTGTGTTTCGCGCCACCCGCACGGTCGATGCTCGAATCGACTACCTTTCTTCGGCGCCACGGGATTTGAAACACCGAGCCACCCTGCGCCTCCATTCGGCAACCTACGAAGTGTCGGCGCAGGTGATCCTGCTTGATCGGGACACTCTCGCGCCAGGGGAATCGGCATTCGTTCAGCTGCGTCTCAAAAGCCCGGTTTTGCTCCTGCCCGGCGATTATTTTATTGTGCGCAGCTACTCACCCCAGATTACCGTCGGCGGTGGTACGGTAATCGATCCCGCGCCGCCACGGCGCAGACGCCGTTCCGCCCAGGCCCTGGAGCTTCTCCACGCCCTCGACGAAGGAGAAGATGCCGACAAGCTTTTACTCCTGACACAGGAGAGCCTCCTTTCCGGCCTGACCCTGGAGGAACTCGTTATCCGCAGCGGCCTGTCGGAAAAAAGGATTGAGGCCCCCTTGGCGGGGCTTCTGTCCCAGGGACTCATTGTGCAGGTAGTGCGCAAGCCACGAATCTTCCTCGCCAAGGAAGCCTTCGAAAGTCTCAAGTCCCTGCTGGTCGCGGGTCTGGAAGACTATGTGCAGGAAAACCCTCTCAAGGAGGGGATCGGTAAGGAAGAGTTGAAGGCATGCATCCCGAAGAGAAGCGACATCCGATTCTTCGATTAAGTTCTGATTTCTCTGGAAAAGGCAGCAAAGACCGTTGTCGACAGGGATCGGGTCAAGATACCGGGGCACAGGGCCTCTGCCGCCGTTGATCAGGCCGCGACCTTGGCCAGGCTGGAAAATGCCCTGAAGACGGGGGGCACTGAACCGCCGAGCATCAAGGAATTGTGCGACCTCGTCCGCTGCAGCGAAAAGGCTGTACTGGAGCACCTGATCCTGCTGGACCGCGAAGGTCGGGCAGTAAAGATAAAAGCCGATCTCTTCTATGCTCCCCAGCCCCTGTTGAATTTACAGGAGAAGCTGGTTGCCTTCCTTCAGGAAAAGGAGGAGATCACCCCACCGCAATTCCGGGAACTGACCGGGCTGTCACGAAAATACATGATTCCCCTGCTCGGCTATTTTGACCAGGAAAAAGTTACCCTCAGGGTTGGTGATAAGCGGATGTTACGGAAGAGGGAGGGAGGCGCGAGCAAGAAAAAGACTTCGCTCAAACCTTAATCAGCGCCCCAGGGACTCTTATGCCTCGACAGAAACCCCCTTAACAAACCCGGCCCGGACATAGATCCCGGCCGGGTTTAGTTTTGCCCCTCGATCCAATCGCCCCAGCGGAAGATAAACTGGCCCTTTGCAACAGGCCGTTGCCAGAACAGTTCAGGCATCAAAGGGCCGAAACGAAAAATTGGCCGTTCGAGGCCAGGTTTTCGAGAATTTGAGAGCGAATAGCAGGGCTATTTGTCGAAAATTGTCGGGAAGCTGGGCCAATCAGGCAATTTTGCAGTCGGTTCATGGTAAGTCCGACAACCTCCTGGTAGCCATCGCGCAAAAAAAAAGGCACAGCGGAGTCGAAACTCCCCTGTGCCAATCCCGATCGATTCAAAAAGTGATTTTAGATGGTGTCAGTAGCGACTTTTGCCTCAACTGCTTCGGCCTTTTTGCCGGCCACGCGGACAAATGCCCACCAGTAAACGATGCCGCACAGAACAGCACCACCAACGATGTTGCCTGCAGTGACGATGAGCAAGTTACCGGTCCACAGGGTGGCCCAGTTGAGGCCGGCGAGGGCTTCGGCGGACTTGCCGGAACCAGCCACGGCAGCAGCAGAGGATTTAGCGAAGAGGCCGGCCGGAATAAAGTACATGTTGGCCACGCAGTGCTCAAAGCCGGAGGTAACGAAGGCCATAATGGGGAAGAAGATTGCCAGCACCTTGCCAGCGATGTCCTTGGCGGCGACTGCCATCATGACAGCAAGGCAAACCAGCCAGTTACAGCCAATGGCGCGCCAGAAGTACATGCTGGTGTGGGCATCACCACCAACGGTAACCTTACCAACGGCGATCTTGATGGCGGTGGCACCGACTGGCCCGTCGAGCAGGCCGGAGGCGCTGCCGATCATCCAGGCCAGAGCGATGGAGCCGATGAAGTTGCCGGCGTAAACAATGCCCCAGTTACGCATCATCTGGCCAAAAGTGATGTCCTTGTTGAACAGGGCGACGGTCATCATGTTGTTACCGGTAAAAAGTTCCGAACCCGGAATCATGACCAACATAAGTCCTGTGCTGAAGACGGCGCCGATGAAAAACTTTTTCATACCGAATGCAGCCCAGTCACCGGTAGCGACGGTCGTAGCGAGATGCGCGGCAAAGCCGATGAATACCCCGGCCAGGATACCCAGCACAAAAAGCTTCCAAAAGGTATTGGTGGCCTTTGCCTTACCAATGTTGATAAATGCCTTCGAAAGTTCCGCAGGCGGTGCAAAATTTGACATTGTTCTCCTCCCCATGAGAGTTGGTTGATCGATCAGGAACCTACAACAACCAGGGATTTCAGTGGCCTAAGGCATACAAACCCGCTTGAAAAACCGGCCCACACCGGCAATCCAAAACCAACTAAATTGTCCCTATAACGTGAATTGTCCTCAAAGACGACATTTCATATGCCGCACATAACATAGTCAAAACGTGCGAAGTATAGGGTGCTAAAATATTTTATGTCAATAAATTTATTGCCCCTCAATTCAAAACCGGCGGGTTGTTTACACTTTTAAATCAAATAGCTTTATATCGTAGAACCTGTTTGGCAGAAATTTCTTATCCCAGTAATGATCCAATTTCCAATAATTACCTTCGGTTGAAAACTTAGATACAAACCTGCGTTTTTGGCCTCGCCCTTATCGCGAGAATTTTCCAAGGCATCTATAAATACTTTCTTTCCCGGCCGCGCCTTCCACATAGACCTTTGACTGCCGAAACAAACGCCTGAATGTCAGCAAAAAACATTTGAAAAAGGACTTGAGAACTGCTAGATTGCTGGCGGCCGATCATTTTTTTGGGAAAATGACACTTTTTAACCAGACACTTTTCCAACAAAATCAAGCTGTTAGCCAAGAAGTATTTCGTTTTTGGTTAATCACGGCCGCAAAAGACCTGCGAGGCAGCTATTTCCCCTATCAGCACATTCGGGTCGATAGCCCTTCCCTCTTCAGGCGACGCAGCAAAGAGATACAAAAGATGCTTTCGCAAAAAGGCATGAGATGGCTAAGCAAAAATTTCGGTCTACAAGACGTAGTGGTTTTTCAGGGGTGAAGGCATACATAGTGTATGTCGAAGTCCTGAAAAAGCGCTGCAACGCCGTAGGACGGACTTTTTGCGACGCCGTCACAAAAGAAACACCTTTTTATGCAATGCAGGAGGAGGGGGAAGGCCGATGACCCGACCTGTCCCCCCCACGTAAAACTGAATATAGATTTATTCAGACGGTCCGCCACCCCGCGTATCAGTGCAGGGCCAGGGTGCGTCCTGATGAAGACCCGCCCTGTCTTTCCCTAAGGGAATGACTTCGTGCTTCACGAAGGGGAAGGTCGACCGCAGCATGCTTGTCTGCGGCGCAAATTTTTTATGCAATGAGGAGGAGGAAAAAGGTTCACCAACCTTTTCCCCCCAATCTACTCAACCGCAAAATTGAATATGTCCTTATGACGGACCGGCACCGCGCGTGCCTGTGCAGGTCGAGGTCCGTCCTGATGAATAATGCCTCGAAATCCGACCTGGAAGTGCGTCGTTTCTCAGGGCAATACGGTCGCGCTGTGCTTTTCAGGGACGGGCAATTGCTGCCCTTTACCCATTGACAACAGGGGAGGAAAACCAATGTCTACAAGTCAAAAGAGCGGGGAATGCAACATTCCCGAAGGGTACGAACTACCCGAGAACCTTTACCAGGAGCTTGCTGTCTTTATCGAGGAACTGCCGACCAAAGCCGGTCACCTGGTCACCGCGCTGCACAAGGCTCAGAGTCTGTTCGGCTACCTGCCTGAAGAGGTGCAGAGATTTGTTGCCGAGCATATGAATGTGCCGGTGGTTCACGTCTACGGCGTGGTCAGCTTCTACACCTTCTTCACCCAGATTCCCAAGGGCACGCACCCCATCTCCATCTGCATGGGTACCGCCTGCTTCGTCGTCGGTGCCGACAAGGTTGTCGAGGCCTTCAAGCAGGCCCTCGGTGGTGTTGAGGTCAGCGAAGTGACTCCCGACGGCAAATTCTCTATCGACTGCCTGCGCTGCGTCGGTGCCTGTGCACTGGCTCCGGTGGTTATGGTCGGTGAGAAGGTCTACGGGAAGGTGACTCCTGATCAGGTT
>JAUWLU010000094.1 GCA_030613545.1 Desulfuromonadales bacterium
AGTATTTCCTGTCTTCGAGTGATGTGTTTACCAGGCAAGTGGGCCTCCTTTCAGTCTCAAGGAGGAACCTTATCTGGAGGAGCACTCAACCGGCCACGTTAATTGACGCGGGACCGGACAGGATAATTGTCGTCGAATAGCCTCCTTAGTTTTCGTACCTAGAAATCGTACAGCAGCCCTAGGTACGATATGGGTACGACAGGAAATAAAAAAGCTGCTCAACCCATGCAAAAGGTTAGCAGCTTAAAAACTTGCGATCAATACACAAGTTATTGATTTTATTGATGTTTACAAGAGGATACGACTCCTTACAAAAAGTTCTAAACTCAGCCGAGCTTGATGGTTTTGTAGAGGAAATTTTTGAACTTGTAGAAAATCCGCCGCTGTTCGGCATCGCCGGCCGGATCGCTGCAGGCCTTGAGCAGGGTCGCCACCTGAGGCATGCTGGTTGCGCCCTGGGTGCGGGCCAGTTCGACCACCGCGGCAACCACGTCGCGGGAGATGCGTTTTTCCGAAAAAGGACCGTGAACCTCCCGCCAGAAATCGCCGTCGCCCTGAATGATGGCCTCGAACAGCTCGCGGGCCACCTGGCCGGTGAGCTGTTCGGCGGTGGCGGTGCTGCCCGGCGGTGCCTGGGCAAGCAGCACCCGCTCGATATCCTGCTCGCTGATCACCTGGCTGTTGCGGAAAAACAGCGCCCGCACCAGGATCGAGCGCAGTTCGCGAATATTGCCGGTAAAGTTGTGCCGGGTCAGAAGATCGCGAGCGGCGCGGGACAGGACCGGCGCATCGGCCTCCTGTTCGTCGGGACGCTTGTAGACCTGATACAGCTTGCCGAGAAAATGGGTGGCCAGATCGGAGATGTCCTCCCGCCGATCGTTGAGGGACGGTATCACGATGGTCAGCTCCGAGAGGCGGTGGTAGAGATCCTCGCGAAAGCGACCTTCGCGAATCAGCTGACCGAGGTCCTTGTTGGTGGCCGCCACCAGCAGCACCCGAGCATAGCGGGTCAGATTCTCGCCGAGGCGCACGAAGCCACCGTTATCGAGAAAGCGCAACAGCTGCACCTGGGTCTTGGGATCGGCGTCGCCGATCTCGTCGAGGAACACCAGGCCGCCGTGGGCCTCTTCGAGAATGCCCTTGCGGTCGGCATGGGCGCCGGTAAAGGCGCCGCGTTTGTGGCCGAACAGTTCCGAATAGGTCAACTCGCCGCTGTAGGCGGCGATATTGGTCTTTTTCACCGGCAACTCGCCCTTGTCGCTGATCTTCTCCCGGTAGAAGTCGTTGAGCCGCGAATAGACGTTGTTGAACAAAAATTCCTTGCCGCTGCCGGTGGCACCGGTGATGAGCAGGGACGGCAGACCCAGGGTCGCCTCGCGCACGTCACTGTTGAACCACATGCTAATGCGGTTGAACAGCGGCGGCGTAACCCGCTGAATGAAATCGACCAGTTCATCGGCCTTGGCCGAGTTGCCGATCAGGTTGCCGAGCTTGTAGGAGGAAACCTTGGGGTCCTTGTAGCCGACGTCGCTGCCGAGGCGATGAACCTCGCTGGTCAGTTGCTCGATGTGCAGCATGTCCGCCAGATGGCGGGCGATCATGCGGCCGATGATCTGCAGAATGCGCTTGTGCTCATCGGTAAAGTAATAGGGGCGCAGGCTGTCGAGGCAGATGACCGCGATCACCTCCTCCTCGCAGATCACCGGCACGCCGAGCTCGCTGCGGATAATGTCGGTGATCTCGTAGTAATAGCCGCCGGCTCGCTTCTCCTCGGCGCTGTCGACCACCAGGTAGGGGCGGCCGCTGGCGGCCACATAACCGGTCATGCTGCGACGTTCCGGCGGCAGATCGCTGCCGCCGATCTGCAGCAGCGGAATGTGTTTTTTCAGGCGCTGCTTACTCTTGGCCCCGACCAGGCTGCCATCCGCTTCTTCCACCACCAACCAGCTTTCGCCCTCGGTCTTGCGCACCAGGGCGATACTGCCGGTGTCGGCGCCGATCAACTCGGTGGCCTTGGACAGCACGCTGTTGAGAAAGGGCGATACGCCCTCGAACTTCTCCTGCAGCAGATCGTTGATCTCGGCCAGCACCTGAATCTCCATGTGCTCGTCGCCGATCTCCTGAATGACCCGCTGGGCCATCTCGGCGTGGGCTTCCAGCAGTCCCTTCTCGAACTCAGTAAAATGATCGCTGCCCCGGCTGTAGTAGTTGACCAGGCAGATTACCCGCCGAGTGCGGGGGTCGTAACGGGGCACCACGTAGAGGGAGCGCAGACCCAGCTCCTCGGTCAGGTAGCGCTTCTGCAGAAACTCCTCTGACAGGGTCGGCAGGTAGAGGGGTTCAAGCAGGGTCTCGTCGATGATCACCCCGTTGCTGTTGATATAGCGGCTGAGCAACGACTTGCCAGGGCCGAGATCGATGAGCTTCTGGGTTTCGTAAGCCTGCTTGTCCTCGCGCTGCTCGGCGTAAGAGGCCAGAATCTGTAGCATCTCCTCGCCGTTGTCACTGCCCACCGGGCAGGGCACCAGCACCGCTGCCAGGGCCAGCTTGTCGATGAGCCGCACCGCCGACTGCACCATGCAGAAGGCCGCCTCCTTTTTCTTCGCCTCGTCGACCCAACGGGCCAGAACCATCTGCTGATGATAGAGGCGCGCCTGGTCGATAGCCGGCATGATGCCGTCGATAAAGCTGCGCAGCGGCCGACACTGCTCCGGCTCGAGAAGCTGATTCTTGCGGCTGCTGTCGATACACAGCACCCCCACCGCCCGGCTGTGATGATGCAGCGGCAGATAGTAGCTGGCGCGGATGGAGAAGCGTTCTGCCAACTGCCGCTCCAATTCGATGCCCGCCGTCTTCAGGTCGCCGAGCTGCTGTTCCTCGTGGCTGTGGTAGACCTGCGAAACCACACAATCGACGGTATTGATGGCAAAGCTCTGCTGGCGAATCGCCTCGGCCTGCCGGCCGGTGGCCAGAGCGCAGATCAGGCTACCGCTGGTCAGGTCTTCGAGATAGACCCGGCAGCTGCTGCGGCCGGTAATGAGATGAACCGCCTCGGCCAGAGCATGGAGAATATCGTCGAGATTCTCCTTGCCGTAGCCATTGATTCGGTTGGTGAGCAGGGCAAGCTGGGCGGAAACGAAGGGGTCCATGGGAGTCCTCACTGAGTAAAATAATTACTCAGCGAGTATAAAACCAAACGGCCGTCCCTGTCAAAAACTGACGGCGGCAAAAAGTCCTTGCCCCTTCGGCCAAAGGGCGGTAAAAACCCTAACGCATCAATGACCGGTGGCAGTCGCCGCCGAGAAACCTTTCATAACAGGAGTAATGCCATGGGCATCCTCGCCAATACCGTCAGCTGCTGCCAGTTCCAGGTGGCCGGCACCCTTCCCGAAGGGGATCTCGCTGCCTGGGCCGGAGAGTGCCTGGCCAAAAACGCCTTTCAGGACATCGAGCATTCCAACGAAGAGCTATCTGTCGGCTGGGTGGAACTTGACGACTTCGAAGCCACCGAGTTCAGTGTTGCCAGCTGCTATTCCCGCGAGCCCTACCTGACCTTTACCCTGCGCCGCGACCGGCGCAGGGTGCCGGCCGGACTGCTCAAGGCCCATCTGGAACGAGCCGAAACCGAATTTCTGGCCACCAATCCCGGCCTGCAGCGGGTGCCGAAACCGAGGCGCGAAGAACTGCGCGACGCGGTGCGCGGCGCCCTGCTGGCCAAGACCCTGCCGACCCCGACCACCTTCGACGCGGTCTGGGACACCCGCCGCAACCTGCTGACCCTGGCGACCCTCAACGGCCAGGTGGTCGAAGAGTTCGAAAACCTTTTCAAGACTACCTTCGACGGCCTGCGGCTGGTGGCCCTGCACCCCTACGCCCGCGCCCAGCAGACGCTCGACGAGACGTTGCAACCGGCCCTGGCCAAGGCCAACCGGGCGACCAACGACACGGTGCTCGACCTGATCCAGGATAACCGCTGGCTCGGTTGGGAATTCCTCTGCTGGCTGGTCGATCGGACCATGAACTCCGACTCCAACTACAAGATCAGCTGCGACGGTCCGGCCGCGGCCGGCGAAGACTTCGTCGCCTACATCAACGATCGGCTGGTGCTGGAAGGGGAAGACGAGGAAGGCAAACAGAAGGTCACCGTGGCCGGGCCGCAAAACCGTTTTGACGAGGTACTGGCCGCCCTGGAGAACCGCAAGAGCATCTGCGAGGCGACCCTCTACCTGGAAAAAGAAGAGTTGCTGTGGAAACTGACTCTCAAGGGCGAACTCTTTCAGTTCGGCTCCTTCCGCTGCCCGTCGGTGAAGCTGGAAAAGGATGACATGGTCGATGCGGAGCGGGAAAAGGAAGCGCTGTTTTTCGAGCGCATGTACCTGCTGGAGACCGGCCTGCAGCTCTTTGACAGCCTGTTTGCCACCTTTCTGCAGCAGCATCTGACCAAGAACGGATGATCGACGAGGGTCGGCGTAGCGGTATTGCGTTTGGTTTTACCCAACAGAAACTTCGACCCCCGTTGCGCAAGAGAAGCGGACCGATAGTTTTAGCAACCAACTGTCGCAAGAGGAGGAGCGGCAAAGAAACCGCCGGCTCCGGTGAACGGCGGGACGCGACCCGCCGGTATGAGGTACGGTTGAATCAGACAGCAAGCCAATATCTGAAGACTAAAACCTCAACCATGTCTCGCCACCTCAGCCCTCCAACTCCCGCTCGACAAGCGGCCTGCCTCGCTCCGCCCGCCAGCGATTAGTCTCCTGCAGGCTGTAGCGGCAACCGCAATACTCCTGATGATAAAACCCCTCGCGCCGGGAGATCTCGATCATGCGCTGCGCACCGCCCCCCTTGCGCCAGTTGCAGTCCCAGTAGTCGACCCCGGGATACCTGGCCGCGGCCTGCCGGCCGCAGGCATCGACCTGGGCCAAATCCTTCCAACGAGAAATCCCGAGGGTGGTGGTTATCAGCGGAATGTGGTGTTCAGCGGCATAACGGGCGGTCGCCTCCAACCGTAAGCTGAAACAGGCACTGCAGCGCCGGCCCCGCTCCGGTTCCTGCTCCAGCCCGGCAACCGCTTCGAACCAGAGGTCCGGCAGATAGTCGGCAGCGACGAAAAGGATACCGAGTCTTTCGGCGAAACGCTGATTTTCTTCCTTGCGCAGCAGGTATTCGGAGCGGGGATGAATATTGGAGTTGCAGAAAAAGAGTGTCACCTCCAGCCCGATCTCCAGCAGGGCCTCCATGATCCCCCCGGAACAGGGCGCACAACAGGAATGGAGCAGCACCGATCTGGCCCCATGCGGCGCCACCAGCAACCGCTGTTCCGCTTTTTTTTTAATGTTTTCGCCCATTTCTGCTACCCCCTGATAAATACAGTACCGCCCGGCACGGCCCCCCGATCATGCCGCCCCAGTATAAACCCTGTCCTGCCCGACACACAAGCCAGCCTTGCAACGAATCCTCCCCTTGCCTGGTTAAAAACGCTTGCTTATCATTTTCTTATTGACCCTGATGGTAATTTGTGATTTTTTAATCATTAATTCTTTTAGCTGCCACCCCCGGGACCACTTCCGGCGGCCCGAGTCGCATTCGCTCTCTCCAGGGAAAACAGCATGCCTGGATCTTCCTTCACCATCTGGGATCTGGTCGATATCGACGACCTCAAGCCCCTGTTCGCCGCCTTTTCGGCAACGATGAATCTTGCTGTGGGGCTGGTGGAGCAGGGCAGCGGCGAAGTCCTGGTCGGTACCGGCTATCGAAAGATCTGTACCAAATTCCATCGACGCCACCCCGAATCGGCTCCCCTCTGTAAAGATAATTATCGGCAACAGTCCGAAAGTTTCATTGCCGGCAATGAAACCGGCATTGCCTCCTGCCCGCACGGTCTCATAGAAGGCTGCGCCCCGATCATCGTCGAAGGCCGCCACCTGGCCAACCTGTTCACCGGCCAAGTACTGTTCACTCCCCCCGACATCGAATTTTTCCGTCGTCAGGCCCAGCGCTACGGCTACGACGAGCAGGCCTACCTGGCAGCCTTGCAGAAAGTTCCGATCGTGAACCGCGAGCAGTTCGAGGCCAGCCTGCGGTTTCTGGCCCTGCTGGCCTCGACGGTAGCCAAGATCGGCCTGGCCAAACTGCACAGCCATACCCAGCAGCGCCGCATCGAAAACCAGAAAGCGCTGCTGGACTGCCTGATCAATTCCATCCCTGACCTGATTTATTACAAAGACCGGGAAGGCGTCTATCTCGGCTGCAACCAAGCCTTTGCCGACTTTGCCGGCAAACCGGAAAAGGAGATCGTCGGCAATACCGATTTCGGCCTGTTTGATGAAGAAACCGCCTGTTCTTTCCGGGAGCAGGACCGGGCCATGCTCGCCTCAGGTCAGGCTAGGCGCAGCCAGAAATGGGGCACCTGGCCGGATGGCCGCAAGATACGTCTGGAGGCGGTAAAGGCCCCCTACATCGGGCCCGACGGTCAGATACTCGGCCTGGTCGGGGTCAACCGCGACATCACTCGTCTCAAGCAAGTCGAAGATCAACTGGCGGAAGAGCGGGAACTGCTATTGGTGACCCTGCGCAGCCTTGGCGAAGGGGTTATCGCCACCGACAACAACGGCAGCGTGGTGCTGGTCAACGAAGTTGCCGAACAGTTGACCGGTTGGCGCCAGCAGGAGGCGGCCGGCCGAACGGCAGCGGAAGTCTTTCGGATTCTCAACGAACAAACCGGTCAGCCCTGCGCCACCTCGGTGCAACGGGTGCTCGACTCGGGCGCAGTTGCCAGTCCGGCCAGCGACACCGTACTCATCTCTCGAGACGGTACCAGGCGGCACATCACCAGCAGGGCATCGCCAATCCGTGCCACGGCCGGCAACATCATCGGCACGGTGCTGATCTTTCAGGATGTTACCGAGCAACTGCACATGGAACAGGCCCTGCACCGGGTCGACAAGCTGGAATCGCTAGGAGTGCTGGCCGGTGGAGTGGCCCATGACTTCAACAACATATTGACAGCCATCGTCGGCAACATTTCTCTGGCCAGCCAGCTGATCGATCCCGAACACCAGATTCAGGACCTGCTGGCTACGGCGGAAAAGGCCTCATGGCGAGCCAAGGACCTGACCCAGCAATTGCTGACCTTCGCTCAGGGCGGCCACCCCATAAAAGAGACCACCTCTATCGCCTCGATTATCCAGGACTCATCCGAGTTCGTCCTCTACGGTAGCCCGGTCGCCTGCAACTTCCACATTACCGAGGACCTCTGCCTGGTCGATATCGATAGCGGGCAGATGAGTCAGGTGATTCAAAATCTGGTCTTAAATGCCCGTGACGCCATGCCCAGCGGGGGCTGCATCGACATTTCCTGCGACAACGTGCCGGCCGAAGAAGCGGGCTCCTATCTGCAACAACCCGGCAAACCGCATATTCGAATCACCGTACGGGATAACGGTGCCGGCATCCCGGCCAAATATCTCGCCTCGATTTTCGATCCCTATTTTTCCACCAAACAGGAGGGCAGCGGCCTGGGCCTGGCCATCGTCCACTCCATCATCACCAAACACGACGGCTATATCGAGGTCCAGTCGCAGCCGGGAACGGGGACGACCTTCACCATCTTTTTGCCCGTCGCGGCCCGGCCTTCCACGCAAGTCGCGCCACTGACAACCGGGCTGCAGCAGGGCAGCGGCACGGTCATGGTCATGGACGACGAGGAAAGTCTGCTGGAGCTGACGCAACGGGTCCTCAACCATCTGGGGTATCAGGCGGTCACCGCCAGGGATGGCGCCGAGGCGGTGGAACGCTACCGTGAATTGCGGCAGAACGGCGAGACGATCGATGCGGTGATCATGGATCTGACTATTCCCGGCGGCATGGGCGGTAAGGATGCCGTGCAGGCCATTCTGGAAATCGATCCTGAGGCCAAAGCCATTGCCTCCAGCGGCTATTCCAGCGATCCGATCATGAGTCACTACCGGGAGTACGGCTTTTGCGGCGCCATCAGCAAGCCCTTTCGCATCGAGACCCTGGCCCAGCTACTCTCGGAGGTTATTGCCGAACCGACATCGGCAACCGAAAGCGGCTAGCTTAAACACCGCCCACTACAAACCACAAGCTGTCCCCGGTTCAGATCGATGTGACTAAAAAAGCCCCCCGGCGGATCGCCAAGGCTATTACTTAATCTGTTGAAAAACTGAAAATTTGCGTTACAATCCCCCATGGTTACTAACCATGGGGGATTTTTTCTTGCCGACAAAGAAATCTTTTAG
>JAUWLU010000148.1 GCA_030613545.1 Desulfuromonadales bacterium
AAGGTGAGATGGTCGGTACCGCCCGAAAGGAAATTGAAGGCGTTGATGCCAAATACAAGAAGGGTCTCATCACCGAGGGTGAGCGGTATAACATGATTATTGATATCTGGACGGATACCAATGATCGCTTAACCAACCGCCTTTTCGATGCGCTCGAAAAGAACGACGATCCGCTCAACAAGCAGTCGGTCGACGAACTCAACCCGGTCTACGTGATGGTCGACTCCGGCGCGCGGGGTAGCCGCCAGCAGATTCGCCAGCTGGCCGGTATGCGCGGCCTGATGGCCAAGCCGTCCGGTGAGATTATCGAGACCCCCATTACCGCTAACTTCCGTGAGGGTCTCACCGTTCTGCAGTACTTCATCTCCACTCACGGTGCCCGTAAAGGTCTGGCCGACACCGCCCTCAAGACCGCTAACTCCGGTTACCTGACCCGTCGTCTGGTCGATGTTGCCCAGGATGCTATCATCACCGAGCAGGACTGCGAAACTCTTGACGGTATTCAGGTTGCATCCCTTACCGAGGGGGGCGAAATTATCGAGCCCTTGGGCGACCGTATCCTCGGTCGTACCGCCCTGGAAGATGTTCTCGATCCGGTCACCGACGAAGTGCTGGTCGAGTACAATCAGGAGATCGATGAGGCGCTGGTACAGAAGATCGAAAATGCCGGCATCGAAAAACTCAAAATCCGTTCGGTATTGACCTGCCAGAGCCGGCGCGGTATCTGTGCCACCTGCTACGGTCGGGATCTGGCCCGTGGTCACCTGGTTAACCTCGGTGAGGCGGTCGGTGTTATCGCCGCCCAGTCCATCGGTGAACCCGGTACCCAGCTGACCATGCGGACCTTCCATATCGGTGGTACCGCTTCCCGTCGCGCCGAACAGACCTCGCTGGAGTCCCGCTTTGAAGGTACGCTCAAGTATATCGAGCTGAATTCCGTTATCGATAGCGATGGCCATCATGTGGTCATGAACCGGAACGGCGAAATTGCTGTGGTCGACGAGACTGGCCGTGAACGGGAACGTTACGGTGTCGTCTATGGTGCCCGACTGCGCATTGCGCCGGAGGGTGCAGTTAAAGCCGGCGTCCTGCTGGCCGAATGGGACCCCTATTCCATTCCGATCCTGACCGAGATCACCGGGCGGATTCGCTATGGTGACGTCGTCGAAGGGGTCACCATGGAGGAACAGCTCGACGAGGTCACCGGCCTGTCGCGCAAGGTCATCATCGAATCGAAGGGGGCAGACAAGCGTCCGCGCATTACCCTCAAGGACGATGAAGGCAAGACCCTCAAGCTGCCCAACGGGGCACCGGCCCGCTATATGCTGCCGGTCGGCGCCAATATCGCCGCTATCGAGGACGACATGGTCAGCGGCGGTGCGATCCTGGCCAAAATCCCGCGGGAGACCACCAAGACCAAAGACATCACCGGCGGTCTGCCTCGTGTCGCCGAGCTCTTTGAAGCCCGTAAGCCAAAGGACTTTGCCGTCATCAGCGAAATCGACGGTGTGGTCTCCTTCGGTAAGGACTCCAAAGGCAAGCGCAAGGTGCTGGTTACTCCGGAAGTCGGCGAATCCAAGGAATACCTGATCCCCAAAGGCAAGCACATCAGTGTTCACGAGGGGGACCATGTCGAGGCGGGCGAAGCCCTCATGGACGGTTCGAGCAATCCCCACGATATTCTGCGGGTCCTCGGCGAAAAGCAGTTGGCCAAGTACCTGGTGGACGAGGTCCAGGAGGTCTACCGACTGCAGGGGGTCAAGATTAACGACAAGCACATCGAAGTCATTGTTCGGCAGATGTTGCGCCGCGTGCGCATCAAAGAGCTGGGCGATACGCGTTTCCTGCTCGACGATTCGGTGGAGCGCTATGAGTTTGAACAGGAGAATCAGCGGGTGTTGGCCGAAGGCGGCGTTCCGGCCGTCGGTGAACCTCTCATGCTCGGTATCACCAAGGCGTCCCTGTCCACCGAGTCCTTCATCTCTGCGGCTTCCTTTCAGGAGACCACCAAGGTTCTGACCCAGGCGGCGATCGAAGGAAAGATCGATTACCTGCGGGGCCTCAAAGAGAATGTCATCATGGGGCGGCTGATTCCTGCCGGTACCGGCATCTCCAAGTACCGCAGCGCCAAGCTGACCATCGAGGAGCCGGAAGAAATTCTCGAGCCGCCACTGGTCGAGGAAGAAGAGGGCCTTGAGGGTCTGGTTGAGGACACCAGCGGCAGTGTCGAAGGGGCAGAATGACCGGCCCGTTGGCCATAAGCAAAAAAAGCCCCTCCGTCCTTAAAAAGCGCTTGACAAGGTGGGGGCAGATTGATAATGTGAGCGGGTTTTCCCCTGCTGAAAGGCGGGGAACAATTAACATTAAGTGTGAGAATATACGGGAGTTAGTTTAATGCCGACCATTAATCAGTTGATTCGCAAGGGCCGCGAGAGAAAAGAGCGAAAATCGACCGCGCCGGCGCTCAAATGTAGTCCCCAGAAGCGCGGAGTATGTACCCGTGTCTATACTACGACCCCGAAAAAGCCGAACTCGGCTTTGCGTAAGGTTGCTCGTGTGCGTCTTACCAACGGATTTGTGGTTACCTCCTATATCCCTGGTGTGGGTCATAACCTGCAGGAGCACTCTGTGGTGCTGATTCGCGGTGGGCGTGTGAAGGACCTTCCGGGTGTGCGCTATCACATCGTGCGTGGTACGCTCGATCTGGCCGGGGTTAAAGACCGCAGGCAGGGTCGTTCCAAGTATGGGGCCAAACGGCCCAAATAATCAGAAGGCTGAGGGGAAGTTATGCCGAGAAGAAGAGAAATCGCAAAGCGCGTTATCCTGCCCGATCCGAAGTTCGGTGATCGCATGCTCGCCAAATTTGTCAACGCCATCATGCTTGACGGCAAGAAGAGCACGGCCGAAGCGATTGTTTATGGTGCCTTTGATTTGGTGACCGAGCGATCCAGTGAAGAGCCTCTCGAGGTCTTCAGGAAGGCTATGGAGAACGTTCGTCCTATGCTCGAGGTCAAGTCCCGGCGTGTCGGCGGCTCCACTTATCAGGTCCCTGTCGAGGTTCGTAGTGAGCGACGCAGTGCGTTGGCGATTCGCTGGATTATCGGCTTCGCACGCAAGCGTGGCGAGAAGACCATGGGTGAGCGTTTGGCTGGGGAGTTGCTCGATGCCGCTGCCAATCGCGGCACTTCGGTGAAGAAGAAGGAAGACACTCATCGTATGGCCGAGGCGAACAAGGCCTTTGCTCATTATCGCTGGTAGCAGGTTTAATCTTTATTTGGTTGTTGAGGATATATTACTGTGGCACGCCAAGTTGCACTAAATAAATACCGTAATATCGGCATTATGGCTCATATCGATGCCGGCAAGACCACCACCACCGAGCGGATTCTGTACTATACCGGTGTTTCTCACAAGATCGGTGAGGTGCATGACGGCGCCGCCACGATGGACTGGATGGAGCAGGAGCAGGAGCGGGGCATTACGATTACCTCGGCTGCCACCACTTGTTACTGGCGCGATCATCGGATCAATATTATCGATACGCCGGGTCACGTCGACTTTACTGTCGAGGTTGAGCGGTCTCTGCGGGTGCTGGACGGCGCTGTGGCGGTTTTCTGCTCTGTTGGCGGTGTCGAGCCTCAGTCTGAGACCGTCTGGCGGCAGGCTGACAAGTATCGCGTGCCGCGTATTGCCTTCGTTAATAAGATGGACCGTGTCGGTGCCGACTTTATGCGCGGCGTGGAGATGATGCGTGACCGTCTCGGCGCCAATCCGGTGCCGCTGCAGTTGCCTATTGGTGCCGAAGAAAACTTTGTCGGTGTTGTCGATCTGGTGCAGATGAAGGGTATCGTCTGGGACGATGAGTCTCTTGGTGCGGATTATGAGGTGATCGATATTCCCGCCGATATGGTCGACGAGGCTGAAGCCGCTCGCGAAGCCATGATCGAAGAGGTCTGTTCTCACGACGAAGAGCTGATGGAGAAATACATCGCCGGCGAAGAGCTCTCTCTGGAGGAACTCAAGCAGGGCATCCGCCGGGCGACCATCAATATTCAGATCAATCCGGTATTGTGCGGCTCGGCCTTTAAGAACAAGGGTGTGCAGAATCTTCTCGACGCGGTGGTCGATTACATGCCGTCGCCGATCGATGTGCCCGCCATTAAGGGTGTAGATCCCGATACTCAGGAAGAGATTGTCTGCCCGGCTGATGACGACACCCCTTTCGCCGCCTTGGCCTTCAAGGTTATGACCGACCCCTTTGTCGGCCAGCTGACCTTCTTCCGCGTCTATTCCGGCACTCTTCAGTCCGGCGCACACGTGTTCAATGTCGGCAAGAGCAAGAAAGAGCGTTTCGGTCGCATTCTGCAGATGCATTCCAATAAGCGGGAAGAGATTAAAGAGGTCGTGGCTGGCGACATCGCTGCGGCGGTCGGTCTTAAGTATGCTACCACCGGCGATACTCTCTGTGATCCTAAAAAATTATGTCTGCTCGAGTCGATGGACTTTCCCGAGCCGGTCATTCATATCGCGGTTGAGCCCAAGACCAAGGGCGACCAGGACAAGATGGGGACTGCCATCGCTAAGCTGGTTCAGGAGGACCCCACCCTGCGGGTGCGGACCGACGAAGAGACGGGCCAGACCATCCTTTCCGGTATGGGCGAGCTGCATCTCGAGGTTATCATCGATCGGATGAAGCGCGAGTTTAAAGTCGAAGCCAATATCGGCGCGCCCCAGGTGGCCTACCGTGAAACCATTACCAAGGCCGTAGAGGTGCAGGGCAAGTTCGTGCGCCAGTCCGGTGGCCGTGGTCAGTATGGCGACTGCTGGCTGCGTATTGAGCCTCAGGATTCGGGCAGTGAGTTCGAATTCGTCGATGCGATCAAGGGCGGGGTCATTCCCAAGGAATATATCCCTGCGGTAGGTCAGGGCGCCAAAGAGGCATCTCTGGGCGGCGTGCTGGCCGGCTTCCCCATTGTGGACGTTAAGGTTACCTGTTACGACGGCTCCTATCACGATGTCGACTCCTCGGAGATGGCCTTCAAGATTGCCGGTTCTATGGGTTTCAAGGAAGGTGCTCGCAAGGCAAGCCCCGTCTTGCTCGAGCCGATCATGGCCGTCGAGGTTGTGGTGCCCGAAGAGTATATGGGGGACGTCATGGGTGACCTTAGCAGCCGGCGTGGCAAGGTTTCCGGCATGGACGCTCGCGGTGGCGCTCAGGTCATCACGGCTGATGTGCCCCTGTCGAGCATGTTCGGTTATGCTACCGATCTGCGCAGTGCCACTCAGGGTCGTGCCACCTACTCCATGGTTTTTGACCACTATGCCCAGGTGCCGAAGGCGATCGGTGAAGAAATCATTGCCAAGGTCCAAGGGTAACGCCTTTCAGGAGGGTGTATCATGTCGAAAGAAAAATTTGAAAGAACAAAACCCCATGTCAATATTGGGACCATCGGTCACGTCGACCACGGCAAGACCACGCTGACCGCAGCCATCACCAAGGTTTTGGCCGCCGGCGGCAAGGCCGAGTTCAAGGCCTTCGACCAGATC
>JAUWLU010000265.1 GCA_030613545.1 Desulfuromonadales bacterium
GCCAGATTGATATTGTCTGCGTGCAGCATGAATACGGTATTTTCGGCGGACCGGCAGGCAGTCATCTCCTGAAACTTCTTGGAGAGCTTCGCATGCCGGACGTGACAACGCTGCATACGGTACTGCAAGATACCGCACCGGAATATAGCGAAGTCATGCTCAGGCTGTCTGACCTGTCCGACAAACTGATCGTGATGAGCCGGAAGGCCTTTGATCTCCTCAAAGATGTCTATGACGTGCCGGAAGAGAAAATTGCCTTTATCCATCACGGCATTCCGGATACACCTTTTGTTGATCCCAACTTTTACAAAGATCAATTCGGAGTGGAAGGCAAAAAGGTGCTTCTCACATTCGGCCTGCTTTCCCCCAATAAGGGCATTGAAAATGTGCTGCAGGCGCTTCCGGCCGTCACCAGAAAACACCCTGATGTCACCTATATTCTCCTGGGAGCAACACACCCGCATATCTTGAAGGCGCAAGGGGAGGAATACCGAATCAGACTGCAACAGATCGTGCGCAAGCTTAATATCAGCGATCACGTCATTTTTCAAAACCGTTTTGTCGAACTGAAAGAATTATGTGAGTTCCTCGGCGTCGCTGATATATACGTAACCCCTTATCTTGAAGAAGGCCAGATTGTTTCCGGGACGCTCGCCTATGCCATGGGCACCGGCAAAGCCGTTATTTCAACTCCGTACTGGTATGCGACCGAGATGCTTGCCGAAGGACGGGGAATAATTGTTCCGTTCAACAACCCTGATGCCATGGCGGAACAAATCATCGAGCTTCTGGACAACGATGTCAACCGTCATACGATACGCAAAAAAGCCTATACATTCTGTCGCGAGGCGATCTGGAAGGAGGTATCCAGAAGATATCTCAAGGTTTTCAGCGAGGTTAAGCTCAACCGTGCCCGGCACCCCCGCCCCCGGCACCTATATATTGAAAACATCAAAGCCATCACAAATTTCGAGCTCCCGGAAATGAAGCTTGATCACCTAGAAGCCCTTACCGATGATACAGGCATTTCGCAACATGCCACCCAGACCATCCCCAATCGCGACCATGGCTACTGCATTGATGATAATGCCAGAGCGCTGATGGTTGCTGTCATGGGCCGGAAATATCTGTCTACGGACGACAAGTGCTTCGATTCCCTCAGCAGCCATTATCTCAGCTTTCTACTGTATGCTTTCAATGTCGAAACAGGGCGGTTCCGTGATTTTATGACCTATTCGCGACATTGGACTACGGAAGTGGGATCCGAGGATGCTCACGGCAGGGCGCTCTGGGGCCTTGGAAAGGCTGTGGCTTTTCTCAACAATCCCGGACAGGTGGCAATGAGCACGACCCTCTTCAAGCAGGCACTGAAAGCCGTCGAGCACTTTAATCCGCCCCGATCCATCGCTTTTGCCCTGGTGGGCATTCATGCCTACTTGCATAAATTTTCGGGCGACAGTGAAGTGCGCGGAGTTCGAGAAATCCTTGCAAACAGGCTTTTCAATAAGTTCAAGAACAATGCGACAAAAAGCTGGCCCTGGCTTGAAAGCGTTTTAACCTATGCCAACGGCAAGCTGCCCCATGCCCTGCTCCTGTCCGGCCAATGGATGCAGCGCAGCGATATGATCGATATGGGGCTCAGATCCCTCAAATGGCTGCTCACCATCCCGACCGAAAACGGCCACTTTGGGCCGATCGGCAATAAAGGATGGTATGAACAAGGCGGCCCCAAGGCCCGTTTCGACCAGCAGCCCATTGAGGCTAATGCCATAATCGAAGCCTGTGTGGAAGCCTTTAACGTCACCCGTGACAAAACATGGAGCGACGGTGCGGGCATGGGCGTTAACTGGTTGCTCGGACACAACGACTTGAACATGCCGCTCTATGATCCCAAGACCGGCGGCTGCCGCGACGGGCTGATGGCTGATGGCATCAACCAGAATGAAGGCGCCGAGTCGTCCCTGGCCTGGCTGCTTTCGCTTATGACATTGCAAAAGCTTTATGCCGACGAGATTTTGAAACAATCATCGTCTCCCAACCAACCGGTTAACGTAATGGGTTAGCTATGCGCATTGGGATGCTCTCGCCGATTGCCTGGCGCACGCCTCCGCGACACTACGGTCCGTGGGAAAGCGTGGTCTCCCTTTTGACCGAAGGGCTGGTATCGCGAGGCTATGATGTTACCCTTTTTGCGACCGGTGATTCAAAAACAAGCGGCAAGCTGCATGCCGTTTGCAAACGGGGCTATGAAGAAGACCGATCCGTTATGCCAAAGGTATGGGAGTGTCTGCACATTTCGGAACTCTTTGAGCATGCTGAAGATTTTGATATTATACATAACAATTTTGACTTTCTGCCCTTGACCTATACCGGCCGTATCACCACCCCGGTCGTTACCACCATTCACGGCTTTTCATCGCCCGGGATTTTGCCGGTTTACAAAAAATACAACGGCAAGGTGTTCTATGTTTCCATCAGCGATGCCGACCGGTCGCCGGAGCTTGACTATATCAAAACCATACATCATGGCATAGATATAAAGCAGTTTGATTTTCAGCCTGAGCCGGATGATTACCTGCTCTTTTTCGGGCGTATTCACCATGACAAGGGCGCCAGAGAGGCCCTTGAAATTGCTAAGGCTTGCAACAAAAAGCTTATATTGGCGGGAATCATTCAGGATGAAGACTACTATCACCAGCACATTGAACCGCACCTGGACAACGACAATGTGGTCTATGTCGGCACCGCCGGTCCGGCTCAGCGCAACCGACTGCTTGGCAAGGCATGCGCGCTTCTGCACCCCATAAATTTCAATGAGCCTTTCGGCCTGTCCGTTATAGAGTCCATGGCCTGCGGCACCCCGGTAATCGCCTTTAATAAGGGGAGCATGCCCGAGTTGATCGAGCATGGCAAAAACGGCTTCCTGGTTTCGGGCTGCGAAGAGGCTGTTGAACATATAGTCAGGATAAAGGATATAAATAGATCGGACTGTCGCCGGACGGTCGAAGACCGCTTTACCGCAGACAGTATGGTCGAAAAATATATAGACGTTTAT
>JAUWLU010000282.1 GCA_030613545.1 Desulfuromonadales bacterium
GATCTGGTGCTTGATCTGCAAGGGAACAGCAAAAGCGGTCTCTTCACCCTGTTGTCCGGCGCAGCACGTCGGTATGGTTTTGCCCGCGATGGTGTGCGTGAGTGGCCCAACTTGTTGGCGACCAACCGTAAGGTGCCTCTGGGCGCGGACAGTCACCACATCAGCGATCGCTCACTGGCGGTGGCTCAGGCAGCCTTCCCAGGTGGCAAACAAGGATCGCTTGCCGGACCGATGGAGGTTCAGCCGGAAGCAGCGGCCATCGTAGAGCGACAGCTGGTTGCATTACATCTTGATCAGCAGCCACTGATCGTTTTGCAGTACGGTACCACCTGGACCACCACGCTGTGGCCCCTCGACTGCGGGCAGGCGCTGGGCGCTAAATTAGCTGCCGAAGACGGGCTGCGGCCGGTGCTGATCTGGGGCAACGATGCCGAGCAGGAAGCCTGCCGAGAGATAAGCCAAGCCAGCAATGACCGAGCGCTGATCTGGCCACGCGGTACCCTGCCGGAATTGGCAGCTTTGCTGCAGCGGGCTGATCTGGTGGTCGGCGGGGATACCGGCCCCATTCACATTGCCGCTGCCGTGGGCACTGCGACCGTTTCCATTTTCCGGGTTACCGACGCCACCCGCAACGGCCCACGAGGGGAGCGGCATATTCGTCTCCAGTCGCCCTTGGAATGTGCGCCCTGCTTGCGCAAGAGCTGTCAGCGGGACGCCGAGTGCGGTCACAGTATCCCGGTGGAGAGAGTGCTCACCGCAGTTCGGTCCCTTCTATCCGGGAAAACGCAATGAACGGCCTGCAAGAAAAAAATGGCCTGACCATGGCCGTTGAGGCTGCCCCGTTGTTGGCCCGGGCCGGCCTGGTCTCTTTCGATGATTTCATGGATTTCACCGGCGGCACACTCATCTGCCGCAAGCGGGGCCGCTCGGTGTACCGCTTGGAGATCGGCGACCGGGCGTTCTATCTCAAGCGCAACCGCTTTCATCGCGGCGAGTTCTGGAAGACTCTGTCGCGCTTCCGGCTGCCGCCGCGCAGCGCTCGTCAGGAGTGGCAAAGCATTTTGGCGGTGCGCGACGTGGGGATTCCCACTGTGCCCCCCGTAGCCATGGGCGAGCAGCTAGTCTGCGGCGTGGAAAAGGCCTCCTTCACTTTGACCGAGGCGCTCTACGATGCCGAGCCCCTGGATCAGGTCCTCCAGCGGGAGTTCTCCGGTGAGTTATCGTCGCCTCTGCGTAGGAAAAAGCGCGCCCTAATCCGGCGGGTTGCGGAAATTGCCCGCCAGTTACACGGCAGCGGCATGTATCATCAGGACCTGTATCTGGGGCACTTCTTGCTGGGGCGGGACGACAAACTCTATCTGATAGATCTGCAGCGGGTGGTTCGTTGCGGCAAGGTGCCGCGCCGCTATCTGGTCAAGGATCTGGGACAGCTGGCCTATTCGGCAGAGGTAGCCGGAGAGCTCTCCCGCAGCGACCAGATGCGCTTATTCCTCACCTACCTGGGACGGTCGAGCCTGGGGGCGGCAGAGAAAACGCTGCTGCGGCGCGTGCTGGCCAAATGTCGCCGGATCGCCCGCCACACCGTCAAGCTGCTCGAGCGGCGCCGGCGCCGGGGGGAGATATCATGATCGACCTTTCGGTGGTGATCGTCAACTGGAACACCTGCGATCTGCTGCGGAACTGCCTGCGTTCCCTCCTGGACCAGGTAGAGGGGCTCTCCCTCGAGGTTTTCGTCGTCGACAACGGCTCCAGCGACGGCAGTGTGGCGATGGTCAGGGAGGAGTTCTCCTCCGCTACCGTCATCGAGAACGGGCGCAATCTCGGTTTCGCCCGGGCCAATAACGTCGCTCTGCGGCGGTCCTCGGGGCGCTTCTGGCTGCTGCTCAATTCCGATACCGTGGTCAAAAAGGGGGCCCTCGAAGGGCTGTTGAGGACCATGGAGCAGGATTCCGCCATCGGCGTGGCCGGCCTGCAGCTGCTCAACGAGGACGGTACCTTGCAGAACTCGGTAAGCAATGCGCCGACCCTGCTCACGGAGCTCGGCAACAAGCGTCTGCTGCGCCTTTTGTGGCCGTCCCGCTATCCGGGCAAAGAGCAGCACTACCGCGTGCCGCTGCAGGTGGAGTCGGTTATCGGCGCCTGTCTGATGGTGCGGCGCGAGGCGGCCGAAGAGGTGGGGCTGCTCGACGAGGACTTCTTCTTCTTCCTTGAGGAGACCGACTGGTGCGTGCGGATGCGCAAGGCAGGGTGGCAGGTGGTGCACGATCCCCGCTTCACGCTCTACCATTTGCAGGGCAAGAGTGCCGGAAAGGTCAATGTCCGGGCCCGCATCGAATATTGGCGTTCGCGCTACACTTTTTTCCGCACGCATCGCGTTCGGTGGGCCAGGGGGATGCTGCGTGCCGGGCTGCTGCTGCGGGTCAGTGTCAATCTGCTGGCCATGACCCTGGCCAATCTGCTGACCTGCTTTACCCGGCCCCGGCTGAGCAATAAGCAGCAGGTCTATGCGGGGATACTGCTCTGGCACCTGCGGGGCTGTCCTGCTAACGGTGGCCTGGAAAAACGGGCTGCAGGTGATTAATGCAGATTTGACCTTTAAAGAGCTTGAACATCGGGCCTTTATCTAACAACAATCTTTGGGGTTTAGCGGGTGGCTTGTGAGGGAACCTTGCGTATCTGCATAAAGGTAGCAAGAGTTTTCATTCAATTGAGGCGGATTTAACAATCCGAAACATGTTTCGCTAACAACGG
>JAUWLU010000375.1 GCA_030613545.1 Desulfuromonadales bacterium
ATAAGTTGTTTCAGATTGTTTAGGCAGGTAGAAAAGGTGGGAGATTGCCAGATTCTCGCAACCCCTGACATATCAGAAAAGCCCTCGATCCGTAGATTGAGGGCTTTTAGCGTCTTACAGGTGGTTACTTGTGGGAAACAAACCGAACGGGACATGGGTGTCTAGGAAACCAGCGCCGATTCATTGCCACTGCCAGCCTTCAACCATCATTTCTCCAAGTTTAAAAACTAGCATCTGCCTTAAATCTGCTTGTACCAAACGACCATGCTTTCCAAATCTCCCGCGATCTGTGTGTTGTTGGTCAGGGTACCGCCATAGGTATAGCCATGCTTGGCGAAGGTGATATTCATGCCGAAGGAGTAGGCGCGAGCAATGGTGTAAGCGGTCTTGACGCCGGCATTTTTTAGACCCCGTTCCATCTGATTCAAGAGATACGAGGCCAAACCATGGCCTCGGAATTCAGGTAAGGTGGCAAAATCGGTCATCTCGGCATTTTGGCCGTCAAAATGGTTTTCGGTCGACGCCAGAGCGATCAGCTTGTCATCAGCGACGATGCCGTAATAAACCAGGTTTTCATCCATGGTCCGGGCCAGGTAGGCGGGATCATGGATCGGGAACGGGTAGGAGGCAAACACCTGTCGGTAAAGTTTCGCCATTGCCTCGACGTCTTTTTTGCCCATAATAAGACAGACAGCGCCCGGTAACAGACTCGGGGCTCCAATCATCCCTGCTTTTTGCTGAGCTGCTCGAAGAACCTGTGAAGCCAGATCGGGTTGTCTCTCCTTTTGGCGTCCTGCCGAGAGGAATTTGCTGAGAAAAAACCCGTCCTCTTTGCCTCGAAAAAGCCAAGGTATTCGGGCCTCTTCGACAAAGCTGCTTTCGATAAAAGCCGTGCGAGCAAAGGCCTGAGCCTTGACAAAGATCTTGGAATAATTGTTGGCTCGCGCCAACGACGTCACATGATCGACAATTGCGGGGTAGTCCTTTTTGCCGATTTTCATGACATAGGCCCTGTCGTTGACCTTGCCATGCTGGATCAAAGAATCGCCAAACCGCTCTAATACATCAGGCGTCATCTCTTCGCCCCATCCTTGCGTTGTTTTCCGGCGTCAGCGAAATGGTCTGGTCGTGATCGGCAAGCAGTTTTTCAATACCGGTGGCGCTGTATTCCTCGGCATCCTCCAGATGCAACTGCAATTCACACCGATCGCACTTGCGGTCGCAAAACCCCGCTTCGTAACTGTCCGGCTCCTGATAGGTGGTAATCACTCCCTCGTAGTTGCGCAGCACCACCTTATTGGTGGACAGGGAGATCAGGTAATTGGGATTGAGGGGGATCTTGCCGCCGCCGCCCGGGGCGTCGATCACGTAGGTCGGCACCGCGAAGCCGCTGGTGTGGCCGATCAGACTCTCCATAATCTCGATCCCCTTGCCCACCGGGGTACGGAAATGCGTCACCCCCTCGGATAGGTCGCATTGATAAAGATAGTAAGGCCGCCCCCGCTTATCGAC
>JAUWLU010000015.1 GCA_030613545.1 Desulfuromonadales bacterium
CTTCCCCGTATGTCTAGTATGCCTCTCATTTAGAGGGATGCGCGGGATGCTCGGGATAATCAGGATAAGGACTCATCCCTCGAACCTCAGCACTCAGCACTCGAACCTTACTCACCCCCACAAATCTCCTTCTTGACGAAGGTGGTCATCTTCTTCAAAAGGCTGATGCCGTGCTGGCAGGCGGCAAACGCATCGGCGCTGTTGGGTGACGACACCGCGATCAGCGAGATGATCTCACCCGTCTTCAAACACCCCAACCGCCGGATCAACAGCACATCCTCTAACTGCCAGCGGCTTTTCAATTGTTCGATGATCCCGGCCATCTCACCTTCCATATCGCCGTTGCGGCAATACTCCACCCCCTTGGTCCCGGCTTCGTTGTAAGGGGTTTCCTTGACCACGGCATAGTGCAGCAGCACCGAACCGGCAGTGTTCTTGGTGAGCTTTGCGTACATTTCCTCCGGGCGAATCGGCTCGTTGACGACATAAACCATGCGACCTGGCTCCTTTTCTGAAAAGAATTGAATAGCAGGGAGGTAGGATACCCTGCTTTACGTTGTAACGCCATGGGAATGACGATGGTTTGATAAAACGGCAGGGTCATCCCGATGCAGGTCGCGCTGGGACGTTGACATCGTTTGGATTGTGAGCCTATGTTAAGGAAGCTCTTAAGGCAGTCTCACGCAACAACGCAACGACGCCACGAGAACCTTGAATTCCACCCTGTTTTAAATCGTTGCGGCGTTGTGTGGGTCCATATATTGAGATTGCGTTTTATTGCATGAGACGAGGGGGCGTGATGACCGAAAATGAAATCGCCAACCGGGTCATGGATGCCGCTTTCCAAAATCGCCGTGGACTTGGACCGGGTTTTCTGGAGTCCGTGTATGAAGGGATCTTGGCGCATAAGGTGGCTGATTCGGGTCTAGTCGTGGAGCGCCAGGGTCCGGTACCTATCCGGTATCAGGGAATCATTCTTAACGAAGGGTAACACAGGCGTTAATTTAGTGCCGATTTATGAAGATGTGTTACCGTAAGTTTCCCCAGACGATAGACATATCAAAAGTAGAGTTTTCTGGCACACTATGGCCAGGAGGCTCTTATGAAGAAATCAAGATTCACGGAAACGCAGATCGTTGCCATCCTCAAGGATAGCCGCTTTTTATAAACGGGATGTTAGTCTTTATCTGCCCGCCCTGTATGCCTATCTGAAGCTGTCTTTTATGGAGTTCCAGCTAATAATCTTGGCCTTGTTGCAGCATATGTTGTGGATTTTACTGTTATTTTGTTGGCGTGGCATGATTTTATGGAGCTGTTTAAGCCGCCAAAACATAGAAAGAGACTACATAGCAATCAATTACAGTTTTTTGAAACTATTGAATTGGTAGTGTGATTCAGCAATTCAATAATTTGCTGAGGCCGTGTTTTTCGCATGCTTCATCCTACTATTTCCATCAGATTAGCGAACACAAATACAAGTCTTGCTGTAAAATAACTGAACAAGGTGCCGCTTAGTGTCATTCTGTAGGTATTTAAGGTAAATGGCCGCCTCCAGGGACATGATGTGTCACCTTTCAGCAATCGAAACAACTGTCGAAAAGTAGAATATATTATTTAATACCATACTCTTTTCATGTAATTACAAGAACTTATGTATCCACCAAAACAAGGTAATTACTTGTTTCCGTCTCCAAGGCTTCCCATTGTTGGCCAGTTGTGAGCGAAGATTCTGCCACTGGTGAATTCTTTTCTAAGAAAATTTTATTTTTCAGAAAAACATAGTGTTACATAGGACTTAACTTTTTGACGTAGATAGAACCGTAAAAAATGACGGGACCATTACGATTGTTGGAATATCCTTTGCTGTATGGGAATCGTCAATTGCAAATGGAAAGATCTCCGAAAGGGCAAAGCCAGAGTAATCTGGTGACGCAAAGCCACGGATCCTGGGTAACAGGACAGCCGGGTTGCCGAAGAGTTGAGTTACGCTTATTGGCCCCGGCAACGGAGGTATTCCAGAAGCGCTCATCTTCGGCGGAAGATTGGGCGTTTTTTTTATAGGTCAGGAGTATTTCATCACGTAATTTACCGGCCGGCGCGTTTGCGTCGGTTGCACCAAAAAGATCTCCGAAAGGGCAAAGCCAGAGTAATCTGGTGACGCAAAGCCACGGATCCTGGGTAACAGGACAGCCGGGTTGCCGAAGAGTTGAGTTACGCTTATTGGCCCCGGCAACGGAGGTTTATCCAAAGCGCTCATCTTCGGCTGAAGATTGGGCGCTTTTTATATTTCGCAACTGAACAATTCTTCACAAGGAACGATCAACCGACCATGCAGCCTTGTCATTCCATATCTCAAGTTCGGGCGGCCTTGACCAAAGTCCTCCTCTGCGCTCTGATCCTGTTGCTGGGCGCGGCCTCCGCTGCGCAGGCGGGGGAATTCTGCAGCTCCGCCCCCTACAACGGTGTCATCGATGGTGAGGTTCTCGGTACGGCTCCCGTCCAGATCACCATCGATACGGACTGCACCTTCCAGAACTGGCCGCAGTCGAATCCGCTGACCACGACCATTAACTTCCAGACGAATGATCCCACGCAATATCTGATTGTCTTCGATCAGTCCTACTTTATTGGCAACATGGCCTGCGCCAATGTCGACCACAAGATCTGGTTTGCCAACGGTTCGGATTACGGCTCCAACAATGCCTGTCAGGATCTTTTCATCCCCGTAGAAACCATCGACAAGCAGAACCCCGCGGGCCAGACCACGGCCAGCGTCGGCGTGCCCTTCACCTACATCCTCACCCTACCGTCCATGAATTGGCCGGTCGGCGACCCGTCGGACAACGATCTGCACAGCATCGTGCTCACCGATGATCTCACCGCAACCGGCGCGGATCTCACCTATCTGAGCAACACCGCCTACCTGGTGGACGGCGCTTCGACGACCCCGCTGGGCCAGCTAACCCTGAGCGCGACCTCGGACAGCAAGCATCTCGAGTTCAACTTTAACGACAACCCGGAGTTCGCCCTGATTCAGGCCGGTTCGCAGATCGTGGCCGAGATCACAGTGGTTCTCGATGATACGGCGGCAAACACGGCCGGGAAACAGTTCATCAACACCGCCAAGTGGTCCTTCGGCCGAGCCATCGATATCGATGATGATGGCGTCATAAGCTACCCGGATGAATTCTATGAACCCCTGCCGGGAGAGTGGGGAATTTCCCAGCCGATGACCATCGCCGAGCCCGATCTGGTGGTGACCAAAACGAGTAGCGAGACGGCCCTGAACCTGGGGGTCCCGGCGACCTTCACCATCGACGTGCAGAACAGCGGCGGCGGCGACGCCTGGAACGCCACCATTCTCGACCTGCTGCCCGACATCCCCGGCGTGACCGGCATGTGCCCCGGCACGGCGCCGGCGCTCAGCGCCCAGATCTTCGAAGCGGACGGCGTCACGCCGGTCTCGGCTCCGCTGGGCGCCGGCGGCGACTACACCGTTTCCTATGATGCGGCGGCCTGTGAACTCAGCCTGACCATGCTGGACACGTCCGAGGCAAAGATCGGGCCCTCTCAGCATCTGATCGTCTCCTATCAGGCTGAGCTCGATACCGATACCTCCCCCACCGCGGACGGCATAGCGCTGACCAACGTGGCCGGAGCCACCCAATGGTACAGCGGCGACAGCAGCGTTGCCGATCGCCGCAGCTATGGCGGCGGCGCGGGGTCGCTTACCGACGGCACACCGGGCGTATTGGATTTCCAGGACAGCGAAACCGTCACCACCGCGCTGTCCGGCTACTACTTTCAGAAGACAGTGGAGGACCTGACCAGCGGTGCAAGCCCGGCCACCACGGCCGCTCCCGGGGACCGGCTGCGCTACCGGCTGCGCCTGTTCAATGTCAGCGAGACGGTCGACGGGATCACTCTCAACGACCTGTTGGATCCGAACGGTTTCGATCTGACCAGCTTCGCCATGGTGACGCTGCCGGCGGACGCCCTGCACAGTTTTGACTCCGCCACCGGGCTGCTGCAAATCAGCGGCAACGGTGTCCCGCTGAATGTGGCCAAAGGCGGCGAGCTGGTGATCGAGTTCGAGATCACCCTGAAATCGACCCTTGGCAACGGCACCACGGTCGACAATCAGGCGACCCTTTCGGCCAACGCCGACACCCTCAGCGCCGACAGCGACGACCCGTACCTCAACGGTATCGCCGCGCCCGGAGAACCGGCCGACCTCACCAGCATACTGATCCAGTCTCCCGGACCGCTGGCGAAAGCGACTACCCAGGCCGGTGCCACCATCGCCGAGCAGTTCACCTATCGCGTCACCGTGCCCGCCACCCCCGTCGCAGTGCCCCTCTACGACGTGCGGATTCTCGACGACCTGGACCTGTCCGCCGCCGACCTGACCTTTGTCAGTGCCAGCGTGTTCTCCGGCGGCAGCTGGTCCCTGAGCAATACCGGCACCGCCACCAGCCTGATCATTGAGGACCTGGCCACCGGTATCGATATCCCCGCCAACGGCCAGGCGGTTGTCGAGATCACCGTCCAGCTGCAGAACACCCTCACCAACCAAAGGGGCCTGTCCTTCGGTAACAGCGCCTCTTTCACCTACAACCGCAGGAACGGCGACGACGCCACCCGGACAGCCGGCAGCGCGGGCAGCTCCAGCGCCATGACCGTGGTGGAGCCGGAGCTGACCGCCGGCAAGGCGGTGAGCTTCGTCACCCCGGCGGGCAAACCGGCCACCGATTCCGCCGCGGTAGGCGACGTCCTCGAATATGTGGTGACCGTGGCCAACAGCGGCGATGCCACCGCCTACGATGTCAGCGTCGTCGACACCCTGCCGGCGGAACTGTCGCTGGTCGCCGATTCCGCCGCCGCCCGCATCAACGGCGTCGCCGTGAGCGGCTTTGTGGCGACTCCGACCGATCTGGGCGGCGGTGCCCTGGCCTGGGGACAGCAGAACGGCGACCTGACCCTCGACATCCCCGCCGGCCAGTCGCTGGTGCTGACCTATCGGGCGACGGTGGAGTCGGTGGCGGGCGCGGACATCGAAAACAGCGTCTATGTGGACTGGACCTCCCTCGATGGCGGCAGCACCGCCGAGCGCACCGGCGGCGGTTGCCCGACCAGCGATCCGCTCAACGACTATTGCTACGGACCGGCCAGCGCCAGAATCAGTACCCTCGACAACACCTCCATCGCCAAGGCGGTGGTCGCGGACTCCTATGCCGAGACCCCGGCCAGCACGGCCGATCCGGTCGTGCGCGTCGGCGACACCGTTACCTACGAGCTGACCCTGAATCTGCGGGAATACGTCACGCGCAACGTGGCGGTCGAGGATGCGCTGCCGGAAGGCCTGGCGCTGGAGAGTTTCACCATCAACGGCGGTGCCAACTTCAGCTATACCCTGGGCTTACAACCGGCGGCCGGCGATACCGGTACCCTGCGCTGGGAGTTCGGCGATATCTCCAACCAGTCGAGCGGCGACGGCACGCCGATCGATGCCCTGGTGATCCGGTATGTCGCCAGGGTTGTTACCGATGCACCAACCACCGGCGTGGCCTACGACACCTCCATAACGCGCGACAACCTGGCGCAGCTCTCCTACACCGGCGGCGATCCGGCGACCTATCCCGACCGCCTGACGGCGACGGAGACCATCGAGGTGCGCCAGCCGCAGATGGCGGCGATCAGCAAGGTCGATCTGGGCAGTGATCGTGCCGGCAGCGGCACCGTGGCCGATCCCTATCAGGTCAACATCGCCAGCGATGTGATGAACTTCCGGCTGGCGTCCTGCAATAACGGCCTGGCACCGGCTTACGGGGTGGTGATTGCCGACCTGCTGACGCCACAGCTCGACGAAAGCGATCTGGCGGCGAATCCGCCGGTGGTCAGAATCGGCGGGACAACCCTGACCGAGGGTAGCGATTACACTCTTACCCTCCCCGGACGCGGCGGAGAGCTGCGCATCGCGCTGCAGGACAGCGCCCCGGTGAATCCCGGTGAGTGCGTCACGGTCGATTACACCATCGGTTTCCACACCGATCTGACCGCTTCGACGACCTGGAGCAACCAGGCGCGACTGCCCGAGTACCGGTCGCTGCCCCTTGCCGAGTCGGGTCGGCTCTACACTGCCAGCGACACGGCGCAGGTGTGGATGACCAACCTGGTAAGCGTCGAACAGCTGTTGAAGACCCTGGTGTCGTCGTCGCAGGCGACCATCGGCGATGAGGTGGTCTACCGGATTACGGTGCCCGCAGCGCCGATGAACACGGCCCTCGACAATGCGCTGGTGAGCGACAGCCTGCCCGGCGCCCTGGAGTACGTCCGCGCCACCGCTGTGGACGGCGGCGGCGCGGCGGTATCCCTGACTGACAACAGCGTGGCGCCGGGCCAGGTGAGCCTGGGGATAGCGCATATCCCGGCCGGCGATCAGGTGATCATTACCCTGACGACGCGGGTGGCCAACAACGACCAGGCCAATGCCGGGGTCAGCTTCACCAACACCGCTTCCTATACCTATACCGGTATGCCCGCCGGCTTGGACACCGCCTCCACCAGCGGACCGGTGACCCTCGTCGAGCCGACGCTGGCCATCGCCAAGACCGTCGCCAACGCAAGCAACCCGGGCGCGGCGCCCAATCTCGGCGACACCCTGCGCTACAGCCTGAGCTTCACCGCCAGCGGCGGGGCGGCGGGGGACGATTTCTCCGATGCCTTCGATCTGCTGATTGAGGACAGCCTCAGCCTGGGGCTGGCCTACCAGAGCGGCAGCGCCACCGTGGACGGCACCGGCAACACCATCGTCGACCCGGCCGTGACGGGGGATGGCAGCACCGTCGCCCAGTCCCTGACCTGGAGCCTGGCCGACGCCACCGCAGACATCGACGTGGCCGAGGGGACCCAGGTTACCGTCACCTATGAGGTGCTGGTGCTGGGCGGGGTGATGCCGGGACAGGATCTGACCAACAGCGCCACCGTGCAGTGGACCGGTTTGGACGGCGCCGACGCCTTCGAGCGCACCGGCAGCGGCACGCCGGCGGAGAACGACTACCTCGCCGGTCCGGCCACCACCTCCTTGAGAACCGAGCTGGCGGCCTCGCTGGTGAAGTCGGTGGTCAATGTCACCACGGGACAGGATCCGGGGGCCAACGCCGAGCCCGGCGACACCCTGCGTTACACCCTGGAGCTCAGCAATCAGAGCGTCGCGCCATTGACCAACGGCATCCTGGTGGACGATCTGGACCCACGGTTCGCTGCCGGCAGCCTGCAGCTGCTCAGCGTTTCGGACGCCGGCGCCGATACGACCAACACCGATGCCGCCGGCGGTGCCAACGGCACCGGGCTGCTGGATATCCGCAACCTGACCCTGGCCGCCCAGGGGGAGGCCGGCGATACGGTGACCATCGTCTTCGAGGCCACCCTCGCCGCCGTGATCGACAGCGGCACCACCGTGCTGAACCAGGCGCAGTTGAGCGGGGACAACCTGATTGCCGCGACCAGTAATCAAACCTCCACCCTGATCAGTTCGGCGCCCGCCTTCGAGGTTTGGAAGACCTCCCAGGACCTCACCGGCGATCCCGCCGAACTGCTGGCCGGCGACACCCTGCGCTACACCATCACCGTCAAGAACATCGGCAACGAAAATGCCGTCAATGCGGTGCTGCAGGACCAGATTCCGACCTACACCAGCTATGTGGCCGGCACCACCCGCCTCAACGGCACCCTGGTGGCCGATCCGGCCGCCGGCACTTCACCGCTGCAAAGCGGCATGTCGATCAACGCGCCGGAGGATACCACCCCCGGCGCCCTGCGCGCCGATGCCTCGGCCACCACCGATAATGTGGCCACGGTCACCTTCGACGTGGTGATCAACGACGGCGTGGTCGATGGCGCGATCATTTCCAATCAGGGCTTCCTCAACGCCGCTGGCGCCGGCAGCGGTGCGGCGCCCCAGGAACCCTCCGACGATCCGGACACCGCGACTTTGGACGATCCGACCCGGGATATCGTCGGCAAGGTGCCGCTGGTCGATGCCCTCAAGACGGTGCAGATCCTCGTCGACAACGATTCGGACGGGAGCGTCGATCCCGGTGACGTGCTGCGCTATACCATCACCATCAGCAACGAAGGGACTGCGCCTGCCACCGACGTGGTTTTCACCGATGCGGTGCCGGCGAATACGACCTATGTCGCGAATTCTGTGCAACTGAACGGGCAGCCGGTGGGGCAGCCGGATGACGGAGTCTCGCCGCTGGTCGCCGGCATCCCCGTGAGCTCTTCCGACCTGACGCCGCCGCTGCCCGGGGTCGGCGAAGGTACCCTGTCGGCTGGTTTTAGTGCCGTGATCACCTTCGATGTGCGGGTGAACGCCGGCGTCGCTTCGGGCACCATCATCTCCAATCAGGGCAGTGTGAGCAGCAATGAACTGCTGGACGAGCCGACCGATGCCGACGGCGACGATGCCAACGGCGATCAGCCTACCGAGGTGGTGGTGGGTGATGTTCAGCAACTCAGCATCGTCAAACAGGTATCCGTGGTCGGCGGTGGTGCGGCGCTGCCAGGCAGTCAACTCGAGTACCTGATTCGGGTGACCAACATCGGTAGCGTGTCCGCCACCGAAGTGTTCATCAGCGACGATTTGGATGCCTTGGCCGGTCAGGCGAGCTATGTCGCCGGCTCGGCCAGCCTGGATGGATCCGCGGCCGGGGTCAGCTATACGGGGTCGGAGCTTAGGGCCGACTATGGCACCCTGTACGGAGCTCTGCCGGCGGGCGGCACCACGGTGCTGCGCTTCCGGGTGCAAATTGCTTCCAGTGTGGCCAGCGGCACCACCCTCACCAATACCGGACAGGTGAGCTGGGACAGCGCTACCCGCACCACCAGCGCCTCGGTATCCCTCGATGTGGGCGGCACGCCGGGCAGCGCCACCCTCAACGGCAGCGTCTGGCATGATGCCGACCTGGACAAGCTGGATGACGACAGCGAGCAGCACCTCGAGGGCTGGACCGTGGAGCTGTACCGCAACGGCCAACTGCTCGCCACCGTGCTGACGGATACCGCCGGCGTCTACGGGTTCTATGGGCTGGCTCCCAACGAGGGCTCCAACGAGTTCTACGAACTGCGCTTCCGCGCGGCGGGTGCCGGGCCCAACACCCCCTCGCTCGGTTATGCCGACTCGGCCTTCACCAACGGTCCGCAGCGCATCAGCGGCATCACGGTGGCCTCGGGCGACAATCTGCAGAACCTGAATCTGCCGATCTGGCCCAACGGCACCGTGTACAACTCGATCACACGTGTACCGGTTGCGGGCGCCAGCCTGATGCTTAAAAACGCGGCCACCGACGCGGCGCTGCCGAGCCAGTGCTTCGATGACCCGCTGCAGCAGAATCAGGTCACCGCCCAGGACGGTTTCTACAAGTTCGACCTGAATTTCAGCGATGCCGCCTGCCCGGCAGGGGGCGCCTACCTCATCGAAGTGACCCCGCCGGCCAGCGGTTACATGCCCGCCCAGTCCCACGCCCAGTCCCAGGTCATTCCGCCTGCCAGCGACGCGACTACGGACCCGTTTTCCGTGCCGGCCTGTCCTGGGAACGGGGACGATGCGGTGCCGGCCACAGCCGATTTCTGCGAGGCAGCCATCTACGCCACCGCGCCGCCGACAACGGTCCTGCCGCGCACCGCCGGCACCCTCTATCAGCTGCACCTGCTGCTGGACAACGGCAGCGTGCCCGGCCAGAGCCAGATTTTCAACAATGCCATCCCCCTCGATCCGGTGCTGGACGAGGCCGTGGCCATCACCAAGACCTCCTCCCTGATCAACGTGACCCGGGGCGAACTGGTGCCCTACACCATCACCGTGACCAACGTGTTCGGCGTGCCCCTGTACGACCTCAGCATCGTCGATCGCTTCCCGACCGGCTTCAAATACGTGTCCGGCTCCGCCCGTCTCAACGGCAATCCGGTGGAACCGCGCAGTGCCGGCCGGGAACTGGTCTGGGACAACCTTGAACTGCAGGTCAACCAGAGCTACACCCTGCAGTTGCTGCTGGTGGTGGGCTCCGGCGTTTCCGAAGGCGAGTACGTCAACCAGGCGCTGGTGCTTAACAGCGCTGCGGATACCCAGGCCTCCGGAGAGGCGTCGGCCACCGTGCGGGTCGTCCCCGATCCGGACTTCGACTGCACCGATGTGATCGGCAAGGTGTTCGACGACCGCAATCTCAACGGCTGGCAGGAGAGCGGCGAGAGCGGCCTGCCCGGAGCCCGGGTGGTGACGGCCCGCGGCCTGATCGCCACCACCGACCAACACGGGCGTTTCCATATCACCTGCGCGGCGGTGCCCGACCGGGATCGCGGCAGCAACTTCATCCTCAAGCTGGACGAACGCAGCCTGCCGACCGGCTATCGCCTGACCACCGAAAACCCCCGGGTGCAGCGCGCCACCCGGGGCAAGATGCTGCGCTTCAACTTCGGCGCGACCATCCACCGGGTGGTGCGCATCGATCTCGCCGACGGCGCCTTCGAACCCGGCACCACGGACCTGCGCCTGCAGTGGCAGCCGAAGATCGGTCAATTGCTGGAAGAACTCTGGAAGTCGCCGGCCGTGCTGCGCCTGTCGTACCTGGCGGATGTCGAATCCGAAGACCTGGTCGATGAACGCCTCGCTGCCCTGCAGGAGCTGATCGCCGCAGAGTGGCAACACTCGGCCGGCAGTTACCGGCTGGATATCGAGACGGAGATCTTCTGGCGTCGCGGCGGCCCGCCGCAACGCTGACAGGGCAACGGCCCGGGTGGTGAGTCCAGCGCTTTGACGGCGCCGGCAACTGTTTTGTTGGCGGTTTCCGGATGGAAACCGGTGGCGATGCCTTTTATCACGTAGATGGAATCAATGCTGAAACCTAGTATCGCCATATTCCTGTTTTGCATGGTTCTGGCCCCAGTGGCAGAGGCCGGGGTTTTCTCCTTCGTGGAGACCTTTACCGATCCGACGGGGGTGAGGGAAACGACTTCCGCCGGCGACGGGGCCGAAAAGCACCTTTCCCCCGACCAGCCTCTCACCTCCTGGCTCCAGGATCCCTCCATCTTCGAGGAGGCCCAGGGAGACCGCATCGAAACCCGCCAGGTCATGGAGCGCCAAGTCAAGACCATCAAGCTCGACAACCTGGTGCCGCCGATCCTCTTCCCCCTAGGCAAGGCGGAGATTCCCGAGGACTATCTCGAGCGCCTGCGCAAGGTGCTGCACGACATGCGCGGCCGCGACAATGTCCGTCTCCACTTTGTCGGCCATGCCGATCCCCTGTCCCTGAGTCCCGCCCTGCAGAAGGTGTTCGGCGACAACATCGGCCTGTCCCGGGAACGGGCCGGCACCACCGCCGAATACTTCCAGCAGGCCCTCGGTCTGCCGCCCGAGGCGATCTCCTACGAGGGCATGGGCGACAGCCAGCCTGTCGCCAGCAACGCGACGGAGGCGGGACGACGCCTCAACCGGCGGGTGGAGGTGCAGGTCTGGTACGACGAAATCAGCGAAAAACCGGTTGAAAAGGAAGTGGTCATCCCCTACGAGGTGCATCGCGTCCAGGTCTGCCGCAGCGAAACCGTCTGCAAAATGCGCTACCTGGACGGCCAGGCCCATCGTGCCCGGATCCGCAACCTGGTCCCCCCGCTGCATTACGAGCAGGGCATGCTGGAGGTGTCCGAGCCCTTCCTGCGGCAGATCCGCCAGGCGCTGAAAAATCTGCAGGGCAAGCAGAACCTTACGGTCAAATTCACCGCCCATAGCGACAACCTCCCCCTGCGGGGGCGGCAGCAGCGGATCTACGGCGACCAGCTCGGTTTCTCCAAGGCGGTAGCGCGACGGGTGCTGCTCGCCGTCCAGGAAGACCTGGGGTTGCCGAATCCCGCCGTCGCCTGCGAAGGCCGGGGGGCAGCGCAGCCGGTGGCGTCCAACGATACCCAGCAGGGCCGGGCGCTGAACCGGCGGGTGGAGGTGGAGTTCTGGTACGACGATCCGCTCCAGGCGCTGCCCGACGAGCCGCAGATGTGCCCCGATACCTCCGGCGGCGAAATCGTCACCCGGGTCTACGCACCGTCCGCGGGTCCGGTCGCGCCGATCCTGTTCGAAAACGGCAAACCGGTGCTGCCCGACGGCTGCAGCGAGCGTCTGCGCCGTGCCATGGAGGAGATCGCCGACAAGGACAATGTGCGCCTGCGGTTTGTCGGCTATACCCGCAACGAACGCCTCGACCGCCGCACCGCCGCAGTCTACGGCGACGACGTCGGTCTGTCCACCGCCCGCGCTCGCCGCGCCATGGGGGTCGTCTGCCAGAAGATGGGCCTGCCGCTGGAGCGGGCGGAGTTCGAGGGCCGGGGTTATGTCCAGTCCGACGACGTGGTCAACGCCGGTTTTATCGAGTCGGATACCTCGCGGGTCCAGGTCCAGGTGGTGTACGACGAACTGGTGCCCCTCGACGACTACGAAGGGGTGGAGATCACCCCCATAACCCGCGAGGTGCAGCCGGCCAATCCCTATGCGCTGAACCTGATGCGCATCACCGTCGACGGCGCGCCCCTCGACGATCCGGGCAAATGCAGCTCCGATGTGCAGCGCTGCACCGACGTGGCGCTGGAAAACGCCCGCATTCACTTCAAACACGACAACCTGCAGCTGCAGCCGCGCCTCAACGTGACCGCCTGGCCGCGCAGCATCGCTCACCGGGACCTGGCGGATACCGCCTTTGTCGACAACCTGGTGCGCTTCCGCCTGTACACCAACTACCGCAGCTTCATCGAGCGGGCCGAGGTGAGGATTTTCGACAAAGGGCAGTCGCTGCGCGATGAACCGCTGGCGATCGTCGAGCTCAACGCCGACGGTATGGCGCAATGGCAGCCCGACTTCGAGCCCCCCTCCGCACCGACCCGCGAGCTGGAATACCTGGTGCGGGTGTACGACGAGGCGGGACATTATGACGAAACCGCCGCCCAGCCCCTGTGGCTGGGCGACCGCCTCGATCCTGCCGCCGCCGAGGCCGATGCCGACAGGGAACTGCTGGCCGGTTACGGCGAGAGCCGCCTGGCCCGGCAGAACATCCCCCTGCACGGTGGCACGGTGCAGGCCTTCGGCAGCGCCATCCCCGAAGGATTCAGCGTGTGGCTGGCCGGCTATGCCGTGCCGGTGGACGCAGAGGGGCGCTTTATCGCCGAGGAGATCCTGCCGCAGGGGATGCACACCGTCGAGGTCGCCGTGCTCGACGAAGGAGGTAGCGGTCAGTTGTACCTGCGCGATCTGGAACTGAAAAAGAGCGACTGGTTCACCGTGGGGATCGCCGATCTGACCCTGTCCGGCCACAGCACCAGCGGTCCGGCCGACCTGGTCGCCCCGGACAATGAGCACTACAGCGAGAGCGCGGCCATCGACGGGCGCCTGGCCTTCTACACCAAGGGCAAGTTCGGCAACGGCTGGGGGTTGACGGCCAGCGCCGATACCCGCGAAGGTCCGCTGGACGAGATATTCACCAATTTCCTGGACAAGTCGCCCGAGTCGCTGTTCCGGCGCCTCGATCCGGATCGCCACTACCCGACCTTCGGCGACGATGGCACCGTGGTCGAGGACGCGCCCACCAACGGCAAGTTCTATCTGCGCCTGCAGAAAGAGCAGAACTACGGTCTGTGGGGCAATTTCAAGATCGCCTATAGCGATAACTACCTGGCCCACGTCGACCGCGGCCTGTACGGCGGCAACCTGCATTACCAGACCGGTGATACCACCAGCTTCGGCGAGCAGCGCCTGGTGGCCGACGGTTTCGCCGCCGACCCGGGCACCCTGGCCGGGCGCGACGAACTGCGGGGTACCGGCGGCTCGCTCTATTACCTGCGCCGGCAGGATGTGCTCGAGGGTTCCGAGAGCGTGCGCATCGAGGTTCGCGATAAGGACTCCGGCATCGTGCTGGGAGTCAAGAACCTGACCCCGGTGCTCGATTACGATATCGACTACCTGCAGGGCCGCATCCTGCTGACCCAGCCGCTGGCGTCGACCGCCGACGACAGCCTGCTGGTGCAGAGCGACTCGACCGGCGGCAACCCCGCCTACCTGGTGGTTCGCTACGAATTCACCCCCGGCGTCGATGAACTCGACACCCTGGCGGTGGGTGGCCAGGCCCACTACTGGCTCAACGACTACCTCAAGGTCGGGCTGACCGCCAGCCGGCAAGATGAAGAGGGCAGCGAAAACAACCTGTACGGCGCCGATCTGACCCTGCGCAAGTCGGCCGGCTCCTGGGTCAGGCTCGAAACCGGACGCAGTGAAGGGGCGGGGGCGACCACCACCAGTTCCGTCGACGGCGGCTATACCATCGGCACCGTCGCCGGGGACGAAACCGCCGAAGCCCTGGCCTACCGCTTCGATTCCAGTATCGACCTGCAGGATTTCTTCGCCAGCGGCAAAGGCCGCTTTACCCTCTACCTGGAAGATCTCGAGGCGGGCTATGCGGCCCCGGGGTTGGGCACCGACCGGGATCTGACCCGCTACGGCGGTACCGCGCAGCTGCCCCTCTTCGAGGGGCTGAACCTGCGCTTCAAGACCGACTTCCAGATTCAGGACCAGGGACTGGAGACCGAAGCCAGCGAACTGGACATCGATTACCGCCTCGGCGAACACTGGACCATCAGTTCGGGGGTGCGCCGCGACAGCCGCGAGGACAACTCGGCGGTGGTCCCCGAAACCCAGGAAGAGGGCGATCGCACCGATCTGGTGGCCCGGGTGCTGTACGATTCCAAGGCTCGCTGGAGCAGTTACGGTTTTGTCCAGGAATCGATTCAGGCAACCGGCAACCGGGAGGACAATGCCCGCGTCGGGGCCGGCGGCAGTTTCCGCGTGACCGACCGCTTCAAGGTCGAGGGCGAGGCTTCCCAGGGTGACCTCGGCACCGGCGCCAGCCTCGGCACCGAGTTCCTGTATTCCGACCGCACCACCCTGTACCTCAATTCCGCCGTGGAGAACTAGCGCTCGGACAACGGCGGGCGAGCCCGCATGGGCGCCATGACCTCCGGTTTCCGCACCCGCTATTCGGACAGCGCCAGCGTCTTCCTCGAAGAGCGCTACACCCATGGCGACGGGCCGACGGGCCTGGGGCATTCCACCGGCGTGGACCTCGCGCCCACCGACCGGCTCAATTTCGGTGCCAATCTCGATATCGGCACCCTCAAGGACCACCAGACGGGGGCCGAACTCGAGCGCAGGGCCGCCGGGGTGCGGGTCGGCTACGGTTTCGAGACCCTGAAGTTGGCCAGTGCCGTGGAATACCGGGTGGACGATGCGGAGCAGACCGATGCCAGCACCGTCAAACGCACCACCTGGCTGTTCAAAAACAGTCTCAAGTACCAGCTGTTCCCGGACTGGCGGCTGCTGGGCAAATTCAACCATTCCTTCAGCGAGAGTTCGCAGGGTCAGTTCTACGACGGCAACTACACTGAGGGGGTGCTCGGTTTCGCCTACCGTCCCGTCAGGCACGACCGTCTCAATGCCCTGCTCAAGTACACCTATTTCTACAACGTCCCGGCTGTCGACCAGGTGAGCGGCACCGCTGCCGGCGCCGACGTCATTCAGCGCAGCCACATCCTCGCCCTCGATGTCATGTATGACCTGACGCCGCGCTGGACCGTGGGGGGCAAATACGCCTATCGCCAGGGTGAGGTGAGCCAGGACCGGGAGGACCCGGAGTTTTTCAGCAGCCGGGCCCACCTGTACGTGCTGCGCGCCGACTGGCACTTCCTGCATCGCTGGGACGCCTTGCTGGAGGCGCGCATGCTCGATCTGCCCGACGCCGATGACCGACTCAGCGGGGCGCTGATCGCTCTCTACCGGCACTTCGGCAAACACATCAAGCTGGGGGCCGGTTACAACTTCAGCAAGTTTTCGGACGATCTGACCGATCTGAATTACGACCACCAGGGACTGTTCATCAACCTGATCGGCAAGATGTAGCGTTCAAAAATCTAAGGCAAAGGAACCAAGACAAGGGGGCAAACATGTTCGGCGGACTGCGGACGGTAATTTTAGCGATTGCGATGCTTATGCTGGGTATCCCCGCTTACGGGGAAGAGTTCTCGAAAGAGCAGATGAAAGGCCTGGATGAACAGGTCCAGGATATCAAGGCCGATGTGCTCGGGATTGCGGCGCAGCTGACCCGGCTCGAAGAGAAGCTGCTCTATCCGTCCGATACCCAGGTGGCGGTGTTCCTATCCCTGGCCGACGGCGAAGAGTTTCGCCTCGATGCCGTCGAAATCCAGCTCGGCGGCAAGCCGGTGGCCGATCATCTTTACAGCTTCAAGGAACTCGAAGCCCTGCAGAAGGGGGGGAGGCAGCGGCTTTATACCGGCAACATCACCACCGGTGACCATGAGCTGCAGGTGACCCTCTCCGGCAAGTCCGGGGGATCCGATTTCCTGCGCACGGAGCACTTCACGGTCAGCAAGGGGGTCGGTCCGAAGATCGTTGAAGTCACCCTGGCCGAAAAGTCTCTCGGCTTCAAGGACTGGTAAGGACCGTTCGCATCGATCCGCTCGGTCGGATCAAAAGCACACATCGAGAGCATTATGATCAGGCTTCTTGTTTTAATCACAACCCTGCTGTTCGCTTCCTCCGCCCTGGCGGCCGGTTCCGACCCTGCGCCGAAGGAGGCGGCCTGCACCACCGCGCCGCGGGAGCTGAAGGATCTCTATTACGGCGAAGCCCTGTATTACGCCTTTCAGGGGGACTGGTTCGACTCCATCGCCCGCCTGGACACCGAGCTATGGCAGTATCACGGGCTTGACGAGCCGCAACGCGACTCCCTGTTCCAGCACATCGATCAGGCCGAATTCGCCGTGGGGGACTTCGAACTGGCCTACCGGATGCACCAGCGGGCCGGACGCGCCATCACCGCAGTCATCGAAGGCAATCTCGAAGAGCCGGTGCGCAATACCGCCATTTTCCGCCTGGCGCGGCTCTACTTCCGCAAAGACCAGCCGGTGCAGGCCCTGCACATCCTGGAGCGGATCGACGGCGCGGTTCCCGCCGAGTTGCGCGAGGATCTGGCTTTCCTGCATGCCCAGACGTTGATGGCCAACGGCCGCTTCGCCGATGCCGCACCGATCCTGCGGCAGCTGCAGGGGGGGGAAGGCTATGCAGGGTTTGCCGGCTACAACCTCGGCATCGCCCTGATCAAGGATGGGCAGGAGTTGGAGGGGCGCCAGTATCTCGACCGCAACGGCCTGATCGAAAGCGCCGTGCCCGCCACCCTGGCGATCAGGGACAAATCGAACCTGGTGCTCGGCGAAAAGCTGCTGGAGGAAGACGGTTACGACGGTGCCAAGCAAGTGCTCGACCGGGTGCGCCTCGACGGTCCCTTCTCCAACCGGGCGCTGCTCGGCTCGGGATGGGCCGACGCCTTCCAGGGTCGTTTCGAAAGGGCGCTGGTACCCTGGAGTATCCTCGCCGAGCGGGAGATCACCGATTCCGCCGTGCAGGAAGCCCTGCTCGCCGTCCCCTATGCCTATGCCAAGCTGGGCGTGTACAGCAAGGCCGCGGTCCTGTACGGCCGGGCGTTGCAGGCCTTCGGCACCGAGGTCGACAAGCTCGATGCATCGATCGCGAGTATCCGCGAAGGCAGATTTCTCCAGGCCCTGGTGGGGGAAGAACTGAAACAGGATGGCAACTGGGTGGTCAAGCTGCGCCAGCTGCCGGAAACGCCCGAAACCTATTACCTGCTCGACCTGATGGCTTCCCACGATTTCCAGGAGTCGCTGAAGAACTACCTGGACCTGGAGGAATTGCGCAAGAAACTGGCGACCTGGGAAGGAGACCTGGACGCCTTCGAGGAGCTGATCCGCCTGCGCCGGGCCTATTACGAGCCGCTGCTGCCCGAAATCGATAGCCAGTTCCGCCGCCTCGATTCGCGGATGCGCCTGCGCCTGGAACAGCGCGACCACATCGAAAAACGCCTGCAGGCGATGCTGACCGCACCGCGGCCGGACTACCTGGCCACCGCGCAGGAACGCATCCTCAAGGAACAGCTTGCCCAAATCGACCAGGACCAGGTCGAGGACGGTGAGCTCGAGGCCCGCATCGGGCGTCTGCAAGGGGTGCTGGAGTTTAATATCCACACCGATTACGACCGGCGCCTGACCGAAGCTTACCAGCATCTGCACGATTTGAACCGGCTCATCGACGCGTTGCAAAAGCAGTACGCCGCTTTCGTGCGGGTGCGCCAGGCCGCCACCCAGAGCTACCAGGGCTACGACGAGACGATCCGCCGTCAGCGGAGTCGGATCGGCGAGGCCCGGGAAACAGTGGCGACCTTGATGGCCCGGCAGGGGCATATCCTGGAAGTCATGGCCGTCAATGAACTCTCCAGCCGTCGCGATCGGCTGGCGGAATACCAGATCAAGGCCCGTTTCTCCCTGGCGGACAGTTACGATCGCGCCGCCCGGGCGGAAGGCCTGAAGAAGGTGGAGCAATGACCCGTACGCGACTTTTCATACTTGCGCTGCCCCTGGCCCTGGTCGCCTGCTCTTCGCTGGACGAGCGGGGAACCATTGCCCAGTTGCGCAACCGGCAGATCGAAATCAAGGAAGAGAAGATCGTCGGCGGGCTTGAGAAGGCGATGGCAGGTTACCAGCAGTTTCTGCAGGAAACACCCGATTCCGCCCTGGCGCCCGAGGCCATCCGGCGCCTGGCCGACCTGAAGGTCGAAAAGGAATACGGCCTCATCACCGACCAGAACGAACCGGCCTCCCGGGCACCGGCGGCGCTGCCCGCCCCGCAGACCGCGCGTCCCGCGGCGATCACCCGGACAGAGCCGCCGCCGGCTTCGTCGGCCGGGGAGTCGGAGGCCGATTTCGAGCGGCGCACCATCGGCGCCGAAGCCGTGGCCGCCTCGGCCGACCTGGAACGGGCGGGGGCGCTCGAGGCCATCGAACTTTACCGGAAACTGCTCGACGAGTACCCGCTGTACGACCGCAACGACCAGGTGCTGTACCAGATGTCCCGTGCCTACGAGGAACTGGGACGAATCGAGGAGGCCATGGAGGTCATGGACCGGCTGGTCCGCAACTTTCCCCAGTCCCGGTACATCGACGAAGTGCAGTTCCGGCGCGCCGAATATTTCTTTACCCGCCGGAAGTACCTGGACGCCGAGGATGCCTACAAGGCGATAGTGGTCAGCGGCGTCGCTTCCTCCTTCTACCAGCTCGCTCTGTATAAACTGGGCTGGACCTTCTACAAGCAGGAACTCTACGAGGAGGGTCTGGATAAGTTCGTTGCCCTGCTCGATTATAAAGTGTCGGTCGGTTACGACTTCGAGCAGACCGAAGACGAGCCCGAACGTCAGCGGATGGAAGACACGTTCCATGTCATCAGCCTGAGTTTTTCCTACCTCGGCGGAGCCGATGCCTTGGTGGATTACTTCGTCCGCCAGGGGCGGCGCAAATACGAGGACCGCATCTACGGCAACCTTGGCGAATATTACTTCGACAAGCGTCGCTACAACGACGCCACCGCAACCTACAGCGCCTTCGTCAGCCGTAAACCCTTTCACAAGATGTCGCCGCATTTTCACATGCGGGTGATCGAGATCAATACGGCGGGTGGCTTCCCCACCCTGGTCATCGACTCGAAAAAGGAATTCGCCACCAGGTACGGTCTGAAAGCGGAATATTGGCAGCATTTCGAATCGGGCGATTATCCGGAGGTCCTCGATTACCTGAAAACCAATCTGAAGGATTTGGCGAATCATTACCATGCCCTTTATCAGAGCCCGAAACAGGGCGAAGAGAAGCCGTCGAATTTCGCCGAGGCGCTGCGCTGGTATCGGGAATACCTTGTCTCCTTCCCGACGGAGGTCGAATCGCCGGGCATCAATTACCAGTTGGCGGACCTGCTGCTGGAAAACCGCTCCTTTGCAGAAGCGGCCGTGGAATACGAGAAGACCGCCTACGTCTATCCGCGCCACGAAAAATCCGCCACCGCCGGCTATGCGGCGGTTTTCGCCCGCCGCGAGCAGCTCGCCGGGGTCCCCGCCGACAAGCAGGAGCCGGTCAAGCGCGCGGTGGTCGCAAGTTCGCTGCAGTTCGCCGACACCTTCCCGGAACACGAGAAGGCGTCCATCGTCCTCGGCGCGGCGGCGGACGATCTCTACGCCATGCAGGACTACGAACCGGCGCTGGCCGCGGCCGGCAAGCTCATCGCAACCTTCCCCGAAACGGACCGGAACGTTTTGTGCGCCGCCTGGTTGGTGGTCGGACATGCGTCCTACGAACTCAAGCAATACAGCGAGGCCGAACAGGCCTACGTGAAGGTCCTGGCCATGCTGCCCCCGGACGCCAAGGCGCGGGAGAACCTGGTCGACAACCTGGCAGCCGCCATTTACAAGCAGGGTGAAGCGGCCAATGCCGCCGAGGATTACCGCCTGGCGGCGGAGCATTTCCTGCGGGTGGGGCGCATGGCGCCGACCTCCAGGATCAGGCCGACCGCCGAGTTCGATGCCGCCACCGCTCTGATCCGGTTCAAGGACTGGGGCGCCGCGGCCACTGTGCTGGTGGGCTTCCGCAACAGCTTCCTCGACCACGAGCTGCAGCCCGAGGTGACCAAGAAGATCGCCTTCGTCTACCGGGAGGACGGCAAATCGGCTCAGGCCGCCGAGGAATATGAACGGATCGAGACCGAGTCCGACGACCAAGAGGTGCGGCGGGAGGCTCTGCAGATCGCCGCCGAGCTGTACGTCGAAGCCGGCCGCAAGGACCGCGCCCTGGAGGTCTATCGGCGCTACGTCGCCAGCTTCCCGCAGCCGGTTGAGCTGAATCTGGAAACCCGCAACAAGATCGCCGCATTCCTCAAGGAGGATGAGGATCAAGCCGGCTATCTGGAGCAGCTCAGGCAAATCGTCGCCATCGACGCCGCGGCCGGGGATGGGCGCACCGAGCGGACCCGCTATATTGCGGGGAACGCCGCGCTGGTCCTGGCCGAACAGAGCTTCGACCGTTTTGCCGCCGTCAAACTGGTCAAACCCTTTAAGGTCAACCTGCGCAAGAAGCAGAAGCTGATGAAGGTGGCGACCAGGGAATTCGGCAATCTGCTCGATTACGAAGTCGGCGAAGTCACCGCCGCGGCGACCTTCTATCTGGGCGAGATCTATGCCCATTTCAGCAAGGCCCTGATGGAGTCCGAACGGCCCGAGGGGCTGAGCCCCGTGGAACTGGAGGAGTATGAGTTGGCCATCGAGGAACAGGCCTACCCCTTCGAGGAGAAGGCTATTTCAGTGCACGAGAGCAATCTCGAGCTGATTCCTCTGGGAATCTACAATGTGTGGGTCGATCGGAGTTTGCAGAAACTTGCCAGGTTCGTACCTGCACGCTATGCCAGGCCGGAAGAGGAGAGCGATATTCTCACTTCGCTCGACAGCTACAGGTTCGAAATCCACCGACCGTTACCCTCCAATCTGCCGTTGCCCGATGAACAGACTTCGGCCGCGGTTGCCGCAGCCGTGGAGCCGGAGCTGGTTGCAGAACCGGAGCCAGGCAAGGATAGGGTGCAGGAAAAGCCTGAGCTGGCAGCAAAACCGTTACCGACGGAGGAGTCGGCCCGGAGCGCTGCTGGCCAGGTTGCACAGGACGGGGGAGGGGACTGGACTTCAGCGGACGCCGGAGGGCGATAGTCGCCAGCCGGAAACTCCAAAGGGTTCCTGGCAGGTTTGCGCGTTGGAAATGGGACAGGAAAGGATTTAGCGAGGGGAACAGGGGATGTTGAAATTGCACAGACTGCAGTTGCGAGGGTCAAAGGCACGAATTTGCACTGGCTTCATCGGCCTGATGTTGGTGCTGTCGGCTGTTTCCGGATGTGTCATCGGGGAAAAGGCCCGAAAGGAGTCCGTTGACGCAGGCTCTACCGGCGTAGCGGGGTCCGCCGTGACGCGCTTCGAAGGGGGTCAGGAAGGGTTCGTCATCAGGGAAACACCGAACATGGCTGCTGCCTGGCGCGGTGATTTCGAGCGTGCCATCGCCATGATGAAAGAAGGGGATTCCGCCAGGGCCATCGGACTTCTGGAAAAGGTTGTCGAGCGGTCACCGGGCGTCACGGCGCCTTACATCGACCTTGCAATGGCCTATGCGCAAATCGGCAAGGTGGAGCAAGCCGAACAGAACCTGAAAACGGCACTGAACATCGTTCCCGACCATCCGGTGGCAAGCAATGAATACGGTTTGTTGCTGCGCAAAGCCGGACGTTTTGCCGAGGCCCGGACCATTTATGAAAAGACCCTCGCGACCTTTCCAGAGTATCTGCCGGCGCACAAAAATCTCGGGATTCTCTGCGAACTGTATTTGAAGGACCTGACATGTGCCATCGAGCAATACGAGATTTACAGCGAGGCCTTGCCCGAGGATGAACAGATCAGGATGTGGATTGCCGACCTAAGCATGCGACTCGGCCGTTAGCCCGGCTTATTCATCAAGCTGCGTGAATAAGCCGGGCCAGGAGGAAAACATGTATCGAACTCTGTTTTTTAGTCTGTGTCTGTTCCTGCTGCCGGTCGTCCCGGCCATGGCACAGGAAAAAGGTCCCGATCCAAATGAACCCAAGGAGCTTTCGGGCATATCAATCGTGGGTAACGATGAAGCCCCGAAATCCCTGTATATCGTACCATGGAAAAGTTCCGATCTCGGTGCGGAGACCAGTTTGAACATGATGTTGAACGAAGGCGACGGTCCGCTGGATCGGGACGTCTTCCTGCGGCAGCTGGATTTTTACGAAGTCAGCACTGCGAACTCAACCGCTCGACCGCCCGTGGCCGGGCATCGGGATTGAGAAGCCTAAATTCCGGGGCAGGGAATCGTAAAACCACCCGATTTTCAGTAACAGCCCTGATTTTGAGGCGATTAAACCGCAAACAACCGGGGATCACCACGGACAACAACCAAACTCAGCAAATGGAGGAAGAAAAATGGGCATCTATTCGATTGTAGGGTTTTTCCAGACGGGTGGACTATTCATGTACCCCATTCTGATCGTGTTCTCGGTCGGCATGGCCATCGCGGTGGAGCGCTGGGTGCAGTTAACCCGCACCCGAGAAAACAACCGCAAGATGTGGGGCAAGGTGCAAGCGGTGCTGAAGAAGGGGGAGTTCGACAAGGCGCGGGACCTGGTCAACAAGGACAAATCCACCATCTCGCAGATGCTGGCCATGGGCCTGGCGCGCCAGGGGGCGGTGCGGCGCCGTGAAGACATCGAGATCGCCATGGAAGAGAGCATGATGGAGATCATCCCCCAGCTGGAAAAGCGCACCCCCTATATCGGCCTGCTTTCCAACATCGCCACCCTGCTGGGGCTGCTCGGCACCATCATGGGCCTGATCGACGCCTTTACCGCGGTGGCCAACGCCAACCCGGCGGAAAAAGCCGACCTGCTCTCGGCCAGTATCTCAGTGGCCATGAACACCACCGCCTTCGGTCTGATGGCGGCGATTCCGCTGCTGCTCATTCATGCCAAATTGACCTCCACCACCGGCCAGATCGTCGACAGCCTGGAGATGGCATCGGTCAAGGCGCTGAACAGCATCTCCAACTTTTCCAAGCACCAATATCCGGCGAGCTGATCATGCGCAGACGACATCATTACAGAAGGCGGACCAAGGAAGCCCCCAACCTGGATATCACCACCTTCATGAACCTGATGGTGGTGCTGGTGCCCTTTCTGCTCATCGGCGCCGTATTCTCGCGGGTGACGATCCTGGAGCTGAGCGTGCCGACCGCGGCCGGCGGTGCGAAACTGGCGCAGCCGAACTTCGCCATCGAGGTGATCGTGCGCAAGGCGGGACTGGAGCTGGCCAACGGCAACAGCGTGGTGGCGGCGATGCCGAAAAAGGACGGGGAGTACGACCTGGAGCAGTTGACCGAGATGCTGCTGCGCCTGAAGAGCAGCTATCCGGAGAAAACCGATGCTACGGTGCTGATGGAGCCGGATATCGAATACGACTATCTGGTCCGCGTCATGGACACCCTGCGGGAAGCCGAAATCACCGATGAAGCCAGTGGCGAGGTCGGCAAAACAGCTCTCTTCCCCGACATATCCATTGGAGACGCGCCATGAGGGAAAACCGACGTATCAGACGCATGAAACGCAGCAGGAAGAAAGTGATAGCCCTGAATCTGACCTCGCTGATGGACGTGTTCACCATCCTGGTGTTCTTCCTGCTGGCCAACTCATCCTCCAGCGAGGTGGTGACCGCGCCCAAGCAGATCAAGCTGCCCGATTCGGTGGTCGAGACCAAGCCGAGGGAAACCCTGGTGATTCTGGTCGGCACCGAGGCGGTCCTGATGCAGGGGGTACCGGTGGTCAGCATCGCCGAACTGCTCGACGGCAAACAGGAACGCATCGCGGCGATTGCCGAACGGCTGGAACTGCTCGAGCGCAACATTATCGGCATCAGCACCAAGGCAGCCATAGCCAGCCAGGAGATCACCATCCTGGCCGACAGGACCATCCCGTTTCGAGTGCTGAAGAAAGTAATGTCAACCTGCACGGATTCTGGATACAGCAGGATATCCCTGGCGGTTATCCAGAAGGCCCCGAAAACCTAAGGTAGATTCTGTGGACACATCTTTATTAGCACAGGAACTGGCGCCTCTGAACGCGCAGATCGAGGAGACCCGGACCAAGATCGAGGGGCTCGAAGATGATCTGCGGCTGGTAGAGGCGGAACTGGACACCTTTTCCGACGACAAGCAGCGCTTCGATGCCCTGCGGGAGGTCTGCGACGCCCTCGACAAGCTGGATGCGGTGGGCGCGGGCGAGCTGTTCTGGGCCGGGGCGGCGAAAAGCGATGCCGCCGGCCAGCTGGAACGGGCCCGGGAGCAGGTGACCCGCTTCGAAGGGCAGATCCGGGGGGTTCAGGAAAGACAGCAGGACCTCAAACAGCGGCTCGATCAGCATCAGGAGGAGCTGGACTATCTGTTCGAAGAGGTCCATGACGCCTATGTACGGGAAGAGCGGCGCCAGGAAGAATTCGCCATCGAGCGGGAGATTTCCTTCGTTTCCCATGGCCCCATGATCATGCCCTGGACCACCGGGGGCGAAAGCGAACGGCGCTTTCGTCGAACCCTGCTGGTTTCGCTGCTCTGGAGTCTTGTCCTCGGTATAGTGATTCCCCTGGTGAGCGTGCCGATTCCCGATCGCGTCGCGCTGGTGGTTGAAATTCCGAAGCGACTGGCCATGCTGGTCAAGAAAGAGCCGCCCAAGCCGGTGCCGCAACGGCGGCGCAAGCCGGAACTGGCCAAGGCCGATGCGCAAGAACCCGCCAAACCTGTAAAAACCGAACCAGCGGCCAAACCCAAGGGCGGCACCAAGGTGGCGAAAGCCAAGGCCAGGCGTGCCGGCGGAGGGGGAGGCGGCTCGCCCAGCGCCCGCCAGAAAGCCCGCACCACCGGCGTGCTGGCCTTCAAGGGCAGCTTTGCCGACCTGATGGACGAAGTCCCGGTGGCCAGACTCGGCACGGAGGCCCGGCTGAGCAAAAAGACTCCACGGGTGGCCGGACAGGCCAGGGCCCATCGTTCGCTGGTGGCGACCCAGGCCCGGAGCGGCGGCAGCGGCGGAATCAGCAATTTCGGGGTCAGTCGCAACCTGGGCGAGGGCGGCCGAGGCGGCGGCAGCGGCTATGGCAAGAGCGGGGGCCACGGCTATGGTAATGGCACCGGCAACGGCTATGGCGACGGCGGCGTGGGCGTCGGCAAGGTCAAGAGTGCCGTGGCGGGCCTGACGGAAGAGGCGGGGCGGCTCCTGAGCGATGGACCCGGACCTGGCCGGACCGACGAGGAAATCCAGATCGTGTTCGACCGCTACAAGGCCACCCTCTACCGGATCTACAATCGCAAACTGCGCAAGGATCCGACCCTGCGCGGGAAGCTGCTGCTGCGGCTTACGATCGAACCGGGAGGGGAGGTTTCCATGTGTAAAGCGGAATCCACCGATCTGGCCTCTGCTGAACTGGTCGCCCAGATTGTCGACCGCGTCAAACGGTTCAATTTCGGGCCGAAGGAGGGTGTGCCGAAGACGACCATCCTCTACCCCATCGACTTCCTGCCTGCCGGGTAGCACGCGTTCGTCCCTGCAATTTGCTTTGAATAGCGGGCAGAAGGAGACGTGCAATGAAACAGAAAGTCTGGTACGTTTTTGATGACCCGCACTGGAAGGAATCGCCGGAAAAGAGCGGGGGGGGGGGCGAGCCGCCTCCGCCAGAAACGAAGCCAGAAAGCCAGGCCCCCCCCGCTCCGTCGCCGAAAAGTCCAGCGCTGTCCTTCGGCCAAAGGCCCAGTGACGGTTTCGTTCTTGTTCTTTGCAGCCATGTTCAATCTCCTTGGACACGGGGACTTTACCCCAAATCTGTGTCCAAGAAAACCGGTGCCGCCTCAGGGAAGTTACTTAGACATAAGGGTTTTTCAACCTTGACAAGTCTGGACGCTACGATACTTTTAATACTGTTTGCCTGGGCCGTTTCTTTGGTAATGGGGGCCTGCACATTACGGTGAAAGAGGTTTGGTGCTCTGATATTTTGGCAACCACCTGTTTGAAAAAATCTTCGGGCCCCCTCTTGATCGTGGTAGGGAGAAGAACTTGGGAAAGTTTTGTATTGAGGCCATAAATCAACTGTGG
>JAUWLU010000223.1 GCA_030613545.1 Desulfuromonadales bacterium
AGACGTTTGGCTTCCGAGATGTCGGTCACTGTCATTCTCGTTGCAATTATTTCCCTGTTTGTGGCCCCGAGTTCATTGCCGTTTTCTGCACCGACGCTGTACCACATGTAAGCTGTAATGTTGCTCTGCAGGACACCTTTATCGAAGTCAGCAATCTACCGCCATTTACGCACGGTTATCCCTCCAACACCTCATCTTCCTACGTCCATTCTGGGCTCGAAGCGGTCATCAGGCTACTAAGTTCTGGCCCGTTGCCGCACGGCAGTAGTCAATGACCGGTCCGAGCCCATAGCGGACATGTCTTTGCCCAACGCACACCTAGTTCGGGCTCTTCGTCAGATGTATCTGTTTGACAGACGCATCCGTTGTGCCTGTTTCAGTCGGGCCAAGGCTGACCGCCTGCGAAAGACGCAAATGTTGTTGTTGGTAAATACCCTGCGTCGACCGGCATCATGTGGCCGGTGACGGCCCTCGCATTATCTGAAAGTAGAAAAGACACAACATTTGCGATGTCGTTCGGCTTAACCATCGTTTTGAGCGCGTTAACCTTCAACATAGTGTCGAGACTGCGATTTCCAGCGTCGACCCTTGTCTGAAGGGCTGGGGTCAGGACATATGTCGGAGCGACTCCGTTAATCCTCACCCCGAACCTGCCGAGTTCAACACAAAGCATTTCCACCAGCCGAAGTATCGCGGTTTTCGAAGGGCAATAGGCTGGAAGAGGCAGCGCAACATATGAGTTGATTGATCCAACGGTTACGATTGAACCTGCCCCCGCTTCGCGCATGAGGCGACCAAAGGACCTACAGGCGTTTAATGTGCCGCCATAGTTGATAGCCCACAAACGATCATGCGCCTCTAAGTCGGCATCGAGAACAGTCGAGACAGATTCGATTATACCAGCAGCCGTAACGAGCGCAGACGGGGTACCATAGTCAGCTTGGATGCGTTGAGATGCATCTTGCACAGCGTCGGCATCTGAAACATCAATTTGCATGGCATACGCTGAACCACCGGATGCCTTAATACTCTCCGCTACCGCTTCTGCTTTGCTGATATTCAGGTCCAACAACCAAGTTTCCATACCGCCCTCGGCCAATTTTCGCGCGCAAGCTTCCCCGAGGCCGCTTCCGCCGCCCGTTACGACTGCAATTTTAGTCAAATTCTCTTTCCCTTCTCTCGCAATGATATTATTGCACTTTCCCAAGTTTAGGCCCAATTAGCCCCAAGGCAAGCCCCCGATTCCCGTGGGGTTCTTTTTTGAAGACCAGCACCCAATCTTGAAGTCGACCAACGACGACTTTGTCCGCATAGCTGCCCCTGGTTGACCTACCAAGCGCGCACTTGATGCGAATGTCCGTTTTGTGGAAATCGGCTTATACGTTCGCATCCGCAGCGAAAGTCTGCCTTCCGCCCCTAGCGGACACGTCTGCTTCCGGCCCAAACCCGCCGTCGGTGGATATCGTTGGCTCTGCGGTGCACCATCCCCAAACCGGTCATTCAGGCGCGGCATAGTTTTTTTGCTCTGGAATGGCTGCTGTGCGGACAAAGCGGACATTGGAGCTGCTTTGCGATCTCGTCCAATAAAAAGAGGCAGAAAAGGCCGCTACCTACGCGAATTTACGACCGCCATCGCGATTTCAAGGTGAGCGTCGGCATGCGTTCTGGCGGCATGGGACAACAATTCGCGGGCCAGTGCCTTGGCGCGATCCGAGTTGCCCATTTTCTGTTGAAGCCGCATTTGATCTGCCACAATTTCCACCATTAGACCAGCATACAGATCTGTCACAGAACCACAGGTTGCGCGGGCATGAGACAGCCAGCGTTCGGCCTTTGTCAGGTCACCCGCATCTATCTGCAGCAATGCAAGCGCTCGTCCATTTGCGGCTTCCCAGCAGGGGTCGCCCAGTTGCCGACTGAGCGCGAGAGATTCCTCCAGAGAGATTTGCGCGGAATTGTCTTTCTGACCTAATGCGAGATTGGCCTCTGCAAGCAGCGCTTGCGGCCATGGTAGGAAAGCAATCCAAGCTGTTTCATTGCAAAGATTTTGGCACTGGCTCAACCAATCTTTGGCGGCGTCGGGGTTGCCGGCGTGCAACTGTCCCCAACCGCCGATACCAAGCGCCCAAATTTCTCGCCGCCGGTTGCCACAACTCCGGGCATAGGCAAGTGCCTGTTCGAAATGGGACAAACCGGCCTGCAGATCGCCCCAGTCTACCAGATTGAAACCTGTCACTGCGTGGATGCTTGCAAGCGTGGCATCGTCGTTTTTGGCGAAGTCTTGCGCCTCACGTAGATATTTCGCCGACGAGGGGCGACGGCCTGCCAGTGCTTCAACATATCCAAGCTCGCGGAATGCCATTGCTGCAATCTGCGAACTGCCTACCTCGGCGGCGATGTCAGCAGCGTGGCGCAGCATGATTGCGCCTTCATCATCAAACCCCCGGATAGCATGCACAAGTGCCGATCCAAGTTCGTGAAACGATCGGGCGACAAGATGGTTGTCGCCGATTTTCTCGGCCTTCGCTGTCGCTTGGCGAAGGTTGTCGAGGCCAGCATCTACCGCGCCTGCGGCAAGCGCCGCAGTGCCGCTCTTGAGCAACGAGTCGATAACCGTAGCTTGCGAAATGCCTGTTGGTGGGTCCGCGACATTTTTCCGTGCTGCCGCGTGCAACGCCCGGTTGGTTTCTCTCCGAGTTGCCTTTCAAATTCCCGTTCAGTTGCCTCGATATGTGCAGAAGCAGCATTCATATTTCCGGACTGAGCCAGCGCCTTGACCAAGAGCACATGACCACTTTCATCGAGCGGTCGTAGCCGTATCGCACGTTCCGAATACCGGATCGCCGCTGCAGCGTCCCCGAACGACAATGCCTCGATCGACATTCTGCGAAAGGACTCGTGGAGCTGCGTAGATATCTGCTCGCGTGCGACAAGTAGCCATGTAGAAAACTCGCCGCTGGCAGAAGGATCAATGCCCTCAAGGAACTCGGCGGGCTCGATGTCATCGGCGCCCGTCGCAGCGAGTGTCCAGATATCCACGTCGATATCATCGGGAAGATTGAGTTCAACCGGATCTCCGCTCAGCGTTCCCGGGCCACGCGCTCGCCGCAGCGATGCGAGGCACCAGCGCAAGGCACCCAACGGATCTTCTGCATCACAAAACAACTCGCCAGCCAAAGTCCGACGACCCACGGGACGGTCCGAAAGTAAAAGCCTGGCCAGAAGAGCCCAGGGTTGCTGGCCAGGAACAGGTCGGGCCTTGCCATCCGGCCCAGTTATGCTGGGTTTTCCAATTGTTGTGACTCTCAAGCCTTGCGCTCCCGGATGTGCATGTAAATCAGTCATACCTTAGCATCCGTGTGTGAGATCGTGTGCGAAAAAAATTTCATCGCTTTCGTCTCACACTCGGTGACGCACATTAAGGCAATGTATCTTACGGGGACGCAACATAAACCCAAGGAGAACAAAATGCCCAAGTTCATCATTGAGAGAAATATCCCTGGCGCTGAAATGCTAACTGCTGACGAGCTTTGCGACATATCGGCAAAGTCCAACGCTGTCGTTGATGGTCTCGGTGTCCCCTATGTCTGGCACCACAGCTACGTGGCTGGTGACAAAATTTATTGCATACATGAAGCTGACAGTGCGGACGTGATCCGCCGGCACGCAAAAGAGGGTGGCTTTCCTGCCACGATCATAACTGAAGTTCAGAC
>JAUWLU010000368.1 GCA_030613545.1 Desulfuromonadales bacterium
CCAACTTCAACGTCGAGTCGCAGTGCACGCCATCGCGTGCGGCGATCATGTCTGGTCGCTACGCGGTCCGCACCGGCAACGGCACGGTCCCTCTCGGTGGAGGTGTCTACGGACTCGTTCAGTGGGAGGTCACCATGGCCGAGATGCTATCTGATGCAGGATATGCCACCGGCATGTTCGGCAAGTGGCACCTGGGTCATACAAAGGGCCGATTCCCGACGGACCAGGGCTTTGACGAATGGTACGGGATCCCGAACTCCAGCGATGAGACGCCCTGGAAAGTACTCGACGGCTACGCGGAGAGCGGCGTTGAGGGGAGCTACATTTACGAAGGCAAGAAGGGCTCTACACCGAAGAAGGTGAAGGCGTACGATCTCAAGCAGCGCGCTCTGATTGACAAGGACCTGACCGACAAGGCTATTAAATTCATGAAACAGCAAGTCAAGGCGAAGAAGCCCTTCTTCTTGTATCTGCCGTACACCATGACCCACTATCCGCTCATTGCGCATCCGGATTTTGCCGGGAAGACGGGCAACGGCCGCTTTGCAGATGTCCTGGCCCAGATCGATGCTTATAACGGTATGCTGCTCGACGCCATTGATGATCTTGGCATCCGCGACAATACGCTGTTTATCTTCACTGCGGACAACGGGCCGGAATCGTTACCTGAAGGTTCGAACACCCCGTCAGTCGACTACTTTATTCCCGGTTCAGCGGGACCTTGGCGGGGATCACTGTTCACCGGCTTCGAGGGCAGCTTGAGAGTGCCATTCGCCGCTCGCTGGCCAGGCAAAATCAAAGCCGGCACGTCTAGCGACGAGATCGTGCACGAGATGGATCTGTTCCCAACCTTTGCAAAGATCGCCGGCGGCAAGGTACCTAAGGACCGCATTATCGACGGTGTGGACCAGACCGATTTCCTCATGGGTAAGCAGAAGAAGTCCAATCGCGAAGGGCTGATCGTCTACATGGGCAACGACGTCTGGGGCGTGAAATGGCGCAACTGGAAGGTCAACCTGAAAGAGCAGCAGAACATCCTCAGCGAGACCCGCAGCTACGGCATGCCGCGTATCTACAACCTCCACAAGGATCCGGGTGAAACGCAGAACGTGTTGTTCCCCGAGACTTGGGTGCCAAAGGCTGCTCTGGGGCAGCTGGGTGCGCATGTCGGGTCGCTGAGGAAAGAGCCACCCATCAAGCCGGGGACAAAAGACCCCTACACACCACAAAAGAAATAAATGAGAAGCGAAAAAAACAAAATATTAATTAAAAAAAAGGTTTATAATGGAAAGTTCTAAGATGTTAAAACGATTTCGAACTGGTGCAAGTATTTTGACTGCACTTTGTTTAGTGTCACCCTTGGTTTTTGCTGATGAAGCGGTTATTTCAGAAGCAGCTGTAAAAGAGGCTTTTGCAAAGGACAAGACGGGTACGAACCCCTTGAACTTCACCAACGACGCAAGGCTGTATAACGAGTATCGGTGGCTTAATACGGAGGGGGATGGTAGTCAGAATCTTGTGACCGCCGAGTACCGGATGCCCTTTGCCAGCGGCAAATGGCAGCTCCGCGCCAAGGT
>JAUWLU010000393.1 GCA_030613545.1 Desulfuromonadales bacterium
CAAAAAGTCCGCCCTACAGCGTTGCAGCGCTTTTTCAGGACTTCGACATACTATATGTATGCCTTCACCCCTGAAAAACCACTACGCCTTGTAGCTCGAAATTTTTGCTTAGCCATCTCATGACTTTTTGCGAAAGCATCATTGCTGAGTACCTAGAGAATCGTTTTGGTTGACGATTAGATTTTTCGTTGCGTCGTTGCGGCGTAGCGTGAGGCTGGATTTGACTGGACGTTGCCCAAAGGACATTAGCTACAGCAAAGCAGGTCATTAGACAGAATTTTTCCGGGAGGAAGACATGCACCGCACCAAGGCCATACTAAGCGTCTGCTTCTGCGCCGGACTACTCGGCGCCCTGTTCAACAGCCTGGCCGCCTGGCTTAGCGGCAACCTCGGCCTTCCCCAACTGGCCGGGGTGGACTTGACCCCCCAATGGTCCCTGGCCTGGCTCTATCCGCGGCTGATCTGGGGCGGTCTCTGGGGCCTGGCCTATTTCATCACCGTCGCCAGCCCCCGCGCCCGCACCAGCTGGATTCGCAAGGGCCTCTGGGCCAGTCTGCTGCCCACCGCCTGGCAACTCTTCTACGTCTTTCCCAACCAGACCCTTCACGGCGCCCTGGGCCTCGGCCTCGGCACCTTCACCCCCCTGTTCGTTCTCGGCTACAACCTGATCTGGGGCTTTTTTACCGGCTTCTTCGCCCGCCTGCTGTGGGGCCGCTCCTGATGCTCCAACGGTTGCAGCGCAGCGCCCTGACGGGAGTATTGCTGCTCTGCATCCTGCTGCTGCCGACCCTGTCCGCCGCCGAATCCCTGTCTGGCCGGGTCAAATGGATCTATGACGGCGACACCATCGAAGTTGCCGGAATCGGCACCGTGCGACTGCTCGGCATCGACGCCCCGGAACATGAAGCCTCTCAGCGGGATCGTTATTACCAGCGCTGGGGCATCGAACCGGCCACCTTGCGGCGCATCCATAAAGAAGGCAAATCCTACCTTATCGAAACCCTCACAGGGCAGACCGTTATGCTGGAAACCGAGCAGGAACAGCGCGATCGCTATAATCGCCTGTTGGCCTACGTCTATTTGCCGGACGGCCGGTTGCTCAATCGGTTACTGCTGGAGAAGGGCTATGCCGTCGTCTACCGCCGTTTCGATTTCGCCCTCAAGTCCGATTTTCTGACGGCCGAGGAGCCGGCCCGCTGCCACAAGCTGGGCCTTTGGCCGTAAGTGGGCCCCCGGCTGGTTCGCTGGGGCGCG
>JAUWLU010000400.1 GCA_030613545.1 Desulfuromonadales bacterium
TTCAAGTTCTAAGATTGCCTGACGCATTGAGGTTGTGATACTTTTGGGGCCGGGCTTTTGCTCGGCCCCTTTTTTCTTGGTGCTCGATGGCAGATCGCGCCCGGGCCGGTATGTTAAGGCCCTTGGTTGACGTGGTTTGCCATGGACTACCAGGAAGTTTCAGAAGATAGATTTGCTCCAGTGGCCACCAGGTAAGAGATGGATCGAAAATGGCAGTTTATATGAAGAACGATTTTTAGCCTGCTGACGCTTGTTGGCAATAAAGCTCTTATGTGTAAGGGAGGTACGCCTTGTTTGTCAAACGATTGACGCTGCTCGCAGCCTGTTTGCTGCTGTTGACCGCCGGACCGCTGCTGGCCGGCACCCTGGAGGATCTGGCAAAGGACTTTCAGTCGGTTTCCGGCTATGTTGTCTTGCCGTCCCAAAGCGAATTTCTGATTGATCTCGATGCCAGTCACGGCGTCGCCGTCGGCGACCTCTTCGCCGTGGTGCAGCCCGGCGAGAAAATCACCCATCCGGTGACCGGCGCAGTGCTCGGTACCCTCGATGTGCGCAAGGGGTTGCTGCAGGTGACTCAGGTCAAGGCCGGCTACTCCCATGCGCGGGCCATCGGTTCCGCCGGCAAGATCGCCCGGGGCGATCAGATTCGTCGCTTTGAAAACCTGCGGGCTACCTTCTGGGATTACACCGGCAAGGGCGAGGCCTTCTTTGCCCAAGTCAAGGAGGCTCTGCCGGCCCTTACCTGGCAGGACTATGCTGCTGCCCAGTCCGCCAAACCGGCTCAGCCGGCCGCCTCCGCGGCGGCGGGCCTCGACCTGCTGCTGATTCTCGATGGCAACAATCTGACCGTTAGGGATGGCTCTTTCGGTATTCTGCATGCCTATCCGGCCCCCGCCGGGCTCAAACCCGCTGTCTCTGCCCCGCTGCAGCCGGCCGCTCCCTACAAGCTCGAAGCGGCCCCTCAGGCCCTGTCCGTATCAGGGGTACGCTATGAAGCGGCCTTCCCCGGTTTTAAATCCCTTGGTTCCTTCGGCTTTCCGGCGGTGATGGCCGACTTTCTTGAGGTCGATGGGCGCTTGCTGCTCGCTGCCACCG
>JAUWLU010000324.1 GCA_030613545.1 Desulfuromonadales bacterium
GGCATGGGCGGGACGGCAACGGCTTTGCCCAGGGCCATGGCGATCACCTGGCAGCCCCAAGGCAAAAGGTTGCGCAGCAGAAACTCATAGCCGATGCCAGCCACGCAGATCCAGCCGACGGCAGGACGCCAGCCACCTTTAAATAAGCTGCCGCTGGCCGCATCAAGTTTGTTGATGTCGATCTGGCCCAGGGCGCTGGCGTGCTCGAACTGCTGGGCGGCGGCCTCCATGGCATCGGCACGGGCCAGAATGCTGGCCTGCTGCTCGGCGGTCATCGCCTCTTTGCCGGTGATGGCTGCGCGCAGATCGCGGGCCAGCTGGCCCGCACCTTTGGCCAGGCCTTCGGCACCACCGGCGATGAGATCCTGAAAAAAGGTCATGCGCCCGCTCCTTTGGCTGCATGCTCGCGCAGATAGTGCTGCGCCCGCGCCTCTATACGCTGGACATAATCTGTCATCTGCTCATGGTCCGGCCGCCGCCCTCGCGCCAGGCAGTCGGGATCGGCCAGAAACCGGCTGGCCTGCTGCCAGGTTTGCCAGACGCCGGGCAACGAGCCGGCCTTGCGCCAGGCGTGAAAGCCGAAGGGCAGCCCCTCGCCTTTGCGGGCCAGGGCCAGGGCCACGTTGACATAGCCTCTGTCGCCGTTGTAGCTGGCAAAGGCCAGACGCAGGCGCGAGCCGTAGGGCGGGATCTCGGCCAGTTTGCGGTACTGGGTGGCCAGGTAGCGCACGCCGCCCTTGATCGATTGCACTGGCGAAAATGGGTTCGACAGGCCGAGCTCGGCGGCGGTGCCGGGCATGATCTGCATCAGCCCCATGGCGCCGACCGGACTGACGGCCACCGGATCAAAACGGCTTTCTTGCCAGATCTGCGCTTTGATCCACAGCCAGCCCAGGGGGCCGAAGTGGTCAAACAGCTCTGGGAAGTGCTCCTTGACGGTCATGTGGATGACAGGATCGTAAATATAAGTGGTCATTTGCCTCCCCTGGATATCCGGCCCCGGTGTTCGCCCCACAGTTCGGCAAGCTTTTCGCCATGGGCCGTCTGGCGCTCAAAGAGCAGCTTCTGGTTGTCATCGATCTTTTTTATGGTGCGCACCACAAACCAGACGAGCGCGAGGAACAGCGCCTTTATGACCATGTCGTTGTTCAACCACTCCAAAGTCCGCCTCCTCGGCTCTTAAAAGTTGCGCAGGGCCTCTGGCCTGGGAGTAAAGCCCCGCGCGGGTTATGGGGTTGGTGATTTCCTGGGTGCGGCCTTTTCGAGGGCCTCCTGAGCTTCCGCAAGCTCCTTGCGCAGGGCGTCAAAATCGCGACTGGCATCTTCCGAACTGATGTATCCCTGCCGGGCTTCGGTTTCGATCTGTTCGACTAGGTCCGGGTGATTAGCGCGCAGGGCCTCAACGGTCAGAGGCGCAGGCTTGCTACTGGTTTCGGATGGCGCATTCGGCAGGGGGATGCAGGCGGCGCCAAGATCCATGAGGCGGTCGGCTTCATCTTTGGCGCAGCGGAAAGTTTCCCCCGGCTTGATTTTCTGGCCGTTGTAGTCGATGGCGTTGACGGCCTCGATCTCCACGGTTTTTCTGCTCATAGTGTCCTCTTTGGCGAATGACGGAGCGGCTATCAACCGCTCCGTATCGGTTGACGTCAATTCATTGCAATTACGACAAAACCTGAGCGCTGATGAAAGCGTCGGGCTGGTTGAGGGCCATGAGCGGGGCGGCCTGCACCATCAGCCAGCGCACCGCCGGATCCTTGGTGACCCAGCTTTTCGGAAAACGCTGAACCGCGGCCTGCCCGCCTTCGATGGCCTCGATATCCTGGATGACGGCGTAAAGCCGGGTGTTTTTGGCCCGGCGGGAACCGAGCCAGACCTTTTTGGTCGGCACCATCGGCTGCTCGCTGCCGGCATCGTCGATGTACCATTCGTCATAGGTCCAGATGTCGATCTGGATACTCGGGGCCTTGAGGCGGCCGACGTAAGTGACGCCTTCGGGCAGGGCCTGGGGATCGATCTTGCCCATGTCAACCTGGCGCTTGTCCATGAACTTCTGCACGGTGGGATGGGTCAAAAAGGCACTGCAGGTGGCGGCTCCCCGCACGCCGTCGGGGGGAGTCCCCCCGCTGTCGTGGGGGATTT
>JAUWLU010000217.1 GCA_030613545.1 Desulfuromonadales bacterium
CAGACCCGTTTCGGCGCAGGACACTGGAAAACGGCTACGGCAGCGGCCGAGAATCTTTTTGACCACCGAACGTTTTTCCTTGAGGCTGGTGGCGTCATGCACCACCAGCTCAAGGCGTAATACACCGACAACCATAGCCTAACCTAGTTTCCATCCGGAAACTGACCCCGTGCCCCTCCGGGGTTTCCGGATGGGCACTAACCTAGAGTCAGAGGGTCGCTTTAACCGCTTCCATCTCAAAGGCCTCAATGATATCGCCAACTTTAACGTCATTGAAATTCTCCAGGCTGATGCCGCATTCATAGCCGCTGGCAACTTCCTTGACGTCGTCTTTGAAGCGTTTCAGGGAGCTCATCTTGCCCTCCCACACCACGATGTTGTCGCGAACGAGTCGCACCTGCGCCCCGCGGATGATCTTGCCGTCGGTGACATAGCAACCGGCGATGGTGCCCACCTTGGACACATGGAAGGTCTCTCGCACCTCGACCCGACCAAGATGTTTTTCCTTGTAGATCGGCGCCAGCAGGCCTTCCATGGCGTTGCGCACGTCTTCTACAGCATCGTAGATGATGTTGTAGAGCCGGATATCGACCCCCTCTAGCTCTGCCTGGGTATTGGCCTTCGGCTCAGGACGCACGTTAAAGCCGATGATGATGGCATCGGATGCCGCCGCCAGGGAAATGTCGCTCTCGATGATACCGCCAACGGCACTGTGAATCATTACCAGGCGACAGGCATCCGTGGAGAGCTTGCCCAGCGAATCCTTGACTGCTTCGACGGAACCCTGCACATCCCCTTTGATAATAACCTTGAGTTCCTTGACGTCGCCTTCCTGCAGGCGAGCATAGAGCTGGTCAAGGGAAATCTTGCTGGAGCTGGCCAGTTCCGCTTCCCGCAACTTGCGTTGCCGGTGACCGGCCACGTCCTTGGCCGCCTTTTCGTTTTCTACGGCATGGAAAGAGTCCCCTGCCTCGGGGGTGCCGGACAGGCCGGTAACCTCCACCGGACAGGAAGGACCGGCTTCGGCAAGCTGGCGACCACAGTCGTCGGTCATGGTGCGGACGCGGCCGAAGTTGACACCGGAAACGATGGGATCGCCGATATGCAGGGTACCCCCCTGCACCAGCACCGTAGCGATCGGGCCGCGGCCCTTATCGAGACGGGCTTCGACGATGATCCCCTTGGCCCGCTTGGCAGGATTGGCCTTGAGCTCAAGAACCTCCGCCTGAAGCAATATCATTTCCAGCAAGGTTTCGAGGTTGGTGTGTTCCTTGGCCGACACCTCGACAAAGATGGTATCGCCGCCCCAATCCTCGGGCACCATTTCAAATTCGGTCAGTTCCTGCTTGACCCGATCGGAGTTAGCGCCAGGCTTGTCGATCTTATTGACAGCCACGATAATAGGTACGCCGGCGGCCTTGGAGTGATTGATCGCCTCTTTGGTCTGGGGCATGACACCGTCATCGGCTGCCACCACCAGGACCACAATATCGGTGGCATCGGCCCCGCGGGCACGCATGGCGGAAAAGGCCTCATGGCCGGGGGTATCGAGGAAGGTAATTTTGCGGCCCTCCAGCTCGACATCGTAGGCGCCGATATGCTGAGTGATGCCCCCCGCCTCGCCAGCGGTCACATCGGTGGCGCGGATCGCATCGAGAAGGCTGGTTTTACCATGGTCGACATGACCCATGATGGTCACCACCGGCGGCCGGGTCTGCAAGTTCTCTGCATCCTCAGGGCCTTCGGCCTCAATACCGACATCCTCAAGAATCATACCTTCGTCAAAAGCGACGTTTTCCACTTCGTAGTTGAATTCAGTGGCCAGCAACGCGGCAGTTTCAAAATCAAGGGGATGATTAATGGTCACCATGCTGCCCTGACGCATCAATTCCTTAATCAAGTCCTTGCCCTTGATGCCCATGCGTTTGGCCAGTTCACCGACGGTTATCACATCGCTGATCCGAATAATTCGCTTGATGGCCTTGGCGGTGGTCACCTCCGTTTTTTTCACCGACTTGGCGCCCTTCTTACCCCTGCGGGGACGGCGGTCCCGATCAGGCTCAAAAATCTCCCGCTTCGGCCGACGTCCACGACCACCATCGCGCACCTCGCTATCTCGGGCGACGGAACCCTTGCCCTTCTTCTTTTTGCTGGCCCGAGAGGCTTCTTCCTGCACAAGCACTTCTGGTGGCACCACCTGAGTGGGCCTTGCCTGGGGACGTGGAGAACCATTGCCGCGGGCAGTACGAGGCCGACTCGGCCTAGCAGCGGCGGGTTTTTTGGGCGGAGACAATTGAGAAAGTTCTACACGACCAAGAATTTTTGCCTGGGACGCGGTCGCCTTTCGCACCTCGGGAGCAGGTGCTGCTGTTTTTTCGGGCTCCGGCGGAACCTCGGCCACCGGTTCTTTCACTTCGACCTCAGCCTTGGCTTGATCCGAGGCGTCAGAAGCGGTTTCAGCAGCGGCAGGCTTCTCAGCAACAGGCTCCGGCGAAGGCTCTTCAATTACAGGCTCGGCCACCGGCTCAGGCTGCTCGTCGGCGGCTGTTTCGGCAATGGGCGCAGCAGTACCTTCTTCCGCCTCAGCGGATTCAGGGATTGCAGCGGTTGGCTCGTCTGCTGGCGGCGCAGCCTTAGGAACTTCCTTGCGACGGCGTCGAATGATGCCGGGAGTAATCCGCTGCTCCTCGATCTTTTCTTCAACGACCGGCTCGGTCGAAGTCTCAACCGGAGCGGCTTCGCCGTCGAAAATAGCAAGGGCCGCTGCGTCCAGGACGCTTAAGTGATTCTTGGCTTCGACCCCAGCAGCCTTAAGACGCTCCAACAGCACCTTGTTATCCAATCCCAGCTTTTGCGCTAATTCGTAAACTCGCATTTTGTCACCCATCAGGCCTCTCCCGCAATCTGCTTGTATCTTAAAATTTCATTGTTTATCGTCTCCGCAAGCGGGCCAGAACGCAGCGCAACAACGCTTCGCTCCCCCTTGCCCATCAATTGCCCCATATAACCTTTGTCAAATATGACATGGCAAGGGACCCCACGACTTTCTGCTATTGACGTCACTTTGCTGGCAATGGTCGGGGACAGATCTTCGCTTAGCAACACCAAGGACAGTCCTGAATCTCGCCCCAGTTCGGTCATGACCATACGACTGCCGGACATAACGACTCCCGATTTTCGGGCCATCCCAACCAAATTGGCCACGCGCTGCCTGACTTGATTAACCAAGGCCTCTTTCAGGGACTCGCAAGTCGGCGGCACGCAGCGCCCCGTAAAAATACGCTCGAACTGTTTGCGCTTGACCGCAGTTTCCAGGCAAGAGACTTCACAACAGGTGTACCCCCCCCGGCCGGGCAATTTTCGCCCATAGTCGACCAGGACCTCGCCCTGCGGGGAGAGAACATACCGCACCAAAAGTGACTGGTCAAGGACCTTACGGCAAGCGATGCAACTGCGCTGCGGCCCCTGACGACTTGCCTTACTCAATCCTGACCCCGCTCCTCGTCGCCTGCGGCTTCTTCAGTGCCGGGAGGCGTCTCGCCGTTCAGCGGGCTAGTGGATTCGGGGGATTCGTCGTCCGACTCGACAATCGACGTGTCGGTCGATTCGATTTCGCCGGCCTCGGCCGGTACTTCCTCAACCCCCTCGGACTCCCCTTGTCCTTCGCCACCCTGACCGGTTGCCTCAGCAAACTCTTCCATGGCGGCTTCCGCCGCGCTGGTTTCGCTCTTAATGTCGATATTCCAGCCGGTCAACTTGGCCGCAAGGCGGACATTCTGCCCCTTCTTGCCAATGGCCAGGGAGAGTTGATCGTCCGGCACAATGACTTCCAGGGACTGATTTTCGTTGTCAACGTAGAT
>JAUWLU010000001.1 GCA_030613545.1 Desulfuromonadales bacterium
CAGTTTCCATATGGGAAACGAGCGATTTTTCGCAAGGTCAAGGAAATCAAACGGTTGCGCGGAGGCGTAGCTGTCTACGCCACACAAGCAATCGTGCAGATTGACGCCGAGATTGCGGAAAAGGGCCGTTTCCGGATGGAAACTATTTAAGTTCACCGGCAGCTTGCCGGGCCATCAGCTGATCGAGAGGCAGACCACCGACACCGATATTTTCCCGCGGCGTCTCGTCGATAAAGACCACGAACTTGGCCGCCGGAATGCCGGTGGCTTCGGCGGCCGCGGCGGTGAGGCGGGCGATGAGCTGTTCCTTGACTTCCTTCCCTTGAGGGGAGATGGCGAGGGTGATGACCGGCATGGCGATCCTCCTTTGGCAATGATTTGAATTGTGAATATCAGCGCCGCTCGGCCAGCAGCACGGCCCGCAGCGGCGCCGGATGACCTTCGACGGTTTTGCGCGGATCGCTTGAATCGAGAAAGTCGGCCAGCGACTCGCTCTTGATCCACTCGGTTTGACGCTGCTCCTCGGAGCTGGTCCAGGTCCGGTCGATGCAGCGGATGTTGTCGAAGCCGGCCCGCTCCAGCCAGCCCTGCAGGCAGGCGACGGTGGGCAGAAAAAACACGTTGTGCATCTTGGCGTAGCGCTTGGGCGGGCAGAAGGCCCATTCGCCTTCGCCTTCGACGATCAGGGTTTCCAGCACCAGTTCGCCGCCCCGGCGCAGCAGCCCGGCGAGCTGCTTGAGGGCATCGATGGGCGCCCGCTGATGGGCCCGCACCCCCATGTGAAAGACGCTGTCGAAACAGCCGGCCATGGCCGGCAGCTCTTCGAGCTTGAGGGGCCAGCAGTGCACGCAAGACTCGCCGATCAGGCGCTGCAACAGCAGATACTGGCAGTAGAAGGGAGCGTAGGGTTCCAGGCCGAGAGCCAGGCGCGGCCGGCTGGCGGCCATGCGCAGCAGATAGTAGCCGCAGCTGCTGCCGACGTCGAGAATGCGCCGTCCGGCGAGGGGGGCGATCTGCTCTTTTATCCGGTTCCACTTCAGGTCCGAGCGCCATTCGCTGTCGACCTCAATGCCGAAGATGCTGAAGGGCCCCTTGCGCCAGTGGCGAAATTCCATGAGGATCTCACGCAGCTCTGCCCGCTGGGCAGCATCGAGATCCGCCTGGTGGCCGATGCGGATGGTCTCGGCGGCCAGGTCGATTGCGACGCCAGGGATCTGCGGCAACCGCTCGAGCAGCGGCAGCAGCCGTCGAGCATTGCCGTCGACCTCGCTGATGAAGCGCTCCTTTTCCGCCAGCAGCGCCTCCAGCTCCTGCCGCCAAGGCTTCCAGCCGAGCTCATCGAACTCCTGTAGCAGCCCCTTCATCAGGCGACCTCCTTGCAGGCCAGAAAGGCTGCGAAGTTGAACCATTTGAACCACAGGTCGAGTTGGCGAAAACCGGCCTGGCGCAGGCGCTGCTCATGGGTCTCGATGGTCTCCGGAATGAGCACGTCTTCCAGGGCCTCGCGCTTCTGGCTGATCTCCAGCTCGGAATAGCCCCGCTCCCGCTTGAAGCGGTAGTAGAAATCCTGCTGCAGAGCGTCGAGGGCCGGATCGGGATGCACCACCTTTTCCGTCAACAGCAGCACGCCGCCGGGACGCAGTGCCCGGTAGATCCGATCGATCAGCGCCTCGCGCTCGCCCAGGGGCAAAAACTGCAGGGTCAGGGTGATCACCACCACCGAGGCATCCTTCAGCTGCTGGTCACAGATGTCGCCACAAATCAGCTCGATGGAGCCCTTGCGCGGCAGCCCGGTCAGGCGTTGATCATAGATGTCGAGCATCGACCGAGAACTGTCCACCGCCACCATGCGGAATTCACGGTCGGCCATTTCCTCGCACAGCTGTACGCCGAAATTGCCGTTGGAACAGCCGAGATCATAGATGCAGCTGCCGGGGCGGTAAAAGTGACCCGTCAACTGGGCCAGGCGGCCGATCAGCTCCCGGTAGCCGGGTACCGAGCGGGTGATCATATCGTCAAACACCGCGGCTACCCGCTCGTTGAATTCGAAAGGGGCCGGTCCCCGTGAGCCAGCATAGATGTCATCTTTGGCCATGCTTCGCGCCTCGCTGTAGATGAACGCCCGGCCTGCGGCCGAACAGGAGCCGATTATAGCAGAAGTCGCCGCCAACAGCAGTGCTTTTGCCATGAAAACCCTTTATCATTTCCTACGCTGTGATAAAATCGTAGGGTATCGAATCTGTCACTCCGATCAATCAAACACCCAAGGAGACCATCATGAAACGATCTGTCTTGTTGATTCTGTTGAGCGCCCTGCTGACGCTGCTGCTGGCCGGTCCGGTGCTGGCCCGCGGCGGCGGCAACGGCGGCGGTCAGGGATGGGATAATCCCAACAGCAACCGCCAATCGGCCGAAGACACCACCCGCGGCCTGGAGCGAGCCGCCGAACGGCGCTCCGAGCAGGCTGCCGAGCACGCCCAGAGCGACAAAGACCGAGACCGAGACCGAGACCGAGACCGGGACCGGGACCGCGAGCATATGAAAAACCGCGATCACGAAGGGCGCATGGCCGACGATCAGGGCAAGGCAAAGATGAAGGACAAGAGCAAACAAAAAGGGGAGAAAACCGCCAAAGAGAAGGAAATGAAGGACAAGGGCGACAAGGAGATGAAAAAGCAGGGCGATGATCTGGAAAAAAAGACTAAAAAGAAAAAACGCTGGTACTGGCCCTTTGGCGATGACGAATAGAGCAGATATCACAAATAAATTTTGCAAAAAGGAGTGCCAATTGGCGCTCCTTTTTTTACGGGGGAAACTCCAAAGTTTTCATCAACAACCAAGGTAGCTAAGAAGAAAACTATTAAAAGCGCCGGTCCCGCGGCCGGCAGCCGGGATACTTTCTTTGCTAGTCCAAAGAAAGTATCCAAAGAAAAGACGGATTGGCTGTCGCCGAGACTTCTGTCGCGAGAACTAGTGAATCAATGTTTCCGCGTTGCGTAATTGGAGTGAACCGCTTCGTTGTTGGCTCCCCTGTCATTGAGACGGCTTGCAGGCAGGGGACGGCAGAGGGTAGCGCAGCGACGTTGCAGTTGCGTTATGGGTTTTAAACCCTACAGCACCTTCGATCTCCCTTGCGCAAGAGAAGTGGGCCGATAGCTTTAGCAACCATCTGTCGGAAGAGGGGGAGCCCCGAAGACATCGCCGCCGATGCGGAACGCTGCAACAGTCGTTGCTTCCGCTGCCCTGACGGTCAATGCCCCACGCAGTGGCAGCCATTTTTTGCCTACTTTTTGTTGGCTTGGACAAAAAGTAGGGCGTCCGGCGGGACGCGACCCGCCGGCCTTGCTTTTTCAGAAGGAATATATCGCCTGCGACTCTCCGTCCCACAGACAATTTTACAGATAGGGCGAGAAGAGCTTGGCGAAACTGTCCCGCAGACGACCGGCCAGCGGCAGGCTGGCGATTTCTTCCAGGGTCACCTGCTGGACGGTGCGACAGACCGTATCGACATGTTCGGTCAGGGCAGCAACCAGCGCGGTATCGAAAATCTCCAGGTTGAACTCAAAATTAAGCCGCAGGCTGCGAGGATCGAGATTGGCCGAGCCGACCAGGGCGTACTGGTCGTCGACCAGCAACAGCTTGCTGTGCACGAAGGGGGGCCGCTGATAGTAAATGCGACAGCCGTGCTCCAGCAATTCGCTGAAATAGGCCCGCGAGGCCCAGGCCACACAGGACAGGTTATTTTTGGCCGGCAGCACGATATCCACCTCGACGCCGCGCAGGGCTGCGGCATTGAGGGCGGCGAGCAGGGTGCGATCGGGGATGAAATAGGGAGTCATGATGCGCAACCGGCGACGGGCGCAGCCGATGGCACCGAGAATGATCCAGCGCAGCTTTTCAAAATCCTCGTTGGGTCCGGCGCTGATCCCGCGACAGAAGGCCGTGCCGCAGGGCAGCGGCGGTGGATAGCTGATTGGCGGCGGAATATCGCCGGTTGCAAAATGCCAGTCTTCCATGAAGGCTTCCAGCATCTGCCCCACCACCGGACCTTCGATGCCGAAGTGCACGTCTATAGCCTGGCAGCGGCTCGAAGTGGCGGCCAGATGGCGATCGCTGATATTCATGCCGCCAGTGAATCCGCGCCAGTTATCGATGATCAGCAGTTTGCGGTGATTGCGCAGGTTGAAATGCAAGCCGCGACCGGACAGGGATGGGGGCAGAAAGCGGCCGACAGCCACGGCGCTGCCCTTGAACAGACGACGAGCCACCGGGAAGGAGTAGCGCTCGCCAAGGCCGTCCACCAAAACTCGGACATCGAGGCCCCGATCCGCCGCCTGTTTGAGAGCTTCGACGAAAGCCTGCCCGGTGCCGTCGGCATCAAAGATATAGCTGGCCAGATAGACCGATTCGCGGGCACCGGCGATGGCCTTGAGCATGGCGGGAAACGCCTGCTCACCGTTGTGCAGGGCCACCACCCGGTTGCCGGGCAGCAGAGGCCGACGGGTTACCGCATCGGCCAGCGACACCAGAGCAGCATAACCTTCTTCGATGAAGGCGATCGACTGGCCCTGGCGCAAGGACCAGGAACAGAAGCTGGCCTCAGCGGCCCCGTTGCAGGGCAGCTTCGCCTGCCAGTCACGAGCCCGGGTGCGAATGCGGTTGATGCCCAGCAACCAGTAGCCGAGAGGGCCGAAACCGGGCAGGATACAACAGACCACCACCCAGCCGAAGGCCGCACGGGGATCCCGCTTGTGCAGCAGCACATGACCAGCAGCCAGCAGAGAGAGTGCCGCCAGGGCGGCGAGGAGCAGTGCTTCCAGCAACGGACCTCCTCACAAGGGTGGAGCCGTGACGAACTACGGACGGAGAAAGTTCAGCGGCGCAGGTTGGTGGCACAACGGGGACAGGTAAGCATACTGGTGGAAGGGACCTTGTGACCGCAGGTCGGACAGTTGAACCAGTAGCGGCAGAATTTGCACTGCTGTTCGGAAAGGCCCTGCTTTTTCTTGCACTTGGGGCACTGGCGGTACATTTTGCGGGTTTCAATATAGTCGGCGAACAGCAGACCGCAGCTCGGGCAGGCCTCGGCATCGCGCTGGCGAATCTGCGCCCCACAATTAGGCAGCGGGCAGACGAAGACTGTCTTGCAGGCACTACACCAGTATTTACCTTTTTTTTCTTCTTTGCAGACGGGGCATCTATCCATAGTTCGACTCTATCTCTTCGACAACCACAACAAGTCACCGGTCGGCTTCAGCCTTGCGGGGCTGAAGCCGACCGGCAGTAAAAAAATCAGATGATCTTCTTGAACATCTTCGGGCCGGCTTTGCACACCGTACAGGGTGCCTGCGGTTCGGTCTCAAGGGTGTTGCCGCAGATCAGGCAGACGTAGTAGTCGACCGGCTGGCTGCTGTCGAGGTTGTCCACCATCTTCTGGTAGAGGTTGGCATGAACCTCCTCGACCTCGTTGGCATAGCGAAAGCTGCGCTCGGCCGCGGCAAAGCCGGCGGCGGCAGCCGCTTTGATCATCGGCGGATACATTTCCTTGAACTCATGGGTCTCGCCGCCGACCGCCTCCTTAAGATTGTCGAGGGTCTTACCGATGCCACCAAGGGCACGCAGATGAGCATGAGCATGCACCGTTTCCGCCTCAGCGGCAGCCCGAAACAGCTTGGCCGCCTGAGGATAACCCTCTTTGTCAGCCTCCTCGGCAAAGGCCAGATATTTACGATTGGCCTGGGATTCACCGGCAAAAGCGTCTTGCAGATCCTTTTCGGTTTGACTGTTGGTCAAATCGGCCATGCACACCACCCCCCTATTCTGCAATGAATTTGACTAGTTAGAGAAACTGTCAGTTTTCATTTTATCCATTCTGGCACCAATGTCAACCGGCGGATTAAAGGCCGGCATCGATCAATGATCCTGACAGGCTTTCTCGACACTGTCGGTCTTGCCGATCAATACCAGCAGATCGCTATCCTTGATCACATGACTTGGCGACGGCAGGGTACTGAACTCGCTGGTCAACACATCCTTGATGCCGATCACCGTGACGCCGAACTTGCGGCGCAGGTCGAGGTCGATGAGGCTCTTGCCGATAAAGTGGGCCGGCGGCGCCACCTCGGTAATGGAATAGTCTTCCGCAATCGGAATGAACTCGAGAATATTGGGACTCGACAGGCCGTGAGCGATCTTGATGGCCGTGTCCTTCTCGGGAAAGATGATGTCGGTGGCGCCGACCTTCTCCAGAATGCGGCCGTGATCCTCGTCCACCGCTTTGACCAGAATGCGGCGCACATTCATCTCCTTGAGGTGCAGCACCACCAGGGTCGACAAATGAGAACGTTCGCCGGTGGAAATGATCACCCCATCCATCTCGCCGATCCCCTGGCTCTTGAGAAATTCTTTGCTGGTGGCATCGCCAATCACCGCGTAGGAGGCGTAATTCTTGATGCGCTGGACCTTGTCCCGACTCAGATCGACGGCGATGACCTCGTGACCGTCCTCATACAGAGTTTTGGCCACATGAAAGCCGAAGTTTCCCAGGCCGACAACACAAAATCGTTTCATAAGGATTTCTCCTGCGATAAGTAAGCGGATCGGTCATTGCTTGAACCGATCACTAAAAAGCAGCCCTGCTGACGCCGCTGGCCACCATACAGTTAACGACCCAAATTCCCTGACTGCAGAGCGAAGTGTCGTTATTTCGCAAATCGTGGACCTGAATCCAAAGGCCCCATTCTCTTCAGCCGATCATGATGTTTTCTTCCGCATACTGCACGGCATCCTCGCGAGAGCGATACAGCATGGCGAAGGCCACTGTCAACAGGCCGACCCGACCGACAAACATGAGCAGAATGATCAGCACCTTGCCAAGCGGCAGCAGTTTGGCGGTGGCCCCCAGGGATAGACCGACAGTGGCGAAGGCCGACACCGCCTCGAAGGTGTATTCGAGAAACACCCCGCGGCTGGCACTGGCCGACAGCCCGTGCAGTTGCACCGCCAGCAGGGCGAAGACTGCCACGGCGAGAAACAGCAGCGCGGTCATCACCAGGGTCATGACCTTGGAGGCCGCCGCCTCCGGCAGGGTTCGGCGATTGACATTGGTGTGGGGGTTACCTTTCAGGCGGCTGTACAGCACGATAACGAACAGGGCCAGGCTGGTGGTCTTGATGCCGCCGCCGCAGGAGCCGGGCGAAGCGCCGACAAACATCAGAAACATCATCAAAAACAGGGTCGGCACCTCAAGCAGATTGAGGTCCATGGTATTGAAGCCGGCGGTACGGGCGGTGACCGACTGGAACAGCGCGACCCACAGGCTTTCGCCAGTTCCCAAGCTGGCAAAGGAGGTCGGCCATTCGAGCAGGCCGACAAGGATCGCGCCGCCCACGATGAGGATGCCACTGGTCAGAAACACCAACCGCGAATGAAGGGACAGGCGCCGCCGGACTTTGCGCTGCCTGGCCAGATCGATGATCTCTTTCATGACCAGAAAACCGAGGCCACCGAGCACGATCAGGCCGATGATGGTCAGGTTGACCAGGGGGTTGTTGCGATAGGCCACCAAGCTGTCGGAGAAGAGCGAAAAGCCGGCATTGCAGAAGGCCGATACGGAATGGAACAGGGCATAATAGAGGCCCTTGGTCAGTCCCATCTCAGGGACAAAGGCAAAGGCCAACAGCACCGTGCCGGCCCCCTCGATAAGCAGGGTCAGCAGAAACACGCCGCGGATCAGGTCGCGCATGGAGTCGACCGGGCTGTGCAGCAGGGTCTCCTGAATCAGCCAACGATCTCGAATGCCGACCCCCACGCCGAGATAGAAAAACAAGTAGACGGAGAAGGTGGTGATGCCCAGGCCGCCTATCTGAATCAGCAGCAGCACCACCAGTTGACCGAACAGGGTCAGCTTGGTAGCGGTATCGACCACCACCAGGCCGGTGACGCACTGGGCCGAGGTGGCGGTAAACAGAGCATCGAGAAACGACAGCGGCTCGCCGTGGGCGGAAATAGGCAAAGACAGCGCCAACGCTCCGAGTGCAATCGCCAGCCCGTAATAGAAGATCAGCGCTTGGCCCGGCGGTAGGCCTTTCATCCGCGTGGGGAGCTTGCTCATGAATAGATTCCCTTCGATCTGAGCCAAATGCTAGCGCCGGCGCACCGACAAAGCAAGGGTAAACTCTTGTCCTGCAACCGCCGGCAACCGGCACTCAATCGCATTTACAGATTGAGATAAGGACGCAGATAGCGTCCGGTAAAGGAGGCCGAATTGCGCGCTACCTCCTCCGGCGTGCCGGCGGCGACGATCTGGCCGCCGCGGCTGCCCCCTTCCGGGCCAAGGTCGATGAGGTGGTCGGCGGTCTTGATGACATCGAGGTTGTGCTCGATGATCACCACCGTATTGCCGGTTTCGACCAGGCGCTGCAGCACATCGAGCAACTTCTGAATATCGGCGAAATGGAGGCCGGTGGTCGGCTCGTCGAGGATATAGATGGTGCGGCCGGTGGCCCGCTTGCCAAGCTCTTTGGCCAGCTTGACCCGCTGGGCCTCGCCACCGGACAGGGTGGTGGCGCTCTGGCCGAGCTTGATGTAGCCGAGACCGACGTCGCGCAGCATCTCCAGCTTGCTGCGAATACGGGGGATATTCTCGAAAAACTTCTGCGCCTGGTTGACGGTCATGTCGAGAACCTCGGCGATGTTCTGCCCCTTGTAGCGCACCTCCAGGGTCTCGCGATTGTAGCGCGCCCCCTTGCAGACCTCGCACTGCACATAGACATCGGGCAAAAAGTGCATCTCGATCTTGAGGATGCCCTCACCCTGGCAGGCCTCGCAGCGTCCACCCTTGACATTGAAGGAAAAACGTCCCGCCTTGTAGCCCCGCAGTTTGGCCTCGGGCAGCTGGGTGAACTGATCGCGAATGTCGGTGAAAAGGCCGGTATAGGTGGCCGGATTGGAACGGGGCGTGCGGCCGATGGGCGACTGGTCGATATCGACCACCTTGTCAAGCAGCTCGACGCCAAGAATCTCGTCGACCTTGCCGGCCTTCTCCCGCGAGCGATAGAGGCGCTGGGAAAGGGTTTTGAACAGGGTGTCGATGACCAGGGTCGATTTGCCCGAGCCGGAGACGCCGGTGACGCAGGTCATCACCCCGAGAGGGATGTCGACATCGACCTGTTGCAGATTGTTCTCCCGCGCCCCGCGGATCTGCAGCATTCGCTCGCTGGTGCGGCGCTTGGCCGGCAGCGGAATGGTCAGGGCGCCGGACAGGTAGCGGCCGGTGAGGGAAGCCGGATCGGCCAGAATCTCCTGCGGCGTGCCCTGGGCCACCACATGGCCGCCGTGCACGCCCGCCCCCGGGCCCATGTCGATGACCTGGTCCGCCTCGAGAATGGTCTCTTCGTCATGCTCCACCACCAGCACCGTGTTGCCAAGATCCCGCAACCGCTTGAGGGTTTCGAGCAGCCGCCGGTTATCCCGCTGATGCAGGCCAATGGACGGCTCGTCGAGAATGTAGAGTACCCCGACCAGGGACGAGCCGACCTGGGTCGCCAGCCGAATGCGCTGCCCCTCGCCTCCGGACAGGGTACCGGCGGCGCGGTCGAGGCTCAGGTAGTCGAGGCCGACGTAGCTCAGAAAGGAGAGCCGCTCGCGAATCTCCTTGAGAATCCGTCGGCCGATCTCCGCCTCCTTGTCGGCCAGCTGCAACTCGGCAAAATACTGCTCCGCTTCGAGTATGGAAAAGGCGCAGATCTCTTGAATATTCTTGCCACCGACCCGCACAAACAGCGACTCCTTGCGCAACCGGGCGCCGTTGCAGGTCGGGCAGGGCATGACGTTCATGAAGCGGCCGAGGTTCTCCCGCACTCGATCCGAATCGGTCTCGTGATAGCGCCGTTCGAGGTTGGGCATTACCCCCTCGAAGACCTTGTCGTAAAAGTGCCGTCGGCCACCCTGGTCGAAGAAGAAACGTACCTCTTCTTTACCCGAACCGTGCAGCAGAATCGTGCGCAACCGCTCCGGCAGCTCACGAAAGGGGCTGTTGATATCGAATTGATAGTGATCGGCCAGGGCCTCGAGCAGCTGGTGGTAGTAAAAGCCGGTGCGGGTCTCCCAGGGGGCGATGGCCCCTTCGCGCAACGACAGGTCGGGGTTGGGCACCACCTCGTCGGGGTCGAAGTAGAGGCGGGTGCCGAGGCCGGCGCAATCGGAGCAAGCGCCGTAGGGATTGTTGAAGGAAAACATGCGCGGAGTGATCTCCGGATAGGAGATACCGCACTCGGCACAGGAGTGCTGTTCCGAATATAGGGCGCTGGCGCCACCGGGTTCTTCGACCCGCACCACGCCATCGGCCAGCCGCAGAGCGGTCTCCAGGGAATCGGCCAAGCGCCCCTCGATGCCTTCCTTGACCACCAGTCGGTCGACCACCACCTCCAGGGTATGCTGCTTGTTCTTGTCGAGAGCAATCTCCTCGCCCAGTTCGTACATCTCGTCGTCGATGCGAATCCGTACGAAGCCGTCGGCCTGCAGCTGGCGCAGCTCCTTGCGGTATTCGCCCTTGCGGCCGCGAACGATAGGCGCCAGCAGCAGCAGGCGGGTCTTGTCCGGCAGCTTCATGATGCGGTCGACCATCTGCTGCACGGTCCAGGAGGCGATCTCCTCGCCGCAACTATGGCAATGAATGCGACCGATCCGGGCGAAAAGCAGCCGCAGGTAGTCGTAGCCTTCGGTTACCGTACCGACCGTCGAACGGGGATTCTTGGAAGTGGTCTTTTGCTCGATGGAAATGGCCGGCGACAAGCCTTCGATGCTTTCCACATCGGGCTTGTCCATCTGCTCGAGAAACTGCCGGGCGTAGGCGGAAAGGCTCTCCACGTAGCGGCGCTGGCCCTCGGCATAGAGGGTGTCAAAGGCCAGGGTGCTCTTGCCCGAGCCCGATACCCCGGTGATGACCACCAGCTTGTTGCGGGGGATCTCCAGGTCGATATCCTGCAGGTTGTGCTCGCTGGCACCCTTGATAACGATCTTGTCAGCCATACTCGGTTCTGTCCCGTAAGTCCTGAAGGATAGTGGATCGTAAGGTTCAAACGCCGCCGCATCGATGGCAACGGACTACTTTAGCATGGCGTTGGCGGGCATTGCAATTCAGGCAGACAAGGGCAGATTGCCCTGCCGGAGCGGGGCGGCCGGATTGGAAACCGAACCCTATCCGGCCATCTGTTCGGCCAGGCGCACCGCCGCCAGCAGGCTCTTCTCGCTGGCCCGGCCAGTACCGGCCAGATCGTAGGCGGTACCGTGATCGACGGAAGTGCGGACGATGGGCAGGCCGAGGGTCACATTGACCCCGTCGTCGAAATGGAGCAGCTTGAGGGGAATCAGCCCCTGGTCGTGGTACATGCAGATCACTGCGTCATAGGCGCCCTGCACGGCAAAGTGAAACAGGGCGTCGGCGCTGTGGGGCCCGCTGACTTCGATGCCCTGCTGGCGGGCCGCCTCGATGGCCGGAGCAATGAGACGCTGCTCCTCGTCGCCAAACTGCCCCCCCTCGCCGGCGTGGGGATTGAGAGCCAGCACCGCCAGGCGCGGGGAATCGAGACCGAAAAAGCGCCGCAGGGCGGCAGCGCTGATCTGCACCGTGGCTAAAATCGCCTCACGGCTGAGAGCCGTCGGCACCGCGCTCAAGGGCAGGTGGGTGGTCACCAGACAGACCCGCAGCCGGCTGCCGGCCAGCATCATCACCACTCGTTCAACGCCGCAGCGCGCGGCGAGCAGTTCGGTGTGGCCGGGGGCCGCACAGCCGGCGGCCCGCAGGGCCTGCTTGTTGACCGGTGCCGTGACCATGCCCGCCGCCTCGCCAGACAGGCAGCGATCGCAGGCCCATTCGATATAACGGATCATGGCCTGGCCGCAGGCCAGATCCGGTGCGCCGTAGACCAATGCCTCGGCCGGCAGCTCGGAGAGGGCTTTAAGCAGCAGGCTCCGCTCCCCGAGACGCAGCCGATGGCTGGCCAACACTTCTGAACCGCCATTGTCGAGGGCCTCAACCGTCACCTCGGCACCGTAGATGGCCGCCGCCCGCTGCAGCACCGCTCCATCGCCGGCCACCAGCAGCGGCCGCTGGCCGGCGGACAGCTTACCCTCCAGCCAGGCCTTGAGAATGATTTCCGGACCGACCCCGGTCGGATCGCCCATGGTTATTACGATTGGTCGCTTCATCACCGCCTCTATTAAGAAAACCTCAGTATAGCCCTTTACCACCGCCCTCTCAATGATCAAGTCGGCCGGTCTTGCCCTTCCATCCCCTGTGACGCAGCCGGAGCGGAGTGGGCGTTTTGCGAAACAGGCGGAAAACTGTCCGAGCGCCAGCGAATTTTTTCCGCCCGCAAAACGTCTGCGCAGCGTAGGGAACCCGAAGGGCAAGGAGCCGGGGCGCCTTTTTCTGCCTACTCTTTTTTGGCGCGAAAAAAGAGTAGGGCGTCGTGCGGGGACGCAACCCCGCGGCATTGCCCTCCGGCTTGCAAAACCATTGACAATTTCAATGGACAAGTTTCTAACCGGACAATACTGGGTTTTCGGCAATAAAAAACCCGCCGGCAAACCGGCGGGTGACGAACGAATGGTAACAGCGCCTCTCAGAGTTTGATCTCGATATGGGCATCCTTTTTCAGGTTTTCCACCCAGCCGTCAATAGCAACCTTCCGTTTCTCCTCGATGAGCAACTGACTGATCTGTTCCTTGACCGATTCGAAATCGGGAACCTTACCGGGGTTCAACTCGTCGAGGCGCAGAATATGCAGCCCTTGCGGAGTATCGATCACCTCACTGAATTGGCCGGGCATCAGCCCGGCGACCGCGGGCGCAAAGGGATCGGTCAGTTCGTCTTTGCCAAACCGGCCCATGGGTCCGCCTTCGGCCCCCTTGTCCCCCTGATAAGCAGCCAACACCTGCTCGAACTCTTCTCCGCCACGAAGTCGCAGCAGAGCTTCCCGACTCAGGGCGCGCAGGGCGCTGAGCTGATCGGCGGCGGCATTGGCCGGCACCGCGAAAGTGATGCGGCTCAGGCGAAGGAAGGGATCCTCGCGATAATCCTCGATGTGCTCCCGGTAATAGCTGCGCATCTCCTGGTTGGTCACCTCGATCTTGTCGCGGATTTCCCGACCGACCAGTTTGAACTCGAGCAGCTGGCGGCGCAGTTTGGCGCGATAGCTCTCCATGGTCAGACCTTGAGCCTGCAAAGCCAGTTCCAGCTGGTTGCGGTCGATATTGTTCTGGCGCTCGACATCCTGAATGGCCCGCTCGACCTCTTCGTCGCCAACGGTCATGCCGAGCTGCTTGACCCGCTGCTCGACCAGGGCTTCCTGAATCATCTTGTCCAGGACCACCAGGCGCTCCGGGGCACCGATGTTCGCGGCGGTCTCGGCACCCAGTTCGGCGGCAATCCGTTCGTCGAGTTGCAGGGTGGTGATGATATTGTCGTTGACCACGGCAGCAATGCGGCTGACCACTTCGGCCTGGGCCGGCAACGCACTCAGCAGCAGGCATACAGCCAGCGACAGAAAAAAACCTTTCATAACGTCAGTTCCTTACTTACAGGTTGATGAATCGTCTTTACAACAGGGTCCAATCGACCTCGATGGTGGCCTGGCTGCGCAGACTCTGCAGCCAATCCCGGTAGGTTTGCTCTTCCTTCTCGGCTCGCAGACGGGCCGCTATCTGGTCCTGAACCTGATCCAGGGTCAGGCGCTGCGCGGAGCGCCGCTCTTCGACCAGGAACAGATGGTAACCGTATTCACTTTTGACCAGCTCGCTGATGCGCCCGATGGGCAGTTCAAAGACCACCGCGTCAAAGGCGTCGGGCATCTGGCCCCGACCGAAAAAACCGAGATCGCCACCCTGTTCGGCATCGGGCGAAATGGAGAAACGGCGGGCCGCCTCGGCAAAATCGAGGCCCTGGCGCAACTGGCCGAGGACCCGCTGGCCGTCGGCTTCGTTAGCCAGGGTGATCTGTCGTGCCCGAACCTGCTGCGGCAGGTCGAATTCGTCCCGCTGTTGCCGGTAATAGGCGGCGACAGCCTCTTTGCTGATGGCGATGTCGCTGTAGGCCAGACGACTGATGGCCTCTTCGATGCGCCGGTTTTCCAGCAACTGCCGGCGCCAGATCTCCACACTCAGCTTCCGCTCCCGAAGCATTGCCTCGAAATCGTCCGCTGCATAGTCCTTGCGATATTCGGCGACCACCGCCTCCTGCTGGGCCTCGGTCAGGTCGATAGCGGCCCGGTCGGCGGCGGACAGAATCAGCTCGCGATTGATCTTATGGGCCAGAAAGGAGCGCTTGAGTTCCTGACGGGTTTCCTCGGCCACGATGCCCCGGGCGGTCAGATGGCGGGCAAAATCATCCTCGAACTGATCGAAGGAAATGACCCGCTCGTTAACCCGCAGCAGCACGGAGGACGGAGGCTCGCCCTGCTGCCGGCAGGCGCTCAATAAAGCGATAATTGACCAGGCCAGAAGGAAAAGACGCAGGGTGCCGCCGCAACGAATCTTCAAGAGCTTCTCTTTTCGAATACACACTGGGAGGGCTGCTGCCACAAGCTATCATGTAGCACAGCTAAAGAAAGCCTTGCAACGCTTTTTTGGCCGCCGCCAGCAGCGCCTCGCCGGCCTGCCGGCCGCAGCGCAAAGCCAGCCGGTAATCGGGGCTGAAGGTAAAGGGACTGCCTTCCGGCCGCACCAGGGCGAGAATCTGCTGCGGCGCCACCGGCGTATCGGCGCGAAAGGCAAACACCAGCTGACGGCCGTCGTACTCGGCCTGCTCGATGCGCAGCCGTTTCATCAGCACCCGCAGCTTCATCACCTCCAGCAGCAGCTGGGCCGGCTCCGGCAGCGCGCCGTAGCGGTCGCGCAGTTCGTCGGCCGCCTGATAGAGGGCTCCCTCGTCATCGGCGGCGGCGAGCTTTTTATAGAACACCAGCCGCTGGTTGGGATCGGGCAGGTACTTCTCCGGCAGAAAGGCCGACAGTCCGAGGCGGATTTCCGGATCGACCCGCTCCTCCCGCTGCTGGCCCTGCAGTTCGTGAATGGTCTCCTCCAGCAGCTCGGTATACATTTCAAAACCGATGGCGACGATCTGCCCCGACTGGCGGCCGCCGAGCAGATCGCCGGCGCCACGCAGTTCGAGGTCGTGGCTGGCGATGCGGAAGCCGGCGCCGAGTTCGGTGAGATCCTGCAGCACCCGCAGCCGCTCCCGTGCCTCGCGGGTCAGGGTTCCCTCGCCGGGGATCAGCAGATAGGCGTAAGCGCGCCGATCAGAACGACCGACCCGGCCGCGCAGCTGGTAGAGCTGAGACAGGCCGAAGCAGTCGGCGCGGTTGATGATGATGGTGTTGGCCCGAGGGATGTCGAGACCGTTTTCGACAATGGTGCTGCACACCAGCACGTTGCTCTGGCCCTCGATGAAGTCGAGCATCACCTTCTCCAGGGCTTTTTCCCCCATCTGCCCATGGCCGACGACAACCTTGGCCTCCGGCACCAGGGTGCGCAGAAAGCCGGCCATGGCATCGATGGACTGGACCCGGTTATGAACGAAAAAGACCTGCCCGCCACGGCGCAATTCGCGCAGGATGGCCTGGCGAATCAGATCGTCCTCGAAGCGGGTGACGTAGGTGCGAATGGCCTGACGATCCACAGGCGGAGTATCGATGACCGACAGATTGCGCAGACCGAGCAGGCTCATGTGCAGGGTGCGGGGGATAGGGGTGGCGGTCAGGGTCAGCATGTCGACTTCGGCCCGCAACTTCTTCAGCCGCTCCTTGTGGGAGACGCCGAAACGCTGCTCTTCGTCGACGACAACCAGTCCCAGATCCTTGAAGCGCACATCCCGCTGCAGCAGTCGATGGGTACCGATAAGAATATCGACCTGGCCGGCGGCGGTGCGTTGCAGCACCGCCTTCTGCTCGGCGGTAGTGCGAAAGCGCGAGACCATCTCCACCGTCACCGGGCAGCCCTGCAGGCGCTCCTGAAAGTTCTGCCAGTGCTGGCGGGCCAGCACCGTGGTCGGCACCAGCACCGCCACCTGCTTGTTGTCGAGCACCGCCTTGTAGGCGGCCCGAATCGCCACCTCGGTCTTGCCGTAGCCCACATCGCCGCAGATCAGCCGGTCGAGGGGTTGATCGGACTGCATATCGGCCAGCACCTCGTCGATGGCCCCCTGCTGGTCGGGGGTTTCTTCGTAGGGAAAGGCCGCCTCGAATTCGCGAAACAGATGGTCCGGCGGCGAGTAGCGAAAGGCCTGGCTCATGGTGCGCCGGGCATTGAGCTGCAGCAGCTCCCGGGCCAGCTCCTCCACCGCCGCCCGAGCCCGCAGCTTGGCCTTTTCCCAGGCACCGCCGCCCATGCGGTCGAGGCGCGGGCTGTGGCCTTCGCCGCCGACGTATTTCTGCACCTTTTCGATGCGTTCGACGGGCAGGTAGAGCTTGTCCCGGCCGGCGTATTCGAGATGCAGAAAATCCCCTGCCACCGATCCGGTGGCCAGATGGAGCAGGCCACGGTAGATACCGATGCCGTGGTCGGCATGAACCACATAGTCGCCCTCGCGCAGCTCGGCCAGGGAGGAGAGCATGGCCTGGGCACGGGCCTCGCTCAAACCGCGCCGATGGCTGCGACGGCCGAAGATCTCTTCCTCGCCGACCACCGCCAGCTGTTCGTCGGGCAGGCGAAAGCCGGCCGACAGGTCGCCGAGGGTCAGGGCCAGCTGGCCTGGCTGCAACTGCTGCAGGTGCAGCCCTTTGCTCAGGCTCAGTTCCAGACCGTGGGGCCGCAGCAGATCCTGCAGACGCTCGGCCTGGCCCTGCTGGTGGCAGACCAGCAAGACCCGCCAGCCCTCTTTTTGCCAGCCCTGCAGGCGGGCGGTTAAACGGGCCGCCAGCGAGCCGGCATCCGCCCCCTCGCGCAGATCGCCGTTGCCCTGGGCGACAAAGCGGTAGCGGGGCAGTTCCTCGGCCAGCTGAAACAGTTCCAGAGCGCACAGATCGGTGCGTGGCCGGCCGGCCAGGGCGGTACTCAGCTGCTCGGGAGCCAGAAACAGTTCTTCAGCCGGCACGAACAGCTCGCCGCCGGCGGCCATGCGCCGCTCGCCATCCCTGATCTCGGCAGCAAAACGATCCCCTTCTTCTTCCACCGCTAGCGGATCGAGAACCACCCAGTGGCCATCAACCGCATATTCGAAGAAGCTGTCGAGGGTGCCGTAGTTGAGGGGCATGAGAAAGGCATGCCCCGGCGCCAGCAGCCCCTCGCGAATCTCTTCGAGGAGCGCTTCCCGCTGGGTGCGGGCGATGTTGATGACATCGCAGCGCTCCTTGAGAGCGCGACAGAAGGTCTCCAGGTGCTCGCCGGCCAGCACCATCTCCCGAGCCGGCAGCAGCTGCAGTGATTTCAACTGCTCGCTGGCGGAGCGCTGGCTGACCGTATCGAAGGGCCGCATGCGCTCGACCTGATCACCGAAGAATTCAATACGCACCGCCGTTTCGAGAGTCGGCGGATAGACATCGAGGATATCACCCCGCACCGAAAAGGTGCCGTGATCCTCAACCAGGGGTACGGCGTGATAACCGAGTTCCACCAGCCGCCGCAGCAGAGTGTCGCGGGGCACCTCGGTGCCCACCGTCAATTCCTCGCACAGTCCGGCCAGCACGGGGCGCGGCATGACCCGCTGCATGAGACTGCGCACCGTCAGCACCACCGCCCGCAGCCGACCGGCGTGCAGGGCAGCCAATGTCGCGACTCGGGTCGCTTCGATATCGGGATGGGGAGTCAGGGCTTCGTAAGGGCCGACCTCCCAGTGGGGAAAGAGCGCTACCTGGTCGGAATGGGGGTGGTAAAAGGCCAGGTCGGCGGCAAAGCGCTCGGCCTGTTGCTGATCGGCGGCGAGAATAAACAGCGGTTCGCGGCGGCTGGCCAGACGTCGGCTGAGCAGATAGGCGGCCGCCGAACCGACCAGGCCGCAGACTTCGCTGTGACCGACAGGGGCGGCCTCGGCAAAGGAATGAACGGTGGCGTGGGCGATTTCGCTGGACGGCGTCTGGATCATGAATAAAATGGCGCGGGGGCGTGCTTAAGCACGCCCCCGCCGAAAAAATCAGGGAGTGAAACTGGCATCAGTCTCGCGGCACCGCCAGCATGCGATCAAGGGTCAGCTTGGCCTTGCGGCTGGTCTCGGCATCGACGGTGATCTGCGGACTCATGGTCTGCAGGCACTTGAGCACGTCTTCCAGGGTGCTGTATTTCATGGTCTGGCAGAAGAGCAGGGAGTTCGGCATGATGAACTCCTTGTCCGGATTCTCCTGGCGCAGCCGGAACAGCACGCCGACCTCGGTACCGATGATGAACTTCTTAACCGGGCTCTTTTTGACGAAATCGATGATACCGCTGGTCGAGGCGATATGATCGGCCAGCTTCAGAATCTGCGGCCGGCACTCGGGGTGGGCCAGAAACAGGGCCTCGGGGTACTGCTCCTTGGCGGCCAGCACGTCCTCTTCGGGGAGCTGGTCGTGGAAGGGGCAGTAACCTTCCCAGAAGTGGCACTTCTTGTCGGTGTTGGCGGCAATATAGCGACCGAGGTTGCGGTCCGGCACCAGAATGACCTCGTCGGCATCGAGGGAATTGACCACCGCTACAGCGTTGGCGCTGGTGCAGCAGATGTCGCTTTCGGCCTTGACCGCGGCGCTTGAATTGACGTAGGTAACCACCGGCCGGCCCGGCAGGCGGGCCTTCATCTCCCGCAGTTTGTCGACGGTGACCATGTCGGCCATGGGGCAGCCGGCCTCGGTGCGCGGCAGCAGCACAGTCTTGTCGGGAGCCAGTATGGCGGCGCTTTCGGCCATGAAATGGACCCCGCACAACACGATGACCTTACGCTCGGTCTGTGCGGCCTCGATGGCCATGGCGAGGGAGTCCCCGGCGATATCGGCAATCTCCTGGATCTCGTCGCGCTGGTAGAAATGAGCCATGATCAGGGCATCACGCTCTTCAGCCAGGCGGCGGATCTCCTCCTTGAGCTGTTGCTGATTCATCTTCAATCTTCCTTGATGGACTCGCAAAAAGTCATGAGATGGCTAAGCAAAAATTTCGACCCACAAGGCGTAGTGGTTTTTCAGGGGTGAAGGCATGCATATGGTATGTCGAAGTCCTGAAAAAGCGCTGCAACGCAGTAGGGCGAACTTTTTGCGACGCCATCTTCCTTGGCAAAGGGCTACAGGACGGCACAACGGACCGCATGATAGAGTAAAAGCCCTTATATGTCAAACCTTTATCAGAATTTGCCAATGCTTGACAGACGCTGGCTTTACCGCTATCTTCCAGAGAACCATACCAACCATCGATTTACCGACCAAGGAAGACCCTGCATGTTCAATCTCGGAATGCCCGAACTGCTGCTGATTCTGGCCGTGGCCCTGCTGGTCATCGGGCCGCGCAAGCTTCCCGAGCTGGCCCGGGCCCTGGGCAAAGGGCTGGCCGAATTCAAGCGCGCCACCCGCGACCTGCACCAGTCCCTCGACGAACCGGGCGAACCGGGTGAGATCGACCAGCCGAGCGAGGAATCGCCGACAGACCCGACAACGAAAGATTCCGAGGGCCATGGATGAGCTGCCCGTTACCGCCCACCTGGAGGAACTGCGCCGGCGGCTGATGATCTGTGCCGGCAGCTGGCTGGCGGCCTTCGCCCTCTGCTACACAGTGGCGGAAAAACTCTTTCTCTTAATTGCCGAACCGGTCCAGGCGGCCCTACCCGAGGGCAGTTCGCTGGTCTTCATCAATGCCACCGAGCCCTTCTTCACCTACCTTAAGGTCGCCGCCCTCGGTGGCCTGCTGCTGGCCCTGCCGGTCCTTCTCTGGCAACTGTGGCTATTCGTCGCCCCCGGCCTGTACGGTCACGAGAAGCGCTTCGCCCTGCCCTTCGTGCTGGCCAGCTGCAGCTGTTTTGCCGCCGGCACCTGGTTCGGCTTTCGCTACGTCTTTCCCCTGGTGTTCCGCTTTCTGGTCACTTTCGGCACCGACGGCGGCATGGAAGCGATGCTCTCCATGGGCGCCTATCTGGCCCTGTCGAGCAAACTGCTGCTCGCCTTCGGCCTGGTCTTCGAGTTGCCCATCGTGATCTTCTTTCTGGCCCGCATGGGCATCGTCGACCACCGCTGGCTGGCCCGCCACCGCAAGCACGCCATCCTGCTCGCTTTTTTGGTCGGCGCCGTGCTGACGCCGCCCGACGTCATCTCCCAGATCTCCCTGGCCGGCCCCTTCATGGTTCTCTACGAGGTCGGCATTCTGGCGGCACGGCTGTTCGGCGCCCCGGCGCCGCAAAAGGATGCCTGACATGTTGCCCTTGCCTGGTGCCGCACCGCGACAGCGAGCCCACCGAGCTCATCGCTTTGACCGACCAGGCCCTCTACCAGGCAAAAAAACCGGCCGCAACCGGGTGGTGGTGGCCTGCTGATTTACCGCGAAAGGTTTGATCTTTGCCCCGCTTGTCGCTATAGTTCCGGCCATGATCCCCGCCCTGGAAATAGACCACCTGCACAAGAGTTTCGCCGGCACCGCCGCCGTCGACGATCTGTCTCTGACCATTGAACCGGGGGAGATCTTCGGCCTGCTCGGCCCCAACGGCGCCGGCAAGAGCACCACCATCAACATGATCAGCGGCGTCTGCCGCATCGACCGTGGCACGGTGCGCATCTTCGGCCACGACGCGGAGCGCGACTATCGCCTGACCCGACGGCTGGTGGGGGTCATGCACCAGGAGATCGTCACCGACCACTTCTTTACTATCGACCGGGCGTTGAAGATCCACGCCGGCTATTACGGGGTGCCCGGCGACGATGCCTGGCGAAAGCTGCTCATCGAACGCCTCGGCCTCGGCGACCATCTGCATAAATCGATGAACAAGCTGTCCGGCGGCCTCAAACGTCGCTTCATGGTCGCCAAGGCGCTGATTCACAAGCCGCAGCTGCTGATCCTCGACGAACCGACCGCCGGAGTCGATGTCGAACTGCGCCGCGCCCTGTGGCAGTTCGTGCGGGAAATGAACCAGGCCGGCACCACCGTGCTGCTCACCACCCACTACCTGGAGGAAGCGGAGCAGATGTGCGACCGCATCGCCATCATGAGCGGCGGCAAACTGGTGGCCCTGGAACGGACCGCCGACCTCCTCGCCCGCCTCGACAACCGGTCGCTGCTGCTGCATCTCGACACCCCCCTCGACCAGGTCCCCGCCGCCCTGGAGGCCTTGCACGGCCAACTCGAAGAGAACGGCCGGCTGCTGAGAATCAGCCTGGCCGGCGACGTGGTGATAGGCGAGGTGCTGCAGCTGCTGGCGCAACTCAATCTGCCGATCCGCGACCTGGAGCTGCCGCGGCCGGGGCTGGAGGAGGTTTTTCTCGACCTGACCGGCCTGCAGCTCAAGGACCGCAAGGGGAACCCGTGATGATCGACCGCCTGCGCCAACAGCGGCGTTTCATACCCTGGCTGCCCTTCGCCACCCTGCTGCAGAAGGAGGTCCGGCGCTTTCTGCGGGTCTCCTTCCAGACTCTGCTGACCCCCATCGTCACCGCCTCCCTCTATCTGTTCGTGTTCGGCGCCACCCTCGGCCAACACATCTCGGTACTGGAGGGCTTCTCCTACGCCCAGTTCGTGGTGCCCGGCCTGATACTGATGGGGGTCATCAACAACAGTTTCGCCAACACCTCGTCGTCCCTGTTCATCTCCCGCTACCTGGGCAACATCGTCGACCTGCTGGTCACCCCCCTGACCCCGCCGCAAGTCATCCTGGCCTACACCCTGGCGGCCATGCTGCGCGGCCTGCTGGTCGGCACCGTGGTGCTGATCATCTCCTGTTTCTTCGCCGAACTGCCCTTCGTCTCCCCCTGGGCGGCGGCGGCCATGGCAGCCCTGGCCAGCTTTCTGTTCGCCCAGTTCGGCCTCATCGCCGCCATCTACGCCAACTCCTTCGACGCCCTGTCCATGTACAACAACTTTCTGATCCTGCCACTGATCTACCTCGGCGGGGTCTTCTACCCGATCTCCATTCTACCGCCTTTCTGGGCGCGGCTATCCCATTTCAATCCCATGCTCTACCTCATCGACGGCTTTCGCCATGCCATTCTCGGCGTCGGCGACCTGCCGCTGAGCACCGCCTTCGCCGTCGCCGGACTGATAGCCGCGGCCCTCTTTGGCTGGGCGGCGGTGCTGCTCGGCAGCGGCTACAAGCTGCGCCTGTAAAAACCCGATTGATTTCAGGAAATTTTCAACATTTTTTTGTTGACAGGGAGAGCTTTCAGGTACAATTAAAGATCAAATTTAATGAAATTTCGAGAATCGTCTATCGGTTTCGACCCCAGCCCAAGGAAGGCCGCCATGAGAACCCTGGTCGTACACAGTGAAAACAGCGCCGAGCATCGCTACACCATCTGCCAAAACGAAGAGAGCGACAGCTATTTTCTGATCATCGACGAAAAACCCTACGAGGAAAACCGCCATCTGTTCGAGGGTACCTTCGACGATGTACACGACAAACTCAAGGCCCTGCGCGCGATGGAAGACCTGAAAACCATCTGAAATTCCGAAGTTTCGCTTTCGGCTTTACCCAGGCCGTCCAGCCGACTCAGGAACCTTTCCCGAAACCGCACCCGCTCACCTGTTCAGGAGCCAAGCATGTCCACCCTGTGCCATCACCTTTTTGCCTGGCTGCTCATGACCGCTTTGGCCTGTACCCTGCCCATCGCCGCCGAAGCGACGCCGTCAAATGGCCCGGCCAAAAACGTCATCGTCATGATCAGCGACGGCATGGGCTATAACCACAGCGAGGCGGCCAGCCTCTACGCCAGTGGCCGCAGGAACAGCCAGGTCTATGCCGGCTTCCCGGTGCGGCTGGCCATGAGCACCCATGCCGTCGGGGGTGGTTACGACAGCGAACTGGCGTGGAACGCCTTTGACCTGGCGAAAGCAGGGGCCACTGACTCGGCCGCCGCCGCTACCGCCATGGCCAGCGGCCACAAAACCCGCCGCCGTGTCATCGGCATGGTGCCGGCCGAAGACGGCAGCCTGCGACCGGTGGAGAACCTGGTCGAGCGTGCGGAAAAGCTCGGCAAGGCCAGCGGGGTGATAACCAGCGTCCCCTTCGCCCACGCCACCCCGGCCTCCTTCGTGGTCCATGACGAAAACCGCAAAAACGGCCCGGCCATCGCCAACCGCATGCTGCGCGACAGCGCCGTGGACGTGATCATGGGCTGCGGCCATCCGTTCTTCGACCGGAATGGCCGGCAACTAAACGCGGCGCGCTCCTTCAAGTACGTCGGCGGGGCGGAAACCTGGACCGCGCTGCAAGCCGGCACTCTGGGCGGCGATGCCGATGGTGACGGCCGGGCCGACCCCTGGACCCTCATCGAGCAGCGAAGCGAGTTCCAGAAACTGGCCGTGGGCGCCACCCCGCAACGGCTGCTCGGCATTCCGCAGGTCGCCAAAACCCTGCAACAGGGACGGAGCGGCGATCCACAGGCGCGGCCCTACGCGGTGGCACTGCTCAACACGGTGCCGACTCTAACGGAAATGACCCGCGCGGCCCTCAACGTCCTCGACAACGATCCGGACGGCTTCTTCCTCATGATCGAAGGCGGAGCGGTGGACTGGGCCAGCCACGATAACCAGTCGGGGCGGCTGCTGGAGGAACAGCTCGACTTCGACCGCACGGTGGCGGCGGTGGTCCGCTGGGTGAAAACCTGCAGCAGCTGGGACGAGACCCTGCTGATCGTCACCGGCGACCACGAAACCGGCTATCTGAGCGGCCCCGGTTCCAATCCCGACTGGCAGCCCCTCCAAAACCGCGGCCACAACCGGCCACCGGGCATGGAATGGCACAGCGACAACCATACCAACAGCCTGATTCCGCTGTACGCCAAGGGCCACAGCGCCGACCTGCTGCCGCAGCGGGTGCAGGGAAACGATCCGGTGCGCGGCCCCTATGTCGACAACACTACCGTGGCCGAGGTTGTGTTTGCCGCCTTCGACTGAGTTTCCGGCCGGCCAACCCTTCTTGGCAGACAATCTTTACCGGTTATCCCCTTGGCTCAAATTGATAACCTACTAAAATTAATAGGTTTTCTCTGTGTTCTCTAGTGAGCGAAGCGAACGGGTGGTAAAAGTTTCGGATTTTGCTCGATCTGCGAATGCGCAGCATCAGATTTTATCAGCGTCCAAATCGAGGTTCAAAAGCTTAACGGGACGCAGATGAACGCAGATAGAGCCAAAAAACAAGAACCTGGTTATCCAACTAGGCCAAGTTGACGACCTGTCAAAATCAAAAGCGATCACACAAGCGCACAGAAGAATCTGTTATCAAGTTCAAGAGAGAAGGCAAGTTACCGAGGAGTTATGACATGACACCAGTTGCAATTTACACCGAAAGTTACGGCGCTTACGCCTACAGCGTCTGCAAAGAGGAGGACGGCAGCTACTTCCTGCTCATCAACGAGGAACCCTACTGCGAAAAGGGCGAGGTGTTTCGCGGCACCTTCAGCGATGTCAGCGCCAAACTGGAAGAGGTCAAGCTCGCCCAGGCTGGTACCCCAGAGGATTAATCGAGTCCGCTGCCCCTGGTCTTTAGCGGCGTAACCTTGATGGCGGCGAACCGGTTTGCTTCGCCGCCTCACTGCCGCTACAATACTCCCATGCAACGTTCCTGTCTGGTCACCGATTACATCTCCTACGAAGAGTCCATTCCCGCCCTGCTCGAAGCCATCGGTGCGCCCGAGGTACTCCGCCGTCAGTCGCGCATCCTGATCAAACCCAATCTGGTCAACGCTTCACCGCCGCCGGTGACCCTGCCGGTGAGGGCCTGCGCTGCCCTGGTGCGGGCCTGCCGCCAGTGGAGCCAAGCGGAGATCATCATCGCCGAGGGAACCGGCGAAAGACACCTGACCACCGATGATGTCTTTGCCATTCACGGCTACGACCGTTTAGCCGCAGAACTCGACGTGCAGTTAGTCGATCTCAACGAAGCGGAACTGATAGAACTGCACAACCCACAGAACAGGGTCTTCCCCAGCTTCATGATGCCGCGCCTGGTGATGGAGAGCTTCGTCCTCTCCGCCGCAGTCCTCAAGGCTCATTCCCTGTCCACCGTCACTCTGAGCATGAAGAACATGATCGGCGTCGCGCCACCGGCCTACTACCAGCGCGGCGGCCACTGGAAGAAATCGGCCTTTCACCGCGAGATGCAAAGTTCGGTCTTTGAGCTGAACCGCTACCGTCAGCCCGACCTGGCCTTCATCGATGCCACCGTCGGTCTGGCTGACTACCACCTCGGTGGACCGACCTGCGAGCCGCCAGTGAACAAGCTGGTGGCCGGATTCGATGCGGTGGCCGTCGATGCCGCCGGTGCGCAACTGCTCGGCATCCCCTGGCAGCAGGTCGGCCATATTCAAATGGCGGACGGAGTCCTGGGATGGGCAGAGGGCTCCGAATAAGAACGGTTAAAAGCAAAAAAAGGCCGCCCTGTCTCCAGGCGGCCTTTTCGGTTTTCCTCATCGAACCTTCCTGTCAACCGTCCCGCACCTGCAGTTCCTGCTTTTCCAGCACCAGCATGCGGTCGCGCAGTTCGGCGGCCTTTTCGAATTCCAGATCACCGGCGGCCTGCAGCATCTCGACCTTGAGGCGGGCGATCTCTTCGCGTAGCTCCTTCGGCGTGCGCCATTCGGCCTCTTCTTCGGCCACCAGCGGCAGTTCCGGATAGTCCTTTTCGGCGATGTCCTCGAGGATGGTGCGCAACGACTTCTTGATTGTCTGCGGGGTGATGCCGTGCTCGGCGTTGTAGGCCAGCTGGGTCGTACGTCGGCGTCCGGTCTCGTCGATGCAGGCCTGCATGGAGCGGGTAATCTTATCGCCGTACATGATCACCCGGCCGCCCACGTTGCGCGCCGCCCGGCCGCAGGTCTGGATCAGCGAACGCTCGGAGCGCAGGAATCCTTCCTTGTCGGCATCGAGAATCGTTACCAGGGACACCTCGGGGATATCCAGCCCCTCGCGCAGCAGGTTGATGCCGATCAGCACATCGAACACCCCCCGCCGCAGATCGCGAATGATTTCCATCCGCTCCATGGTGTGAATGTCGGAATGGAGGTAACGGACCTTGATGCCGAGTTCCTTGAGGTAGCTGGTCAACTCTTCGGACATGCGCTTGGTCAGGGTGGTGACCAGAATCCGTTCGCCGCGAGCCACAGTGGTGCGTATCTCGTCGATCAGGTCATCGACCTGATCCCGAGCCGGACGCACCTCGATAGGCGGGTCGATGAGTCCGGTAGGGCGGACGATCTGTTCGACCACCACACCTTCGGCTTTGGTCAGCTCGTAGTCGGCGGGGGTGGCCGAAACATAGACGGTCTGAATGCCCTTGGCCTCGAACTCTTCGAACTTGAGGGGCCGGTTGTCCAGCGCGCTGGGCAGGCGGAAACCGTAGTTGACCAGGTTCTCCTTGCGCGAGCGGTCGCCCCGATACATGGCGCCGACCTGGGAGACCGAGACGTGGCTCTCGTCGATGAACAGCAGCGAGTTCTCGGGAAAGTAGTCGAAGAGGGTGGCCGGCGGCTGACCCGGCTGGCGGCCGTCGAGTAACCGCGAATAGTTCTCGATGCCCTGGCAGAAGCCCATCTCCTCCATCATTTCGATGTCGAACAGGGTGCGTTGCTCGATGCGCTGCGCCTCAACAAGCATGTTGCGCTCGCGGAAGTAACCAATGCGTTCCCGCAGCTCTTCCTGAATCTCTTTGATCGCCCGGTCGAGGGTCGGCCGGGTGGCGACGTAGTGACTGGCGGGAAAGATCGCGGTCCGTTCCAGGCGGTCGATGACCTTGCCGCGAATCGGATCGATCTCGCTGATGGCCTCGATCTCGTCGCCGAAGAACTCGATGCGCAGCGCCCGCTTCTCCTCGTAGGCGGGAAAGATCTCCACCGTATCGCCGCGCACGCGAAAGGTGCCGCGGTGAAAGTCGACGTCGTTGCGGCTGTACTGGATATCCACCAGCCGCCGCAACAGGTCGTTGCGATCCAGCTCAAGTCCCTCTTCGAGACGGATCAGCATACCGAAGTAGGCCTCCGGCGAGCCGAGGCCGTAGATACAGGAGACCGAGGCGACGATCAGTACATCGCTGCGGGACAGCAGACTGCGGGTGGCGCTGTGGCGCAACTTGTCGATCTCCTCGTTGATGGAGGAGTCCTTCTCGATAAAGGTATCGGTGCTGGCAACGTAAGCTTCGGGCTGATAGTAGTCGTAGTAAGAGACGAAATACTCGACGGCGTTGTCCGGAAACAGTTCCTTGAATTCGCCGTAAAGCTGGGCGGCCAGGGTCTTGTTGTGGGCCCGCCCCAGGGCGGGCCGCTGCACCCGGTTAATGACATTGGCCACGGTGAAGGTCTTGCCCGAACCGGTGACGCCGAGCAGTACCTGGTGACGGTCGCCCCGCTCGAGGCCGGCGCTCAGCTCGTCGATGGCCTGCGGCTGGTCGCCGCGGGGTTGATATTCGGACTGGAGATCGAATTTGGCCATGTCTGAGCTTAATCCAGGGGGGCGGGAAAAGGGAAGAGGGGCTTGAGTTTCATTGGCGGCTTGCTGCCCCCCTGGCGATTAAAAGGCAGAACCGGCGGGTTGCGGCCCGCCAACCGCCATACTTTTTGTCCAAGCCACCAAAAAGTATGCAAAAAATGGCTGCCACTGCGTGGAGCATACTGTCACGCAGGCAAGGAGAAGGCTAACAACCCTAGAGCCATTCCACAGCGGCAGCAATTTCTTTGCGCGGCCCCTCTTCCGAAAGTTGATTGCTAAATCTATCGGTCCGATTCTCTTCCCAACAGTGATCGAAGGGGCTGTTGGGTTTAAAACCAACAACGCAACTGCAACATCGCTGCGTCATCCTCTGACGTTCCCTGCCTGCAAGCCGACACAATGACAGAGGGGCCCACGACAAAGCGACATCCCTTTTTAGGTCTCAGCACAGGGCGATAGACACTTCAACCCTCGCGACAGAAGTCCGGCGACAGCCACGCCCTTTCTTTGATTACTTTCTTTGGAGCCAGCAAAGAAAGTAATCCGGCTGGCCGGCCGGGACCGGCGAAGTTAAACTAAAGACTGCAGATTTCAGTCGGTTCCAAACAAAAAGCAACACCGGCGGGTCGCGTCCCGCCAGCCGCCTTCCTTTTTGTCCAGGCGGCAACAAAAAGGAAGCAAAAAATGCCTTACCACTGCGTGGGGCATACTGTCACGCCGATTAGGAGAAGGCTAAAAACCCCTAGAGCCATTCCACAGCGGCAGCAATTTCTTTGCGCGGCCCCTCTTCCGAAAGTTGATTGCTAAAACTATCGGTCCGATTCTCTTCCCAACAGTGATCGAAGGGGCTATTGGGTTTAAAACCAACAACGCAACTGCAACAACGCTGCGCTACCCTCTGTCGATCGCTGCCTGCAAGCCGTCCCAATGACAGGAGGGCCGACGACGAAGCGACTGCCGGCCGGGACCGGCGAAGTTCAAAGATTTTCAGCAGACAACCTGATCAAAGCAATCCATCACACCCCAGGATTATCCTTCAACCACTCCATATAGCGATCCACACCCTGTTCAACCGTCAGAAAGGTGCCATCGTAGCCCGCCGCCCGCAAGCGGCTCAAATCCGCCTCGGTAAAGCTCTGATAGCGCCCTTTCAACTTATCGGGGAAGGGAACGTAGCAGAGCTCGCCACGGTCGTGGGCCTTGAGCACCCCCTTGGCCACGTCGTTGAAGCTCTGGCTGCGGCCGGTGCCGACATTGTAGATGCCAAACACGTCGGGATGGTCGAGAAACCACAGGTTGACGTCGACCACATCGCCGACATAGACGAAGTCCCTGCGCTGTTCACCATCACCGTAACCGTCGCAGCCTTCGAACAGCTTTACCTGGCCTTCGGCGAGCAGCTGGTTGTTGAGATGGAAGGCGACGCTGGCCATGCTGCCCTTGTGCTGCTCTCGAGGACCGTAAACATTGAAGTAGCGGAACCCGGAAATCTGGCTCTCGGCCTTGGGCAGCAGCCGGCGCACATACTGGTCGAACAGGGCCTTGGAATAGCCGTAGACGTTGAGGGGCCGCTCAAACTGGGGATCTTCATTGAACACCGTGCCGCCACCGTAAGTTGCGGCGCTGGAGGCGTAGATGAAGGGGATGCGGCGCTCCAGGCACCAGTGCAGCAGCACTTTGGAGTAGCGGTAGTTGTTTTCCATCATGTAGCGGCCGTCCCACTCGGTGGTGGTGGAACAGGCGCCCTGATGCAGCACCGCCTCGATAGCTCCGCCGAAGTCGTCGCCGGCTTCGAGGCGCCGCAAAAATTCATCCTTGTCCAGGTAATCGGCCAATCGAGCGTCGGCAATGTTGACGAACTTGGTGCCATCGGTCAGATCGTCCACCACCAGGATATCGTCCCGCCCCCGTGCGTTGAGAGCCTGGACGATGTTACTGCCGATAAAACCGGCGCCGCCGGTAACGATAATCATCTGTTTGATCCTTTCCATATTTTCTTACAGTTAGGTTGCGAAAAATCAATCGGCCGTCGATAGTTCGGCCAGAAAACTAGCCATGCCGGGCAGGACTTGCTCCGCCGGCCCGGTCAACAGGCGGGCATCGGGCAGGGAGCGGAGAAAGATGCGGCCGTAGCCCTTCTTGACCACCCGGCTATCGAGAATCAGTACCACCCCCCGGTCGTTGCGGTGGCGAATCAGCCGGCCAAAGCCCTGCTTGAACTTGATCACCGCCTGGGGCACCGTGTAGCTCATGAAGGGATCGCCGCCGGCCTTCTCGATGGCTTCGGCCCGCGCTTCGAGCACCGGTTCGGTAGGCACCTTGAAGGGCAGGCGAGTAATGATAACCTGCTCCAGGGCCCGCCCAGGCACATCGACTCCTTCCCAGAAGGAATCGGTGCCGAACAGCACGCTGGTGGCATCGCCGGCAAAGGTCTTCAGCAGCCGATGGCGGTTTTCCTCCCCCTGGCGCAGGCAGCGATAACCACGGGCCTCAAGCACCGGGGCCAGTTCGCCATGGACCCTGCGCAACAGGGAATAGGCGGTAAACAACACAAAGGAGCGGCCGTCAGCGGCGACGATCGCCCGTTCGCTGAGGTCACGCACCATTTCGCTGTAGCCACCGCGGCCCGGTTCGGGCACATCGGTGGGCACCACCACCAGGGCCTGGCGAGCAAAATCGAAGGGCGACTGCAGCAGCAGTTCGGCAACCCGGGTCGGCTCGGCCCGGTCGATACCGACCCGTTCCTTGAAATAGGCGAAGGAGTCGGCCACGGCCAGGGTGGCACTGGTCATGACCACGGTACGGAACCGGTCGTAGAGGGCCAGATTGAGACGCTCCGCCACCGCCAGGGGCGCGGTGCAGAGGCGAGTGACGACGCCCTGACCGCGACCGATGCGACCCATTTTGACCTCGAACCAACCGCAGGTCGAATCGTCGGTGGCGATAAAACCACTCAGGTCGGCGGCGATGCCGCCGAGGCGGCCGACCACGCCCCGTAGATCGGTCAAGGGGGAGGTCAGCTTCTCGGCGGCGGGCTCGGGCAGGGCTTCGCACTCCTTGAGCAGCGCCGCTACTCCCTTGGCCAGATCTTCCGTTTGCCGACTCAGCTGACGGACTCGGTCGCTGACCGAAGTCCAGAAGGCGCTGCCGGTCAGTTTCGGCACCAGACGCTGCTTCAGGTCCTCCCGCTCGCCGATTTGCTGCTGCAGATGCTCGGCCAGATCGCGGCCGATATCCTCCAGGTCGGCAACGGCCCGGTCGAACAGCTGCTGACGGTCGGCAACCAAGGTTTCAATCCGCTCATGCAGACGCCGGTAGAGGGCATCCTCGCTGTCCGGCAGCTCTGCGGACAGCTTGGCCAGAAAACGGGGCAGCAGACCCCGCTCGGCCTTGCGCGGATGGCGCAGACGATTGAGTACGCGGGCGAAGGCGAAGCGGGTCACCTGGGTGGAGAAATAGCGGGTGGCTACGTCCTCCAGATGATGGGCCTCGTCGAGGATCACCCGATCAAAGGGCGGCAGAACCGCGGTGGCCGTGTAGTTATCGGTCTGCAGGCGCAGGGCCAGATCGGACAGCAGCAGGGCGTGATTGACCACCAGCAGATCGGCCTGAGCCGCCTGACGGCGAGCCTTATGAAAGAAACAGTCGCCATAGTAAGCACAACGAACCCGGGCGCACTGGTCGGGTTCGCAACAGACCTCCTCCCACACCTGGCTGCGAGGGACGAAGGACAGCTCCTCTTTGGAACCATCGCTGGTCTGTTCGGCCCAGGCGAGCAGGCTGTTGAACTCGCCGGTCAGCTCGTCATCGAACAGCCCCGGCTCGAGGTGGGCCGTTTCGGTCCGGCGGCGGCACAGGTAGTTGCTTCGCCCTTTGACCAGCACCGCACGAAAGCGCAGCCCCGTGGCCCGTTGCAAAAAGGGCAGATCCTTGCGAATCAGCTGTTCCTGCAGGTTGATGGTGTTGGTCGAGACCACCACCCGCTCTTCGTTGGCCAGGGCCCAGAGCAGGGCCGGCAGCAGATAGGCCAGGCTCTTGCCGGTACCGGTACCGGCTTCGATGGTGGTCAGCTGGCCGCGGTTGAAGGCCTCGCCGACAGCGAAGGCCATGCGCAGCTGTTCGGGGCGCTCTTCGTAGCCGGCCAGGCTGCTGGCCACCACCCCGCCGGGGCCGAGCAGTTCGGCGATGCGCTGTGGATCGACGTGCTGCTCCAGGCGCGGAGCAAAGGGCTCCACCACCTTATACACAGTTTCCACAGGGTTATCCACAATATAGAAAGCGACCCCGAGAGACCCCAGTCGAGCAGCAATCTCCACATCGGCGGCAGAAGGCTGCAGCTGGCCGCCGGGATGGTTATGAATAACCACATCGCCGAAGCGGCAGGCCTGCAAAACGGCCGGTACCGCCTCGGCATTGCCCCGGGCCAGCACCTCGACCTCGACCAGGCACAATTCGCTGTCGGTGTGGCCGAGAAAGAAGACCTCGTTGCCGTGGGCGGCTCCAATGGCCCGGCGCATCTGCTCGGCGGCCTGGGGGTGTATAACCTGATCCATGAAGTGTCCGTTCCTCTGCTCGAAAGGCGCCATTATAGGGAATGTGCGGGCAAAAGAAAAGCACCAGACGGCAAAGGCCTCGCGCGACAGGCGATTGACAGACCAGGGAGAAATGATAACTTAATTAACAGCAAGCTATGTTTTCTGTTCGATCTGGCTCAAGGAGGATTTCATGCTGAAAAAACTGCTGTCCACCCCTAACGATCTCGCGTTGCTGATCCTGCGTCTGGTCCTCGGCGGGGTCTTTTTTATCCACGGGGCACAAAAGGCCCTCGGCTGGTTCGGCGGCCACGGCCTGTCCGATACCCTTAATTTTTTCACCCAGAACATGGGCTTGTCGATGCTGGTAGCGGTGCTGGTGGTGGCTGCAGAGTTTCTCGGCGCCATCGGCCTGATCGTCGGCTTTCTGACCCGCCTCGCCGCCGCCGGCATCTTCGCGGTGATGGTCGGGGCCATTGCCATGGTCCATCTGACCAACGGCTTTTTTATGAACTGGTCCGGCGCTCAGGCGGGCGAAGGCTTTGAATATCACCTGCTGGCCATCGCCATCTCCCTGGCTCTGGTGCTCGGTGGCGGCGGAATGGCCGCCGTCGACCGGTTGCTGTCCCGCAACTAATCGGTCCTGGAGACACTAAAAAACGCAACCCCGTGGCCGCCTGCGGTTTCACGGGGTTGCGACGTTTTATAAGGAACCTGGCGCCCTTGACGAATCGGCCCATGCCGCCTACTATCGATGGGAACGCTGAATTCAACCTGTTGCTGTCACCGAGGAAGCCATGTACAGCCCTGCCGTCATCGAACATTTCACCAATCCACGCAATATCGGTTACATCGAAGATGCCACGGTAGCGGTGCAATACGGCGAACCCTCCTGTGGCGACTGCCTACTGGTCTTTCTCAAGATCGACAACGATATCCTTCGAGAAATGAAATACAAGGTGCTGGGCTGTGCCGCGGCCATCGCCACCGCCTCCATGACCAGCGTTCTGGCCACCGACCGTAGCGTGGCAGAGGCCCTGGAGCTCACCGAAAGCGAAGTTGCCGAGGCTCTGGGGGGCCTGCCACCGGACAAGATGCATTGCTCCAATCTGGCCGTCGGCGCCCTGAAGGCGGCATTGCGGGTCTATCTCAGCCGCCAGGAACAGGCGGCTGAGCAGTCATCCTGAAGATTTTACCGGTGGTCAGCGAGGCGAAGTCGCCAGCTGTTGACGGATGGCTGCGGCAAAGGGCCGCGGTTCGATGCCGAAGGTGTCCGTCCAGTGCCGCGGATCGCAGACATTGCCGGCCAGAAGCATGGTCAGCTGGTCGCTGGTCAGGGGAAAGCCCGGCAGGGTCTGCAGGCTGGCTATCAGCGGCCTGACCAGCAAGAGGGGATGGTGAGCCTTGCGCACCCGGCGGCAACCCAAGGCACTGCCGATCCGGTCGAGAAGTTCATTGAAGGTGTAGCTGTCCCGCCCGCAAACATGGTAAACCTGCTGTTCGCTAGCCGGTAATTGCAGGGCCGCAACGAAACCGGCGGCCACGTCTTCCACCGCCACCGGCGCGATGCGGTAACGACCGTCGCCGATCACCGGCACCACCGGCAGGCGCCGGATCAGCTCCGCCAGCCGGTTACAGAAATCGTCTTCCGCACCGAAGATCACCGAGGGGCGAAAGATCGTCCAGCGCAGGCCGCTGCGGCGCAGGACCTGTTCGGCCTGCCATTTGCTGCGGTAGTAGTCGGTTGCAGCATCTTCTTTGACGCCGTTGCTGCTCATGTGCACAAAGCGCACGATCCGCTGCGTCTCGGCAGCCGCCACCATGTTGGCCGTGCCCTGCCGGTGCAGCCGGTCGAAGGTTTGGCCGCGGGCCGCTAACTCGCGGATGATTCCGACCAGATGGATCACCGCCTGACAGCCCCGCAGGGCCCCGTCCAGCGAGGCCGGCGCGGTGACGTCGCCCAAACGCGCGGTCAATCCCTGGCAGTCCGGCAGCTTCCCTTCCGAGCCGGGCCGCACCAGGCAGACAGGCTCATGACCGGCCGCCACCAGCTGTTGGACCAGTTCGCGACCGACAAAGCCGGTGCCCCCGGTGACAAAGACCTTCATGACCGGCCCCCTTTGCCTGGCAGATTGCTGAAAAATCCCTCCATGGGCTCCGCAGGCGGTATTCAACAGCCTGCTATCAGCCTTTGATCACCGCCAGCGGCCGCATCCGGGCGACGATGCGTCCGAGGCCGGCCTGCTGCACCACCCCGACCACCTCCATGACATCCTTATAGGCCTCGGAAATCTCTTCGGCGACCGTAGCCCGGCCGGCGGCACGCAGAACGATCCCCCGCGCAGCCAGTTCGCCGATGATGTTGCGGCCGCGAGCGACTTTTTTGGCCGCATGGCGGGACAGTACCCGCCCGGCCCCATGACAGATCGAACCGAAGGTTTCGCTCATGGCGCCGGCGGTGCCGACTAGCACATAGGAGTAGCGCCCCATGTCGCCGGGAATCAGCACCGGCTGGCCGATCTGCCGGTAGCAGGCGGGGATTTCGGGATGGCCGGGGGGGAAGGCCCGGGTCGCCCCTTTGCGATGCACGCAGAGACGCCGCCGGCGGCCTTCGAATTCGTGCTGTTCCCACTTGGCGATGTTGTGACAGACATCGTAGATAAGGGACAGCTGCAAGGCGCCGGCACTCGCGCCCAGCACCTGCTCGAAGGATTGCCGTACCCATGCGGTGATCAGCTGCCGGTTGGCGAAAGCGAAGTTGGCCGCGCAGGCCATGGCCGCCAGGTACTGGCGGCCCTCGGGGCTGCCCAGAGGGGCGCAGCAGAGTTGGCGATCGGGCAGGGCGATGCCGTATTTTCTGGCCGCCCGCAGCATCACCCGCAGATAATCGTCGCAGACCTGATAGCCAAGGCCGCGGCTGCCGGTATGGATGGTCACAGTGACCTGGCCGGGGAACAGGCCGAGCACCTCGGCGGCGGCCGGGTCGCTGATCTCCTCGACCTGCTGGACCTCGATGAAATGATTGCCGCTGCCCAGGGTTCCGAGCTGGTTGCGGCCACGCTCCAGGGCCCGATCGGAAAGCAGTTCCGGATCGGCCCCCTCTATGCAGCCGCCGGCCTCGATATGGCGCAGATCCTCGGCAGTGCCCAGGCCGCGCTCTACCACCCAGCGGGCCCCCTGCTGCAGGACCCGGCGCTCTTCGGCCAGGGTCAGCTTGAGGTCGCGACGGTGTGAACCGACCCCGGAAGGGACGTTGCGAAACAGGGTGTCAGCCAGGGCCTGAAGGTGCGGCCGCACATCGGTCACCGCCAAATTGGAACGCATCAACCGCACCCCGCAGTTGATATCGTAGCCGACCCCGCCGGGGGAAACTACCCCCGTTTCGGCATCGAAGGCGGCCACGCCGCCGATGGGAAACCCGTAGCCCCAGTGGATGTCGGGCATGGCCAGGGAGGGGCCGACGATGCCGGGCAGGGTGGCGACGTTGCGTACCTGCTCGAGAGCGTGCTCCTGCTGCAGCACTTTCATCATCTGCTGGCTGGCGAAGATCAGCCCATCGGTGCGCATGGCCCCTTCGCGAGGGATGCGCCAGCGACACTCGTCGATTTGCTCTACCTTGATAGCCATCCGATTCTCGCTCCCGCCAGGTTACAGATCGAGATAAATCCGCGCCTGCCAGCCTCCATCCTGCCGGCGGACGCTAAGGCGGTGATAGGTTACCGCCTTGACCTCACGCAGGGGTCTGAGCCCCTCACGCTGATATTCGCCAACCACCGAGCCCCGCAATCGTTGGCGGTCGATCTTTTCAATGTGAAAAAGAGCGGGGCAAAAGCCCCGCTGCTCTACCATGAACAAAATCTCCCCCAACCAGGCCACCAGCAATTCTTCCCTGTCGCCGGCCTCCAGCTCCAGTTCCTGCTGCTGCCGGGGCTCGGCTGAACAAGGCCGGCCGAAAAGAATCTCCTGCAGTCCTTGGGCAGCGCAAACAAAGAGGGCATCGAGGGTAGCAGCCCAAGCCTCGATGCCCATGTCGGCGGTATGTTCCAACAACCGATAACCGCCCTTGACCGCGCCTTGCGGCCGGAGCGGTTCAGGCATCTCGCCGCCACTCGACCCGGCAGACCGCATGATCATCGGCCCAAGTGACCTTGATTTCACCCTGATGAGCCTTGTGTAGCGCCCGTCCCAGATGTTCAGCGAGCTTTTCTTCGGTGGTTTCGATGAGCATATCGTCCGCCGACCGCTCCATACTGATGATCCGCCCCAGGGGATTCTTGGCCATAGCCTTGTGCTCTTCGTTGCGAATCATATTGCGAATTTCCGCTTCGTGCTGCCACAGATAAGTCCCCTGCAGGGTGACGAACCCTTCGGCATAACCGTCCTTGATCTTGCGGCAGGCGGGGCAGACCACCTGCTTGGCGGCAGCGCTGCGCTGCAATTGGGCCGCCTCCTCGGCATCGATAAACCAACGCTTTTTGCGATAGACGGCTCCACATTCCGAACAGAGGGCAGGTTCCGGCAAACCGGCTTGGTCAAGATAAGGATCCTTGCTCGTATTGACGCGCCCCCGCTTGTCGCTGGTACCAAACTTTCTTGGGTCTTTTTGCATACTTGCCTCCCTATTTCGCTGTCCACGGGCTCTCATTCGAGTATAGCACCATCTATGGGCGAATGTAGGCAAGCCTCACAGGCAGCGAAGCACGGCCCGACAGGGAGCGCCGTCGCGGCTGGCAAGCTTCAGGGGCAGGCAGATCAGTTCGTAGCTGCTGGCGGGCACTCGGCTCAGGTCGAGCCCTTCGAGAACCATCAGGCCTCCTTCCAGCAACAATCGATGAACGTGTCCATCGCCCGTTGCCGCCTCGATGGACAGGTAGTCGATGCCGACCAGCTTGATGCCCTGCGCAATCAGCCAGGCCGCGCCATCCGCAGTCAGAGCCTGATAGTCAGCACAAAATTCCTGTTCCTGCCAGAGACGGGAGTTGCCGGTACGAAGCAAAAGTCGCTGCACGGACGGGGCCGGTTGGCGGGCCAGCAGCGCCGCGTCGATGGGACCTCGATGCCCGCTCAGGTCCCAGACATGGCAGGGGCCGATCAGGCGTTCCAGGGGCAGTTCCGCCACGGTCGGTCCGGCCAGACCGAGATGCCCCGGCAGATCGATGTGGGTGCCGCTGTGGCTACCGAAAGACAGGGAGGTGACGACGAAAGGCTTTGCGGAGGGGGTCAGGATCAAGGGCGGATCGCCCGGATAGGTCGGCAGGGCTTCGGTCAGGGAGACGCTGATATCGTACAGGTCCATCGCGCTGCTCCTCGTCTTCGGTCTCAGAACGGATTAACTCAGGGGAGAGAGGCTTTGAACCATCCGTTATCGCTGAGGTACAGGGTTGCTCAGAGCAATAAAAACGGGGTGAACCCTGTTGCGGATTCACCCCGTTATCTTCCTGTTGGTCAACGCTGTTAGTGTGCGGCGGCGCCCACCACATACTGGGTGAAGGGGTTGGCGAACAGCAGAATCATGGCCACAACGAAGACGTAGATGGCCAGGGACTCGATCATCGCCAGACCGATCAGCATCGTGGTCAGGATCTTGCCGCTGGCGCCGGGGTTGCGGGCCACGCCTTCCAGGGCGCTCTTGAGGGCCATCCCCTGGCTGAGGCTGGTAGGAACGACACCGAACGCCATGCCGAATCCGGCGGTAATTACGCACCAAGTAAAGTAATCCATGTTTGCTACTCCTTTTTAATAATGTGACAACATTGTTGCTCCGGCCCGCTCACGGACCTTCAACATTCCCTGCGAAAATCAATGGGCTTCTTCCAGGGCACCGGCAAAATAGATCATGGACAGCAAGGTAAAGACAAAGGCCTGGATAAAGGCGACCAATATCCCCATCAACATCATCGGGATCGGCACCAACACTGGCGCCAGGGACAGAAAGATCATCAGCACGATCTCATGGCCGTACATATTGCCGAACAGGCGCAATGTGAGGGAGAGGGGTCTGGCGAGATGGCCGATGATCTCGATGGGCAACATCAAGGGCACCAGCCACCAGATGGGGCCGGTAAATTGTTTAATATAAGACAGGCCGTGTTCTTTCAGGCCGATGGCGTGGGTCATGACGAACACCGACAGGGCCAAGGCCGCATTGGTGTTGAGGTTGGCGGTCGGCGGCATGAAGCCGGGGACCAGGGCGATCAGGTTGGAAACGAGGATGAACAGCGCCAGGGTGGCGATCATCGGAAAGTAGGCCCGCCCTTTGGCACCCATGGTTTCGCCTATGAGCCGCTCGATCTGCTCGAGCACCACTTCCATGAAGTTCTGCAGCCCCTCGGGGTGTTTCTGCAGACGCCTGGAAGCGAGAAAGCCGGCCAGGATCAGGATCGCCATGGTCGCCCAGGCATAGGTGACATGGTTGAAATAGCCGTAGTCGGCGAGTTGCTCCGGGGTGTAACCGAATTTCAGTTTTTCAACCAGCCACTGTAAAAACAAAAAGGGATGTGTCATGATATACAAATCCTGCCTTTGATAATTCGTTCCAGGGCCAACCCCATAATGTTTAACACCACAACCGAAAGGCCGACCGCCAAGGCCGGCGGAGACAGCCGGGCCGGGCCGATCAACAGAAACAGAGCCGCCGCCAGTACCAGCAGTCGCAACAGCACTGTGAACTGGTAGCCCCGCGCCTTTTGCTCTCCGGCACCTGCCAGCAACTTGGCCAGCGACCAGCGCAGCCAGTAAAAACCACCGATGGAGACCAGTCCACCTGCGGCGACACCGAAAAAGACCGCCTGGGAACGCCACAGCAGGCTGGCAACCGTCAGCCCGGCCCACAGTAGCCAGTTGCGCCGGCAGATCTTGGCCGGCAAAAGATCATCAGCTTCCGGCATCGTTTTTCTCTTCTTCTCGCTGCTGACGTTTCAATTCCCGGTTGGTAAGGACAAAAAGATTGCGAAATCCGGCGGCAATCCCAAAACCGAGAAACAGCATGGTCAGCCAGGGGGACGTCTCCAGCCAGCGGTCCAGATAGTAGCCCATGGCCAGGCCGATGATGGTTGCGGCCACCATGGAGATGCCCAGGCTGGACAGAAACCCCAACGATTTATATAGCTGTCGCCGATCTTCCGCCATCGAGTCTACCTCTGATCTACCCGCCAGCACCAAAAGTGTAAACAACGCACCCTAGGTATCATAGCGGTTGTTGGAAGTCAAACTGAAATTACCTGTCGACCCCCTTCGAACTCCATCAACAGGGCTGCTTTCAGGCCAAAAAGAGCTTGACGAAACCGGCGAAGAGTTGTTCGTCCGGACCGCTCACCACATGTTCTTTCATGAACTTGAGGGCCTCGAAGGACGAACGGCTGTTGTGATAGGGGCGATCGGAGGTCAGGGCCTCGTAGACATCGGCCAGCCGGCAGATCCGGGCATAGGGATGAATCTCCTCGGCCCCTTTGTTGTGCGGGTAGCCCATGCCGTCGTCCCGTTCGTGGTGCTGGAGGATGATGGTCCGCGCCTCATCGGTCATCAGGCCGCTGTTTTCGACCATCTGGTAGCCATCGAGGACATGGCGCCGGACGATATCCCGCTCCTCGTCGTTGAGCAGGCCGGGCTTGTTGAGAATTTCTATGGGAATCTTGCATTTGCCGAGATCGTGCAGGAAAAAGCCGGCTCCCAGGGCCTGCATATCGTGTTGATTGTCGCCACCAAACAGAATCCGCGCCAGGGCTATGCTGAAGATGCCGACATTGGTTGAATGGACATAGGTACTGTGATCGTAGGTAGTTAGATGGATCAGATGTTTGGTGGCCTGGTCGTCGGAGATGATGAGATTGACGGTCGGCTCCAGAATTTCGCAGGCCTGTCCAAGAAAGACTGCGCGTGGCTCTTCGAAGGTCCGCTGCAGGGTCTGCAGACAGGCGGCATGCACCGCTTCGGCCTTTTTATTTGAGGACACCGCCGGATTGCTGACGATGGAGACCAGAGTCTCTTTGAGATAGGCATTGTAGAGGGCTCTCTCTTCTTCACGAATGTAGAGCAGATCGGCACCACTGGCAATGACCCGATCCCGCGCGGCGCTGTCGAACAGCACCCCCTTTTGGGCAAAAAAGACGTACTGCCCGTCGTGAATGCGGCGATAGAGATCGCAGGGCGCGGCCCGCTCGAACTGCAGGGTCGCCAGTGCTACTGGCAAAAACTGCTCATTCATGTGTTCGGTGTGTCCTTCCACAAGCCCCTCGGTAAGCGGTTCAACTAGCCAGATCTTTCACAAAGAACAGCAAACCCGCCAAACCACCGTTTCGGCAATAAGCTCTATGCCGCCGGGCCGTGCCAGTCAATATAACCGAGTAACGCAGCCCCGTCCACCGCTACCGTCTCAATCAGCTGTTCAGATAGGCCGTTATGCTGTCGCCAAGGGTCTGGAATATGCGCCTGAATTCCTGTTCATTCCTTTCCAGCAGGGTAATCCGAACACCCTGCTCCATGGTGCAGAAGGACGATAGGGGCACCACGCAGATACCGGTCGACGCCAGCAGATAATAGACAAAACGTTTGTCGAGAGCGACCTTCGGCTCGGCCACCAGTTTTTCGACCAGGGTGCGTACCTCGGTAATCTCGATGGGCAGGCTCTGGCGATCGCTCAGGCGGTCTTTTTTGAACACCACGCTCATGTAGAAAGCGCCGTTGGTGCGATTGACCTTGATGCCGGGAACCCCCTGCAGCATTTCGACGGCAATATTGGAAAACTTTTCGTAGCGATCCTTGCGTTCTTTCAGATAGACCGGATACTGGGGATGACTTAGCAGTCGCGGAATGGCCTTTTGCGGCAGAGTGGTGGAACAGACCTCGACCATCTTGGCATCGAGGATGCTCTTCACATACTGCTTGAACACCGGGTCCGTGTCGGCATTGTAAACCTCCATCCAACCGCAGCGGGCGCCGGGCCAAGGCACTTCCTTGCTGATGCCTTTGAGTGCCAGAGCCGGTACCTCGCCTATGATGTCGGAGATCGGTTTGGTCGATGCGCCGTTATAGACAATATTGTGATAGACCTCATCGCAGATAATGAACAGGTCGTATTCGCGGGCAATGGCGATCATCTCCTGCAGAATGCGCTCCGGATAGACCGCACCGGTGGGATTGTCCGGGTTGATGATGAGAATGCCGGAGATGCTCGGGTTGTATTTGACCGACAGGCGCAGATCATCCAGGTCGGGATACCAGTTGTTGTCCGGATCGAGACGGTAAGAGATCGGCTTGGTCCCGGCATGAGCGGCTTCAGCGGAGGAGTGGGTCGAGTAGGTGGGGGTGGGACCGATGATTCGCGCTTCGCGACGAAGAAAACCGTAGACCTTCTGAATCGCGTCGCCGAGACCGTTGAAAAACATGATGTCGTCGGCCGTAATCTGGGTCTTGCCCCGCCGGTTGGTCTGTTCGGCCAGAAACTGGCGGGTTTCCAGCACGCCGCGGGTCGGGCAATAACCGTAGGAACAATCCTGCATGACCAGGTCGGCAACGATCTCCTTCATCCATTGAGGAATTTTTTCTCCCTTGGCAATGGGATCGCCGATATTCTCCATGTTGGTCTTGATGCCCATCTGCTGCAGCTTGTCGGCAATCTCGACGATGGCGCGAATTTCATAGACCAGTTCTCCGGCCCCGATATGAACGATATTGTTGCGCATCCTTCCCTATCTCCCCCTGGTAACGGACCTGCCCGCGACGGCGAGTCAGCGCTCCGAAACGAAAAAGACCACGAGCTCAACACGCCCATGGCCTTACTGACTGTTTATCGGTACCGGGTATCAGGCAGCAAGACGATGGACAGCGCCGAACCTGGCTGCTGCTTTCATGCCGCGCGCTGCTGCCGAGCGACGATATCCCTGCCTGTTGATAACCATTCGGTCCTCCTCGGTATCTGCTCGTGTCTGGGTAGCATAGCCCCCGAACAAAGTCAATCCTCTTGTCGTGGCAAAAGGATTTATTCCACTGGCTCAATCATGCTATAAAACAACTACTTTCACTTTTAAGGAGTACGCATATTTCCATGTCCCTTACCAAGTTTTTGCGCATACTGCTGCTGACTGCGGGCGGGCTGCTGGTTACCATGGCTCTCTGCCTGCTCGGCGCCTACCTGTACGTATCGGCCCGGCTGCCCAAGGTCGACACCCTGGCCGATTACCGGCCGCCGGTCATCACCCGTATTCTCGGCGACGACGGCTCGCTGATCGCTGAGCTGTACCGCGAGCGACGGATCCTGGTCCCGGTCTCGGCCATGCCCCGTCAGCTGATCGAAGCCTTTGTCGCTGCCGAAGACTCCAAATTTTTTCACCATCAGGGCCTGGATCTGGGCTCCATAGCTCGGGCGGCGCTGAAAAATCTTCGCGCCGGCGGTATCGTTCAGGGCGGATCGACCATCACTCAACAGGTCGCCAAGAGCCTGCTGCTGACGCCGGAGCGCAAGTTTTCCCGCAAATTCAAAGAAGCGATCCTGGCCTGGCGCATGGAACAGCACCTGACCAAGGAAGAGATTCTCTACCTCTATCTCAACCAGATATATCTCGGTCACGGCGCCTACGGGGTTCAGGCGGCGGCGGAGAACTATTTTGCCAAAAATGTCGAGGACCTGACCTTGGCGGAATGCGCCATACTGGCCGGCCTGCCCCAGGCCCCGAGCCGCTATTCGCCCTATCGCCACCTAAAACGGGCCAAGGACCGCCAGCGTTATGTGCTGGAGAGAATGGCGCATGAGGGCTACATTCCCGCCGAAGCCGCCGCCCAGGCCCTGACCGAAGAACTGGTCATCCACCCGCGGAGCAAACCGCAGGTGCCCGGCGCCGCGTATTTCACCGAGCAGGTCCGCCGTTACCTGGAACAGACATTCGGCAGCGAACAGACCCTGACCGGCGGCCTGGAGGTTCACACCACCATGAACCTCGCCATGCAGCAGGCCGCTCAACAGGCGGTGCGGCATAATCTGCGTAACCACGATCGACGCCAGGGCTATCGCGGTCCGTTGCGGACCCTGAGTAAGGATCAACAGGAACTCTTTCTCACCGAGCAGGCTGTCGCCTGGCCCGAGGCGCCACCCGTCGGCGAACGTCTTGAAGGGCTTCTGATCAAAGGAGGCAAGCAGGATCTGGTGGTGCGAATCGGTTCTTTCACCGGCCTCATCCCCCGCAAGGACATCGCCTGGGCCGGCAATCTTCAGGTGCTGGCCCAGGGCCAACCGGTCAAGGTCGATAGCGATAAGAAGCTGGTTAAGCTACCCGTTGGATCGGTATTGCTGGTCGAGGTCGTGCAGCCCTTGACCAACGGCAAGCTCGGCCTGGCTCTCGCCCAGGAACCCGAAGCGCAGGCTGCCCTGGTCGCCCTCGACCCCCGCTCCGGCGAGGTCAAAGCCATGGTCGGTGGCTACGACTTCAGTCAGAGCCAGTTCAATCGGGCCATTCAGGCCAAACGCCTGCCCGGCTCGGCCTTTAAGCCGCTGATCTATGCTGCAGCCCTCGACAAGGGCTACACCCCGGCAACGATTGTTCTCGATACCCCCCTCATCTATCGGGAAAAGGGTGAGCAGGGACAAGTGAAGGAATGGAAACCGAAAAATTACCGGGGATCCTTTTCCGGACCGACCTCTCTGCGCCGAGCCCTGGCCCGCTCCTACAATGTGGTCACCATCAAGATTCTGCAGGATATCGGGGTCCGTTACGCCATCGGCTATGCCAGCAAACTGGGCATCGAATCGCCGCTCACCGCCGATTTGACCCTGGCCCTCGGTTCTTCTGCCATCTCGCCCCTGGAGCTGGCGACGGCCTACAGCGTCTTCGCCAATGGCGGGGTTCGTTTCACCCCCAACTACATCTCTCGCGTGGTCGATCGCCACGGGCGGGTACTGGAATCGGTCGATCCGGCCGACTTTCCCGAGGGGCCGGCCGACCAACAGCAGTTGATTCGCAATCCCACCGAACGGGTGATTTCACCGGAGACCGCCTATCTGATCACCAACCTGATGGAGAGCGTGGTGCAAAACGGCACCGGTTTTCGAGCCAAGGCCCTGGGCCGGCCGGCGGCCGGCAAGACCGGCACTACCAACGATCAGAAGGATGCCTGGTTCGCCGGTTACGTGCCTCAACTAATCGCCGTCTCCTGGACCGGCTATGACCAGGAGCGCTCCCTGGGCAAAAATGAGACTGGCTCGCGAGCGGCGGCGCCGGCCTGGGTAGAGTTCATGAAACAATCGCTCAAAGGTGTACCCCGCCAACATTTTCCCGTTCCGGACGCTATCGAGTTTCGTCCCATCGATCCGGAAACCGGGCTGCTGGCCCCCGAGGACGGTTCGGAAGTGATTTTCGAAGCCTTCGCCTCCGGCACTGCACCGACCCGCTATGCCCTGGAACGCAAACAGCCGAAGGCTCAAGATTTCTTCAAGCTTGATCTGGAAGATATCTGATCATCCTTCGGTAATCTCTGCGAACCACAAACGCCGGCCCATTGCGCAGGACAGCGCAATGGGGCAGCCAAGGCTGTCCGTAGAGTGAAGGCCATGAATGGCCTGAATCAAAAGAACCGTTTCCGGACGGAAACTAATTGGCTCGATCGACGCCCCTTTGCGGACAATCCTTCAACAACGGGCATTGGGAACAAAGGGGAATCGGGGCCTTGCAGAGTTGGCGGCCATGGAGTATCAGCAGATGGGCAGCCTGCACCCAATGCTTGCGGGGCAACAGTTGACAGAGATCCCCTTCGATCTTTTCCGGATCCTGCTGATCGGTCCAGGCAAAGCGCCGGGACAGACGCTTGACGTGGGTATCGACCACCATACCGGGGATACCGAAGGCATTGCCAAGCACCACATTGGCCGTTTTGCGCCCGACACCGGGCAGCCGGACCAATTCTGCGAGGGTTTGCGGTACCTGACCGTCGTGTTCGCGCAGCAGCATTTGGGCGCAGCCGAGCAGGCTCTTGGCCTTGTTGCGATAAAATCCCGTCGAGCGAATATCCTTTTCCAGAGTTTGCAGGTCCGCCTCGGCCAGGGCTTGCACACGGGGATATTTAACGAACAATTCTACGGTGACCTTATTAACCTGCACATCGGTACACTGGGCGGAGAGAATGGTCGCAATCAACAGCTGAAAGGGATTATCGTAGCGTAGGGCGCAGTGGGCATCGGGGTAGAGTTGATACAGCTGGTCGAGAATCCTGGCGGCTTTTTTGCGCATTCGGTGGTCTGCCATTGGGCCTGATTGGCTGAAGTAATTTTATAAAAAAGGCGACTTATCAACTCTGTCCACAGGGTTTTCCACAGCCCGATAAATGGCTCTGGCGTCTTACCTATCCCGGGGCGATCTCCATGCGACGATTTTTTAATCCACCGAGGCGCAGATAGTGGCGGGGATCGGCTATCTGCACGGTGAAGCTAACGGGCAGATGGGTAGAAGCTTCTCGCGCCAGGGAGCTATGCAGCACGGAACAGTCGAGGATGCGCAGACCGCCCCGCATATAGCCCCGATCCCGATCAAACAGCGGAAGGCGGGCCGGATAGGTGGCACTCCAAAAAGGTGTTGGCGTGCGCCGCATGGTCCCCGGCCAGTTAAAGAGCAGCGCGGCAGCCAGGGGCTCGGCAAAATCACCGATCACCAGTTGTGGACATTGAGAACTATGGCGCCCGAGCAGTTCAGGGCCGAACAGGGCGCGTACCTGCTGTCGGTAGCGATAAAATCCGGAATCGAGGCGCAGATTGTACAGGTAGAGGCGCTGGCCGGCAATATCGATATCGGCCCGCTGGCAGCAGCCCCCCCGGGCCAGACGATATTCTTGCACCCCCTTGAGGGGCACCAGGGACAGCAACGCGTTGTCGCCGACGCGATCCTGACCGAAGCTCTGCATGCCAAGCTGAGCCGCCAGATAGGCCAGCTGGCTGCGATCCTCGGCGCTGTTCACATCCTGCAGGGCAACGAGATCAGGCGCTACCTGCCGTATGACCTCGGCGATGCGCTCAGGATCGCTTCGGCCGTCCCCTCCGCGGCAGCGGTGGACATGATATGTCATGACCCGAATCGCTTGCACCGCCATAACTCCGGTCTTAGCCGTCAATCCTCAGGAAAGCTCCGCTTTCAACTGGCGCTGCATCAGTTCCCGCACGGCCGTGCGCGGGTCCTTGTCCTGGTTGAGAATCAAGTACATCTGTTCGATGATGGGCACCTCGACACCGAGCTTTTGCGCCAGCTGATAGGCCGAAATGGTGGTCTTGACCCCTTCCGCCACCATCTTCATGCCTTTAAGAATCTCGGCCAGTTTGCGGCCGCGACCGATCTCCAGACCGACGGTACGATTACGGGACAGATCGCCGGTGCAAGTCAGTACCAGATCGCCCATACCGGCCAGCCCGTAAAAGGTGGTGCGCTTGGCGCCCTTGGCCAAGCCGATGCGGGTCATCTCTTCGAGACCGCGGGTAATCACCGCCGCCCGGGTATTGTAGCCATAACCGAGACCGTCGCAGACCCCCGCCGCCAGAGCAATGATGTTCTTCAGAGCGCCGCCCAGTTCCACGCCGATCACGTCGTCCTGGCGATACAAGCGAAAATACTTGCAGCTGAACAGCTCCTGCACCAAAGCGGCGACCTCTTCAGAGGCGGCGGCCACGGTCAGAACCGTCGGTATCTCGGCGGCCACCTCCCGAGCAAAGGTCGGTCCCGACAGGTAGGCGACCCGCCGGCACTTCTCTGCCGGCAGCACTTCTTCGATAATCTCCGACATGATCATCAGGGTGCTGTTTTCGATGCCCTTGGCGGCGGAAACCAGCAGGGTATTCGCAGCGATATGCGGTTCAGCCGCCTGCAGCACGGAGCGCAATACCTGGGATGGCGAAACCAGCAGCAGCATCTCCCGGCCGGCAACCGCTTCGGCCAGATCGCTGGTAAAAGCAAGATTGGCATCGAGGGTGAAACTGGGCAGATAGAGGTCGTTCATGTGTGTCTGCCGCATCCGTTCGACCAGGTCCTGCTCATACGCCCACAGCGTCACCGAATGGCCCTGTTTAGCCAGCAGATCGGCCAGCGCCGTTCCCCAGCTGCCCGCGCCGATTACTCCGATATTCATACCGTTTCTCCCCTCAAGTGGCCTTACGTTTCTTATTCATCCGCTGCCGCACCTGCTTCATCCTGTTCTGCAGTACTTCCGGTTCCCGGTAACGCCCCTGCAACTCCTGCAGCAGAGTCAGGGCCGCCTGCAGTTCGCCCCGTTCCTCTTTTACCACCGCCAGCCCGTACAGTGCTTCCAGGTAGAAGGGGCTGTCCGGGTATTCTTCCGCCACTCGGTGATAGACGAAGGCCGCCTCTTCCAGAGCCCCTTCAAGGGCGTAGGTTGAGGCGATGCGAAACAAGACCTCGGCGATACGTTCGCTGTGCGGATAATTTTTTAACAGATTTTCGAATTCGATGCGCGCCTGTTCAAAATTGTTTTGCCGAAAATAGGTATCGGCGATCTCATACTGAGGCCCTTCGCCGTCGGCACTGCTGCCGTCAAGCAACTTCTGATAGGAGGTCAGCGCCCGGTCGTATTCGCCCAGGCGGTATTTATATATGTCCGCTGCGCGGCGCCGGGCTTTGCGCTCTGCCTCATGGCCGGGATAATCCCGCTCCACCAGCAGATAGGCCAGCAGCGCTTCGCGATCCTGATTGAGGTTAAACTGCAGGATTTCACCGGTCAGCAAAAGCGCCTGCGGCGCGAATTTGAATTGGGGATGATGCTCGTACAGATGACGGAACTTACTGTAAGCCCGACTGTACTCTCCGCGCAACAACAACGCTTCGCCGCGATCAAACTGGCGCTGCGGAATACGGTTAAAATTCCAATGGTACAGGGCTGCTGCGGCCAGTATCAGCAACAACGCCGCACTCAGCGCCCGCAGCAGTTGAAAGCGGCCGCTATTCTTCTTCCGGCGCTGCTTCTCCTCCATCAATATCATCTTCTGCAGCTTCTGTATCTCCATCGACCTCATCCTTTTCGGCCAGTTTGGCGACCGCCACGATCCGTTCATCGCTTTCGAGGACCATCAACCGGACCCCTTGCGTGTTGCGGCCGATGATGGACAGATCGCAGACACCGGTGCGCAGCACCTTGCCACGATCGGTGATGAACATCAGGTCGAAATCGTCACAGATCAGTTTGATATCGACCACATGCCCGTTGCGATCGGAGGTCTTGATGGTGATGATGCCCTTGCCGCCCCGTCCCTGCAGCCGGTACTCATCGAGATCGGTGCGCTTGCCGTAACCGTTTTCGGTGACCGTCACCAAGGTGGCGGAGGTGGCTTCGGTCACTACCTCCATGCCGATCACCCGGTCGTCCCCTTCGAGCTGCATACCCCGCACGCCACGGGAAGTGCGTCCCATGGCCCGCACATCCTTTTCGCCGAAGCGGATCGCCTTGCCGTTGCGGCTGGCCAGCAGTACATCCATAGAGCCATCGGACAGGCGGGTCGAAACCAGCCGATCCCCTTCATCGATGGTCAAGGCAATGATGCCGCCGACGCGGGGGTTGGCGTAGGCCATCAGATCGGTCTTTTTGACGATGCCGTTATGGGTGGCGGTAATGATGAACTTGCCCTCGCTGAATTCCTTGACCGGCAAGATCGAGGTGATGTTCTCGCCACTAGCCAGTTGCAGCAGATTGACGATCGCCTTACCGCGAGCCGCACGGCCACCCTGGGGAATCTCGTGAACCTTGAGCCAGTAGACCTTGCCGAGATCGGTGAAAATCAGAATATAGGAATGGGTCGAAGCGATGAACAGCTGCTCGACAAAATCCTCTTCCTTAGGACGCATGCCGGTCTTGCCCTTGCCGCCGCGCCGTTGGGCACGATAAAGCGAGACCGCGTTACGCTTGATATAGCCGGTGTGCGAGACGGTCACCACCATATCCTCTTCAATAATGAGGTCCTCAAGGGACAGCTCACCGGTCTTTTCGATGATTTCGGTGCGGCGTGCATTGCCGAACCGCTCACGGATATCGACCAGTTCCTGCTTGATGATTTTGAGGATTTCCACCTCGCTGGCCAGAATCTCCTTGAGACGGGCGATTTGGGCCATGATTTCCTGATATTCGGCGATTATTTTATCCCGCTCGAGACCGGTCAGGCGATGCAGGCGCATATCGAGAATGGCCTGGGTCTGCAAAGCGGTAAAAGAGAAGCGATCTATAAGACGCTGCTTAGCCTCGGCTGGACTGCTCGAACTCTTGATGATAGTGATCACCTCGTCGAGATTCTCCAGGGCGATCTTTAGACCTTCCAGGATATGAGCCCGAGCTTCGGCTTTTTTCAGCTCAAAGATACACCGCCGAGTGACGATCTCTTTACGGTGGTCAACAAAGCGATCCAAGACCTCGCGCAGCGCCAGAACCCGAGGCTGGCCGGAGACGATGGCTAGCATGATGATACCGAAAGACGACTGCATGGCGGTCATCTTGTAGAGCTGATTGAGGGTCACCTCGGGGATGACGTCCTTTTTCAGCTCGACCACCACGCGAATCCCGTCCCGGTCTGATTCGTCTCGCAGATCGGAGATTCCCTCGATCTTTTTGTCTTTAATCAGATCGGCAATTTTTTCGATCAGTCGCGCCTTGTTAACCTGAAAAGGAAGTGCCGTGACCACGATACGTTCGCGGCTGGTGCGACGGTCCTTTTCCACCAGGGCCCGGGCCCGCATCTTAATGATGCCGCGGCCGGTGCGGTAAGCCCGGTGAATTTCTTCTCGACCGAGAATGAATCCGGCTGTGGGAAAATCCGGTCCGGGGATAAACTTCAGCAATTCCTCAAAAGTCAGAGCCGGGTCATCAATGACCGCGATCAGACCGTCGATGACCTCGCTGAGATTATGGGGTGGTATCTTGGTCGCCATGCCAACGGCGATCCCTTCCGATCCGTTGACCAGCAAATTGGGAAATTTGCAAGGCAGCACCAACGGTTCTTCCAGGGAGCCATCGTAGTTCTCTCCAAAATCGACCGTTTCTTTATCCAGATCGGTCAACAGTTCATGGGCCAGGCGATCCATGCGCACCTCGGTGTAACGCATGGCAGCAGCCGAATCGCCATCAACAGAACCGAAGTTTCCCTGGCCGTCGACCAGGGGGTAACGCATGGAAAATTCCTGAGCCATACGGACGATGGTATCGTACACCGCCGTGTCGCCATGGGGGTGATACTTACCAATGACATCACCGACCACACGTGCCGACTTCTTGTAGGGCTTGTTATAATCATTATTCAGCTCGCTCATGGCGAACAAAACCCGTCGATGCACCGGCTTCAGGCCGTCGCGGATGTCGGGCAGAGCCCGGCCTATAATGACACTCATGGCATAGTCCATATAGGACTTGCGCATCTCGTCTTCGATATTGACGCTAACCTTGTTCTGTTCCGAAAGCATCCAAATCCTCCGGGGGTTCACTAGATAACCCCGTAAATAGTCTATTCCTACGCCCGTTCCTTAAACGTCGAGATTGGCGACGTTAAGAGCGTTGTTCTCGATAAACTCGCGGCGGGGCTCGACCTGATCCCCCATCAGCACGGTGAATATCTCGTTGGCTTCCACCGCGTCCTCTACCTTAACCTGAAGCAAAACCCGCTTGTCCGGATCCATGGTTGTCTCCCACAACTGGTCGGGATTCATCTCACCAAGACCCTTGTAACGCTGAATATAGATTCCCTTGCGGGCCCGGGCCAGGAAGTAATCGAGCAACTCCTGGCGATTGGTCACGGTGCCCTCTTCATTCCCTTCTTTAGAGATAAAGGCCTTTTCGTCACAGCAGACATCGGCCACCAAACGGTGAGCCTGCAGCAGCAAACGATACTCGTGGGAAGAAAGGGTTTCCAACACCGGTTTGTCGATGCGGGAACGAATATTACCGAAGGTGAAAAGGATCCGTTGTGGATCCTGCAACAATTCAAAGGTGGCCTTTGGCTCGGCGGTTCGCAAGGTCTCGACCAGCGGCTGGAGATCGAGCAGATCGGCAAAGCCGTTAGCAACTCGCCCTTCAACAAAAATCCGCAGTACCTCGCTGTTAACCCCCTTATTGACGAGCTTACCAAACAGCCGATTGTATTCGATGATATGACGCAGGGTCGGAATGATCTGCTTGCCGCGCAACACCTTATCCCTCTTCTCCATCTGCACGGTCATGCTTTCCACCCCCTGATTGAGCAGATGATCGAGAAGCGCCTCCTCATCTTTGAGGTAGATCTCCTGCTTGCCCTTTTTGGCCTTGTAGAGGGGGGGTTGAGCGATGTACAGGAAGCCGCGCTCGATGATGTCCGGCATCTGCCGAAAGAAGAACGGCAGCAGCAGGGTACGGATGTGGGAACCGTCCACGTCGGCGTCGGTCATGATGATGATGCGGTGGTAGCGGGCCTTTTCGATATTAAAATCGTCCTTGCCGATACCGGTGCCCATGGCGGTGATCAGGGTGCGTATTTCGTTGGAGGTCAGCATCTTGTCGAAGCGGGCCTTCTCCACGTTGAGGATCTTACCCTTGAGGGGCAGGATGGCCTGAAAACGCCGGTCGCGACCCTGTTTGGCACTGCCGCCGGCGCTGTCGCCCTCGACCAGATAGATTTCGCACAGGGCCGGATCCTTCTCCTGACAGTCGGCCAGCTTGCCCGGCAGGGAGAGACCATCAAGGGCCCCCTTGCGCCGGGTCAGATCGCGGGCCTTGCGGGCCGCTTCGCGGGCCCGGGCCGCCTCTTTGCCCTTTGCCAAACTCCTGCGCGCCACCTTTGGGTTTTCCTCCAGATAGACGGCCAGTTTTTCATTGACCATCGACTCGACAAAACCCTTGATTTCCGAATTGCCTAGTTTCGTCTTGGTCTGGCGCTCTAACTGGGGAGCAGGCACTTTAACTGATATGACTGCTGTCATGCCCTCGCGCAGATCATC
>JAUWLU010000102.1 GCA_030613545.1 Desulfuromonadales bacterium
GGCCAGTCATTTCAATCCAAATCCGCCATCCGCTCTGACGGAGTCTGAGCGTTCCTATTTTGCAGATTTTACAAGACATGCCTGTCAGTATCTCAGACCAACGGTTGTGTCCAAGGGACCGGGCGCGTTATACTGCTGCGTTTCGTCTAGGGTAAGCTGCGTGTAGTGACTCATCGTGCTCCTCCAATTTTGGTCAGCGAGAGAAGCCGTGAGATTACCGTTAGCCGGCTGGTTTACAACAAGGATGGCGCATGAAGATCAGGACAAAAATAACCGGGATGGGGCTGCTGTTGGTCCTTTTGGCCGCTGTTTCCATCGTCGGTATCGCATTATACCAGGAAAAGATTCTGGAGCGGAATGTCGGCGCGGAAGTCGAGCAGCTCGTGCGCAGCGAAACCAGCAGAGTGGCCCAGGATGTTTATCTCATGTGCCGGGCCATGCAGGAATCTCTGGATCAGATGCTCGCTCATGGGCTGAAGGTGGCCATGGAGGTCGGTATCCGCCAGGGGCGTTTGGACTTCAACGGCCCCGCTTCCTTCACCTGGCAGGCGGTCAATCAATCTTCCGGCGAAAGCCATCGGGTGGTTTTGCCGAAGGTGCGATACAACGATCGCTGGCTTGGACACAATACGGATTTGACTGTGCCGACCCCGCTCGTTGACGAGGTGTCTGAGCTGCAAGGGGTGACCTGTACCGTGTTTCAGCGCATGAACGAAGCAGGGGATATGCTGCGGGTCGCTACCACGGTGCCCAGCCTGGACGGCAGTCGCGCCATCGGCACATATATTCCCCGCTACAATCCTGACGGTTCGCCCAGTCCGGTGACCGAAGCCCTGCTGCGGGGGGAAGTTTTTTCCGGCCGCGCCTATGTAGTAAACGCCTGGTATCAGACCCGTTATCAGCCCCTCTGGGATGCCAGCGGCAGCAGGGTCGTCGGCGCCCTGTACGTGGGGCAGAAGCAGGAGAGTGTCACCAGCTTGAGGCGCGGCATTCTGGATATCGTCATCGGCAAGAGCGGTTATGTGGCCGTTTTTGGGGGACAGGGCGAGCAGCGCGGCAAGTACCTCATTTCCAAGGGCGGCCAGCGGGACGGAGAGAATATTCTTGAAGACGATGACCTCAGGCTTAAGCCTTTTCGGCCGGTTATCGAAAAGGCTCCTAACCTTGGCAGCGATCAGCCCGATAAAGCGATCCCCACCCTCTATTATAAATATCCCTGGCAAAACCCTGGTGAGGCCCGGCCGCGGCGCAAGAGCGCGTCTATTGCCTACTTCGAGCCTTGGGACTGGATCATTGTGGCCACCGCTTATGACGACGACTATGCCGAAAGCCGGCAGCGCATGGCCAGTGCCTTGGCGCATATGATCGAATGGATTGCCTGGGTGGCAGCGGTCGTTATCGTCCTGTCGCTGCTGATAGGCTATTATGTCACGCGCGGCATTGTCCGGCCGCTGGATGAGGCTATGGCAGTTTTTAATCGTATCGGCCAGGGGCATCTCGACCTGCAGCTCAACGTCGCTGGCCAGGACGAAATCGGCCAGCTCTCCCGCTCCTTCAACCAGATGGTGGTCAACCTTAAAGAGGTGACAGCTTCGCGCGATGAGTTGAACCATGAAATCATCAAGCGCACCCGGGTTGAGAATGAGCTGCGGGCAAGCGAGAATAAATATAGGACTCTTTTCAATGGTTCCAGGGATGCGATTATGATCCTGGCTCCTGGCGGGCGGTATATTGACGGCAACCCTTCGGCGGTACAACTTTTCGGCTGCCAGAACAAAGAAGAGTTTATCAGCAAGACTCCTGTGGATTTATCTCCAGTATATCAACCTGATGGCGCTCTGTCCTCAGTCAAGACGCAGGAGATGGTGGCCCAGGCTATGGAAAAGGGTTCCCATTTCTTTGAGTGGAAACATCAACGGGTAAGCGGAGAAGAGTTCTTTGCCACCGTCTTGGTAACCAAGGTGCATTTTCAGGACAAAGTGGTTCTCCAGGGCACGGTGCGGGATGTCACCGAAAGAAAGTTGGCCGAGGAGAAGCTGAAAAGATACCAAGATCATCTCGAAGAGTTGGTGGCGGAACGCACAGCCGAGTTGGATAAGGCAAACCAATGCCTGCAACAGGACATTCTGCTGCGCGAAGCGGCGGAGGACAAGTTGCGGGAGGCAAACCAAGAGCTGGAAGCCTTCGCTTCCACCGTTTCCCACGATCTGCGCACCCCCCTCACCCCCATCCTCGGTTATGCGGATTTCCTGCGCAGAGAGTACCGAGGGCGGCTGGACGAGCAGGCCCTGAACTGCCTGGCCGCCATTACCACCGCGGGGGAGAAGATGTTGGCGCAGATGGAGGACCTCCTTATCCTGGCCAGGATGGGGCGTTTGGAAAGGCCGACCGAGCCGGTTGCTGCAGGCGAAGTGGTTCGGGAAGTCATCGGAAACCTGGAAAAATCAATTGCCGAATCCGGAGTGGTCGTAACGTACGAACCGCGCCCCGCGATCCGCATTCCAGAGGCGGGCATTTCCCAGATTTTCGACAACCTAATCGGCAATGCCGTCCGCTATGCGGGCATGAAAGGCAGTACCATCGAGGTGGGAGGCGAACGAAAGGGGCAAAGGGTGCGCTTCTTTGTGCGCGACCATGGCCCTGGTATTCCGGAGGAGGAGCGCGGCCGTATCTTTGAGGTCTTCTCCCGTGGCACTTCCGGGAAAAAGCTCAAAGGGACGGGGGTGGGCCTGGCCACAGTGCTGAAAATTGCTCGAACCTATGGAGGGCGGGCCTGGGTTGAAGAAACGCCCGGCGGCGGCAGTACCTTCTGGGTGGAAATGGTGGATGTCCTGACTGCTGCTGCAAATGAGGAGGAGGTCCCTCAAGGGGATTGGGATGTCACGGCCAAACCTTTTACGACCTCTGGCAGGACAGGGCAAAAATATACAATCAGCCGAAACGCAGACGCCACAATAGGTCGAATCGTCCGCGTCTTACCAGGTAGGGGCCGGCGAAGGCCATGACCTGCCGGATCGCGGCTCGTTGTGGCTGCGTGTAACAGTTGCGCGGGTATTCCCGGCAGTCCGGCTTGGGATCGAGGGGACAGTGCAGGCGCCGGTCGATGGCGTAGTTCAGAAGCTCCCGGCAGGCGCTACAATAGCGGTAACGGGTCAACTCCGGTACCGTGACGGGCAGCCCTTGCGGCGCCAGCGGAAGCTTGGTGCCCAGGTGGTGCTTGCGACAGTAGATCACTGTGAACAGCGCCAGGGTCCTGAGGTCGCGGCGCAGTTTTCGCCGGGCGCGGTTGTCTTGTGGTCGGTTTGTTGTTTTCATAAAGGCCATGTTAGTCTATTCCGGCAACAGGGACCTTGATGCCGATCAACTGAGGTATTCGAAATAAGGAGTACAAAACATGATTATTCGCGACAAATTATATATCGACGGGCAATGGATTGCTGCTCAGGGCCAGGAAACGCTGCCGGTGGTCAATCCGGCCACCGAAGAGGTCATCGCCACGGTACCGGCCGGCAGCGAGCAGGATGTTGCCGACGCGGTATGTGCGGCTCGGGCGGCCTTCGCTGGCTGGGCGGTGACCCCTGTAGCCAAGCGAGCTGCCTGGCTGAAAAAGCTGGCTGAGGGGCTGCAGGCACGGGCCGAGGAACTGGCCGCCACTATCACTGCCGAGCTCGGCATGCCACTGAAATTTTCCCAGTCTATCCAGACCGCCCTGCCGGTGGCCAATATGGAGGTCTATGCCGGCATGACCGACTGCTTTCAAGAAGAGCGCATCGGCCATTCCCTGGTGGTGCGGGAGCCGGTGGGCGTGGTGGCCTGCATCACCCCCTGGAACTACCCGCTGCTCCAGATCGTCCTCAAGGTCGCGCCGGCGCTGCTGGCCGGTTGTACGGTGGTGCTCAAACCGAGTGAAGTAACGCCCCTTGACGCCTTTCTGCTGGCCGATGTCGTCGCCGAGGCCGGCCTGCCCGCCGGCGTCTTCAATCTGGTCAGCGGCAGCGGGGAAGAAGCCGGTGAGAGTCTGGCCCGGCACCCCGAGGTCGATATGGTCTCCTTCACCGGCTCGACCCGGGCCGGCCGGCGGGTGTCGGAACTGGCGGCGGCGACGGTCAAGCGGGTCGCCCTGGAGTTGGGCGGCAAGTCGGCGGCCCTGGTGCTGGACGACGCCGATCTGGCTCCGGCGATCAGGTCCACCCTCAACAGCTGTTTTATCAATTCCGGTCAGACCTGCGACGCCATGACCCGGCTGCTGGTGCCGGAAGCGCTCTACGAGCAGGCGGTGGCTTTGGCGGTAGACGGGGCGGCTACCTTTACCGTCGGCGATCCCATGGGGGGCGAAGCCAAGCTAGGGCCCCTGGTTTCGGCCCGTCAGCAGCAGCGGGTCAGGGACTATATCCGCAAAGGAATCGAGGAAGGGGCGCAGCTGCTCTGCGGCGGCGTCGGACAGCCGGCCGGGCTTAAGCGGGGCTACTATGTGCAGCCAACCGTTTTCGGCCGGGTAACGCCGGAGATGACCATTGCCCGGGAGGAAATCTTCGGGCCGGTGCTGTCGATTTTAAGTTATCGGGATGAAGACGAAGCAGTGCGGATCGCCAACGACACGGATTACGGTCTGGCGGCCGCGGTCTGGTCGGCCGATGAGCAGCGGGCCCTGACCGTGGCGCGGCGGCTGCGGGCCGGCCAGGTCGAGGTTAACGGCGGCCCTAATAACCTGCTGGCGCCCTTTGGTGGTTACAAGCAGTCGGGCAATGGCCGGGAGATGGGCCGTTACGGACTGGAGGAGTTTCTCGAGGTCAAGGCGATTCAGTTGCCGAAAGAGTGACCGGCGAGTTGGTATGGCGTACCCCCTGACAGGGGGTACTAGAAATTGAACAGGCTCTGCTGGGCCTTCTGGCCCTTCTTTTTCGGCTGGGCCGCTTTCTTTTGCTGCTGCGGGTCCTGGATCTGCTCCTCCAGGGCTCGCAACCGCTGTTCCTGCTCCAGCAACCGTTCTTCAGCCATCTGTTTCAGGCCCTACATCTGATGCAGGGCTTTTTCACTGCTGCGCCGCAAGTGCTGTTCCCTGCTCAGGGCGGTTTCCTGTGCGTTGAGGCGGGCCTGTACGGTCCGCAACCGTCCTTCGGCGGCGGCAGCCCGTTGTTCCGTATCGCGAATCTGCCGCACCCGCTGGCTCTGCCGCTGGTTGGCCCGTTTCCGTTGCTGCGCCAGCAAGCGCTGCTTTTGTTCGGCTTCCGCCTGCCAGGCGGCCGCCCTTTGCTGCGCCTTCTGCAGCTGTTGCTGCATGGCCTGGCGGGATCGGGCAGCGGCGTCTTCCAGCTCGCTCAGCAGAGCGTTGCGCAGCCGCTCCGAAATGGCCGGCGTATCTTGCTGCCCCGAGCGCTCGCGCTGCCAGCGCCGGTAATGCTTGAGGACCGTGGTCATGGAGCCGCCGGTCCGAGCCTGGATGGCACGGACGCTGAGTCGTTCCGTCTTTTGCAGATCGTTGCAGGCTCTGGCGACCTGCTCGTAGCTGATGCCCTTGCGTGGCATGTTTCCTCCCCCTTAACGACAATGGCGTTATCGTAGCGCTATTTAAACCGGCTGCCAAGTACAATTCCCTCCACCGGCCGGGTCAGAGGGGGGTGCCGTCAGGGAGCGCCAGTGACGGTCGGCGGGCGGTGAAAAGGTTAGGCGGCCAGGGCGAGAATGGCCGCCACCTCGGCGGCGCCGATGTTCTGGTGCTCGCCGACCTTCGTCTTGCGCTGCTCGAATCGGGCTACGATTTCCCGGCAATCGCTCTGGCAGATGCCGTAGTCGCTGAGACGGGTCGGAACCTGCAGGCTGTGAAAGAAGGCGACCGTCCGCTCGATGGCGTTATCGATGGTCGATTCATGGTCCAGGTCAGCGAGGCCCCAGACCGGGCAGCCGTAGCGAAACAGCTTGTCCGCCTTTTGCCGGCGCTGGTGACTGAGCAGGGCCGGCAGCACGACCGCCAGGGCCCGGGCATGGTCGAGGTCGAACAGGGCGGTCAGCTCGTGGCCGATGGCATGGGTCGCCCAGTCGGTCGGCACGCCGCAGGCCAGATTGTAGTTGAGGGCCTGGGTGGCGCACCACATGAGATTGGCCCGGACCTCGTAGCTGTCCGGTTCACTCTGCAGTTTGGGAGCCTCCTCGATGAGGGTCAGGAGGAGCGCCTCGGCCTGCCGGTTCTGCAGCGGAGCGTTGGCCTCATAGGTGAGGTACTGTTCGCAGACGTGGACAAAGGTATCGACCACGCCGTTGGCGAGCTGCCGCATGGGCAGGGAAAAGCTGGTGGCCGGATCGAGGATGGAGAAGCGCGGGAAGAGGTGCTCGCTCTTAAAGGGCACCTTCTGCCGGGTCGAGGCACGGGAAATGACCGAGTTGATGTTCATCTCCGAACCGGTGGCCGGCAATGTCAACACGCAGCCAAGGGGCAGGGCGGTCGTGACCGGAGCCTTGCCGGTGACCATGTCCCAGGGATCGCGCCCCTGATAGGGAATGGCCGCGGCGATGAATTTGGTGGCATCGAGAACCGATCCTCCACCGACTCCGAGCAGAAACTCGGCGCCCTCATGGCGCCCTTTCTGTACGGCCGCCATGCAGGTTTCGTAGCAAGGATTCGGTTCGATACCGGCGAATTCCGAAACTTGATGAGCGTTCAATGCCGCCATCACCTGTTCGTAAACGCCGTTGCGCTTGATCGAGCCGCCACCGTAGATGACCATGACGCGCCTGTCGGTCGGGACCAGATCGGCCAGCTGGGCGATGGTGTCGCGGCCGAACACGATCCGGACCGGGTTGAAGTAACTAAAGTTGAACATGGTTGAAATCCTCATGGTTCGCAGGAGAAAAGGGCCTGACCGGGCCGTGGCCTAGTGCCCCGTGTGGCTAATCCTGTCTTCTAATTCTGGCCCTTTTCGGCGCTGCCTGCGTTGCGCCAACTTGACTTAACGCACGGTTAGGCCTGCGTTGACGACGCCTTGGCAACACCAAAAATATCTTAGAATTCATTGACACGACTAACCGCACTGGACATTAGCAAGGCGGTGTACAATATAGCCAAAGAGCCGACGCTGCCGCAACTGCCCAGCGGCCTGACGACCCATTTTTACGGCGATAACGGCCGCCGGGAGCGTTCCTTCGTTACGGAGAATCGTCTGCAGGGCTGTTTTGGCCGCGCTCTGGTGCAGCTGGCTGGCTTCCCACCCTGGAGTGCGGAGCGTTTCGGCGCGCTGCGGCAGCGAGTAATCGCCCGAGCCGGTTCGCTGGAAGTCCTGTGGCAAGAGTTCGGTGCGGATGGGGGAGGGGAGTGAAGCACGATTGCTGTGGTCCAGCCGCGGTCCGCTATTGAGGCGGACCGTGGCTGGGCCTCATTACTGGTCCGGATAGGTGGTGCATGCGCCGAAGGCGACGAAGCCGGTGCGGGGGCCGGACGCGGTGAGGGACATCTTGCCGTCCGGTTCGGTGATGATCAGGTTCCACCCGAGACCGTTTTGTACCCCCTGCATGATCAGCCGGTCGGGCAGTTGTGCCATGTTGTTGATGGCGGTGGTTCTCGTCTCGCCGTCCTCCCTGGTACCGCTGATGTGCTGCTGCTTAAAGTCGATGCGCAGAAACTGCGGCAGATTTATGTCCTTGATTTGCACCTTCTGTCAACTTTGCCCGGCGTCGCATTCATAGGCTTCGATGGTGGCACAGAGCAGCGGTTTGCTGCCGTCAAAATCTCCCGCTCCGGCTATCATGGGCGTTAGCAACAGCGCCAGCAACAGTCCCGGACCGATAGTGGTTTTCAGCATAATATCCTCCTCCCCCGGTTATTTGATGGCGTCGCAAAAAGTCCGCCCTACTGCGTTGCAGCACTTTTTCAGGACTTCGACATACTATATGTATGCCT
>JAUWLU010000165.1 GCA_030613545.1 Desulfuromonadales bacterium
GCGTTGCAGCGCTTTTTCAGGACTTCGACATACTATATGTATGCCTTCACCCCTGAAAAACCACTACGCCTTGTAGGTCGAAACTTTTGCTTAGCCATCTCATGGCTTTTTGCGAAACCATCATGATTGGCCAATGGCCCGAATTGTTTTGGAGACAATAGCCGTTCCGTTGGCACGTCCGGGGGGCGCTGCGCTACCGTAATGCACGGGCCCGCGGAGCCTGTGACGCAAAAAAAAGGCCCCCACCTGCCGGTGGAGGCCTTGGCATCTTGCATGACTTGAGGTCAGTGTTTCGGGCCGCGCTTCAGATGCACAAGTTCGGCACCCAGTTCTTCGGCGACCTGTTTCAACTCACTCATGCGCATGTGCTTGCTGTAAACCTTGAGGTTTACATCCGCGACGGCGCCGACGATGTAGCGCGGGTGTTTGGAGCCGTCTACAAACTTTTTCCGTTCCCGATAAAAGATTTTCCCTGCCATGGCGTCCTCCTCTTGCGTGTGCCGCTCGCGATGGCGGCAGATACAGTTACTGTTACATTTTAACACCAAACCCCAACGGGGACACAACCGGCCGACGTTCAGACAGCGCCCTGATCGGGGATTGCAATGAAAGTCAATTTTCCGGTATCATTTCTCAGCAGACATCACCGAGGCCTGACGGTGCCAGGTGTGCAAACACCCGCTTCCCACATGCATCAGCAAGGAGCCACTTTTGTCCCAGCCCGATTATCGCCAGCTGCTCGATCATCTCTACGACGGCCTCTATTTCGTCGATCTTGAGCGCAGGATCACCTTCTGGAATCGTACTGCCGAGCAGATCACCGGCTTTACCGCCGACGAAGTCCTCGGTAGTCACTGCTACGACAACATTCTTAATCATGTCGATGCTGAGGGGAACCTCCTCTGTGAAAATCGCTGCCCCTTGGCCAAGTCGATGGAAGAGGGTGTCGCCGTCGAGGCCGAGGTCTATCTGCGCCACAAACGGGGGCACCGGGTGCCGGTGGCGTTACGCATCAAGCCCTTACGCAACGGTGATGGCGAGATCCTCGGCGGTGTCGAGCTCTTTCAGGATCTCAGCGAAAAGACCGGCGTACTGCTGCAACTGGCGGAATTGCGGCAACTGGCGCTGGTCGACGGGCTGACCGGACTGGCCAACCGCAGCTATTGCGAACGGGAGATAAAGAGCCATCTGCAGGAACGGGTGCGCTATGGCTGGACCTTCGGCCTGCTGTTTATCGATATCGACAATTTCAAGCTGGTCAACGACAGTTACGGTCACGCGAGCGGCGACCAGGTGCTGCAGATGGTGTCCAGTAATCTGAAGCATATCTGCCGGCCCTTCGATGTTTTCGGCCGCTGGGGCGGGGAGGAGTTCATCGGCCTGATCCGCAATGTCGGGGCTCAGGAATTGATCGCCATCGGTGAACGGCTGCGGCTGCTCGTCGAACACTCCCAGTTGCAGCGGAAAGGGGGCCGGATCGGGGTCACCGTTTCGGTCGGCGCCACCCTGGCGCGCGACGACGATACCTTGTCCAGTCTGGTCAAGCGTGCCGATGAGCTCATGTACCGGAGCAAGAAGAAGGGGAAAAACTGCCTGACCTGCGATCTCTGAACGATTTTCCGGCCCGTTGCCAAACGATCAACACAAAAGCCCTGTCGGCACTGACCGACAGGGCTTTTGTGTTCTGCTGTCCGGCGGCAGCGGAAAGGGGCGGTCAGCAGAGCACCACGCAGTTGCGGCCGCTCTGCTTGGCCCGGTACATGGCCTGGTCGGCACGTTTCATGACCTCTTCGATGGAGCCGTCCGCCGCATCGAGCAGGGCCACCCCGATGCTGATGGTGATGGAAAAGGTTTCGCTGATCTGGGGGAAGGACATGCCCTGAATCGATTCGCGCAGGCGTTCCGCGGTCAGCAGGGCGTCCTGCTGGCTGGTCTGGATCAGCAACGCGGCGAATTCCTCGCCACCGAGACGGGCGAAGAGGTCGGTCTCGCGCAGGGCCATCTGGCATCTTTGCGTCAGGCCCTTGAGGATCTCATCGCCGGCATCGTGGCCATAGGTATCGTTGACCAGCTTGAAATGGTCGATGGCGAGGAGCAGCAGGCAGAGGGGGGTCTTGTAGCGGAGGCTGCGCGCCAGTTCTTCGCTGCCGCGGTTCATGAAGTAACGGCGGTTTTTGACGCCGGTCAGGGGGTCGGTGATGGCCAGTTTGCGCAGCTCATTCTCCATGCGCTTGCGCTCCGAGATGTCGCGGGCGATGCTCAGTATTGCCGGCAGACCGTCGTACTCGATGCGCCGGGCGTTGGTCCAGACCAGCAGTTCGCCGCCGTCTTTGCTGCGGTGGCGGGCCTCGAAAGAAGCCTGGCCGTCATGTTCGATCTGTTTCAGCAGTTGCGGGGCCCTGAGCGCCGTTTCGGTAGCCGTCAGATCGGCTGCCGGCATGCGCAGCAGCTCCTCGCGGCTGTAGCCGAGACGCTCGCAGGCCACCCGGTTGACATCGAGCAGCCGGCCGGAAAAGTCGTGAACGAACACCGCGTCGCCGGCGGAGTCGAAAAAGGTCCGGTATTTGTGCACCGACGACTTCAGGGCCTCCTGCAGCAGCTTGCTGTCGGTGATGTCGCGGGCCACGGCGAAGATCTCCTGGCGCTCGCTGTCGGCGGAGGAATTCCACGAGACCCAGCGATACCTGCCGTCCTTGCAGCGCAGGCGGTTTTCGAAGCCGGCGGTCTTCTGCCCCAGCAGCAGTCGTTCGTCCATTTCGATGGTCGCTGCGCGATCCTCCGGATGTACCAGCTCCAGCCACGGTTTGCCTTGCAGTTCGGCAACACTCCAGCCGAGGGCGCGGGTCCAGGAAGGGTTGAGATCCTTGAAGCAGCCGTCAAAGCCGATGACGCACAATATGTCGAGAGAGGCGTTAAAGATCCGCTGGCGGTCGTCCATGGCCAGCTTGCGCTCGGTGATGTCGCGGATATTGGCCGCGACGTGGCCGATATGGCCCCCCTTTGCGGCTACCGGATGAAAGGTTGTGGCGCACAGCCGCCTGCCGGTAACGGGAAAGGTGAGCCAGCGCTCGTAGCGGACGGTTTCGCCGTCGAAAGCCCGGTTCAAATGGGGCTTGACATGACCTTCGAAGTCTTCTTCGCCCAGCAGATCGAAAACCGTTTTGCCGATGATGCCCTGCCGGTCCTTGCCAAAGGCTCGTAAGTAGCTGTCGTTGACGATGCGATAGACATAGTCGCGATCGACCAGGGAGACCAGGTCGGGGGTCGAGGCGACGATCCCCTGGTAATGTTCGAGATCGCTGTTGGCCTGGAGCAGTGACCGGGTCCGTTCGCGGACTTTGGCTTCCAGTTCCACGTTGGCCTGGTGCAGGGCCGTTTCCGCCCGTTTGCGCCTGATGATGTTCCACATGCCCTCCATCACCAGCGAGAGCTGCCGGACATCCTGATCGGTATAGGCGTCGCGTTTGTTGCCGACCCCGGCCAGCAGGACGATCCGGCCGTTATCGAACAGCGGCAGATTCATGTGCCGCTGCACCGGCACGTGGCCTTCAGGCAGGCCGCGCCGCAGGGGGGTGGCCGGGTAGTCGTTGGTGATGATGGGCCGGCGTCGCCGTATCGCCTCGCCCCACAGGCCGGTCTCTTCCACCTTGTAGGCGTCGGGATAACTATCGACCCGGCACTGGGCCATGACGTCCCTGGACCAGGCGTGCAGGGTCAATTCCGTTTCGTCTTCGCTGAGGAAATAGATATAACCGATGGTGCTGCCGGTAACCTGTACGCCGGCTTCAAGCCCGAAGTCGAGAATCTTCTGCTCCGGCTCGTGGATCATCTGGGTCAGACGGCAGAGGGTTTCGAAGCGGCTCTGGTTGAGATCGATCTCCTGTCGGGCCCGCTGCAGTTCGGCATCGTTGTCAGGGCTTGTTTGTTCTGCGCTGTGTCCGGCACCGCAAGGACCGGATCCGTGAGCCTTGTCGGCCGGATCGGCGGCCGAATCTTCACGCTCAGTTTGCCGTTGCTGCTCCAGGGCTGCCAGTTGCTTGCGGGCAGTTGCCAGTTCCGCCACAAGTTGCGACCGGGTTTTGTCAACATCACGTGCCATGGAAGTCCTTTGTCCTGAACCTTTGTGCGGCACTACTCTCGAATGGCAAGAAGAGTCTTGCGGCAAAAAAGCCAACGAGCCGTAAGGTGGGAGTTGTCGATGCCTATTGTAGCGGCAATGCCTTGGCGACCAAAACAAAAAATGCGGTTTTCATCGAATCGGATTTGTCGAGCGAGGTTTGATGGCGTTGCAAAAAGTCCGCTCTACTGCGTTGCAGCACTTTTTCAGGACTTCGACATACCCTATGTATGCCTTCACCCCTGAAAAACCACTAACGCCTTGTAGAACGAAATTTTTGCTTAGCCATCTCATGACTTTTTGCGAAAGCATCAGGCATCAGGTTTGAAATACAGCCGCGAATGTAAATCGTGCTGGCCGCCGACAAATAAACAAGGGGTATGGGGCACCTGTTGCGAGCAGAACCTGCCCGGAGGGGTATGGGCATGGGCTAATATGCAGGCCGCGACCCCTTCTCGTGATTAATCGGTGTACATAATTTGGCAGATAAATAAGTTTTACATAATTAAACAGTGGGGAATCGACCGATTTCCCTGTTGCTGGATTAGGATTCCATCATTTTGAGCGGTTGGCCGGTCGATTGCCCCGGGATCGAGCATTAATTAGTGATTAATCATGGTGTGGCGGGGTGCGTCTTGTGAAGGGTGATGATTATCCTGGTCGCAGTGGTGGAAGAGGGGACGGGAGCGTGGTTTTCCGGTTGCCGCCGCAGGTTTGCGGACAAGCCATCACTCTCCGCGGGGCTTTGATCTGCTGTTCTGGGTTCCGAGCAGTTCGGCCTGTTTGCCCGCGGCACGCTGAAGGCTGCAGGGAAAGACCGTCTTCCGGCAGAGCTTTTACGGCTCGAATTTGTAGCCGACCCCGTAGACC
>JAUWLU010000020.1 GCA_030613545.1 Desulfuromonadales bacterium
TATTTTTATCTGTTCATTCTGGCTGCGCTGGTCGCCCTTTCGGCGTTTTTTTCCGGCTCGGAAACGGCCCTGCTGACCCTCGACTTCCTGCGCGTCAAGTACCTGGTGGCCAAGGAACGGCCCAGTGCCCGGCTGTTGGAGTCCATCCGTCAGCAGCCCGACCGGTTGCTCGGCGCCATCCTGGTCGGCAACAACCTGGTCAACATCGCCGCTTCGGTCTTAGCCACGACCTTTTTTGTGCGGTTTTACGGCGAATACGGCGAGCTGCTGACCATTCTCGTCCTGACCCCGGTCATTCTGGTGTTTGCCGAGGTCTGTCCCAAGACCTTTGCCGCCCGCAATCCCGAACGGGTTTCCTTTTGGGTGGTGCGGCCGATCAAGCTGACCATGGTGCTGCTGGGGCCGGTGGTCTGGCTGGTGACCGGCCTGGCCCGGCTGATGAACCGCTTCAGCCGCAGCGAGACCGACCGGGAGGGCATCTCCGAGGATCAGATCCGCACCCTGATTACCGTCGGCGAGCAGGCCGGGGTGGTCGGCCGGGACAAGCGGCGCATGTTGCATGGCGTGTTCGAACTATCGCAGATTCGGGTCCGCGATATCATGATCCCCCGCACCGAGGTGGTCGGCATGGAGCTCGCCACCCCCTTTGCCGAGGTTCTGCAGATAGCCCAGCAGGCCAGCCATTCGCGGTTTCCGGTCTACGAGCAGAGTCTCGATCAGGTGGTGGGAGTCATTCATGGCAAGGATATTCTCAACTATGTCCATCGGCCCGGGGAGTTTTCTCTGCGCGATCTGGCCAGGGCGCCCTATTTCGTCCCCGAATCGCAGCGCATCAGCGGTCTGCTGCAGGCCTTGCGACAGCAGCGCATTCACCTGGCTGTGGTGGTCGACGAATACGGCGGTGTCGAGGGCATCGTCACCCTGGAGGATATTGTCGAAGAGATCGTCGGCGACATTCAGGATGAGTACGATGCCGACAAGGTCCTGTTCCGTGAGCTGGGGCCCGGCCGGTTTCTGATCGGCGGCAGCGCCACTCTGCGGGAGGTCAACCAGAAATTCGGTCTGCAGCTTTCCGAGGAACACGCCACCACCCTGGCCGGCTTTCTGCTCCATTGTCTCGGTACCATCCCCGCCCGCGGGGAGAGCTGCGAGGTGCAGGGCGCGGTCTTTACCGTGCGCCGGGTGGTCGATCAGCGCATCGAGGCCATCGAGCTGAAGCTGCCCGTCAAGCCGCCGGCAGGGGATGCGTGAGCCGGGAACTCTTGCGCAGACGCTGAGACATTCTTTACCGCTGGGCGCGCCACTAGTGTCGCGCCCCGCGGCAAAATTCTCCGGCCCGCAAACCGGGGGCTTGTCAGCATAAAAGATCGGAATTAATAAGCTCTTTGGGCTGGTGTTCAACCGTTGTTCAAGATGACCGATTTGGTCCCCTCTTTTTGTTTGTCAAGAGCGCCCTTCAGCCGGAGGGCGCTCTTGTTGTTCGAGTGAGCTAAGTTCTTAAAAGATCATAAATATCGGCTTGACAGCTGTGGGGTGGCTCGTTATAGTTTTGGCCAATAAGTGGGTAAAAGTGTCAAATGAGACCATGCTGGGGTGAGGATGACTTTTCAGGGGGTACATAACAACGCCATCGATGCCAAGGGCAGGGCGAGCATTCCGGCCAAGTTCCGTGAGGTGCTGGCCGAAGCCCATGGCGATGAGCAGTTGATGATCACCCAGCAGAAGGGTGGCCTGGTGGCCTACCCCATGCCCGAATGGCAGCGCATCGTCGACAATGTCGATAAGATGGCTGCCGGTCCTCTGCGTGAAGCCATCAATCTCTCTCTGCTCACCCCCGCCATCGCCTGTTCCTTCGATAAACAGGGTCGGATCCAGATCAGTAAGCCGTTGCGCGAATATGCCGGACTGGAAGAGGTGCGGGAGGTGGTCGTGGTCGGTTCCTTCAACAAGATTCAACTCTGGAATCGGGTCAAGCACGAAGAGATGATGCGGACCGCCGAAGCGCTGGTCAACGAAGATCCTCAGACTCTTTACGATCTGGGGTTCTGAGTGGTGACCGGGGTCGAGTTCCAACATTTATCGGTAATGCCAGTCGAAGTGCTGGCCTGCCTGCAACCTCAGCCGGGCGAGATCTTTGTCGACGGTACCCTGGGCGGCGGCGGCCATGCTCGACTGATCCTCGAAGCCACGGCCCCCGACGGTCGCCTGATCGGCCTCGACCGGGACCAGGACGCGCTGCAGGCGGCATCCCGGATTCTGGATCCCTACGGCGATCGTGTGGTCCTGCGTCACGGAAATTTCAGCGAGGTCGATCGGATCCTCGAAGAGCTCGGCATCGAGGGCATCGACGGTATGCTGCTCGATCTCGGTGTCTCTTCCTTTCAGCTCGATGCTGGTCATCGGGGATTTTCCTTTCAGGTCGATGCGCCTCTCGATATGCGCATGGACCGCAGCGGCGGACTGACCGCCGCCGAGATTCTGCAGCAGTATACCGCTGAGGAACTGGCGCGGATCTTTCGCGAATACGGCGAAGAGCGCTATGCCCGGCGCATCGCCCGGCGGATCGTCGAACGACGGGTCGAGACGCCCCTGACCACTACCGGTCAGCTCGCCGAGCTGGTTAAGTACAGCGTACCCAAGGGCCGAGTACCTTCCCGGATTCACCCGGCCACCCGGGTCTTTCAGGCCCTGCGCATCGAGGTCAACGGCGAGCTGGAGCATGTGGCGCAGGGGCTGGATAAGGCCATCAGCTGCCTGCGACCCGGCGGGCGCCTGGCGGTGATCAGCTTTCACTCCCTGGAAGATCGCCTGGTCAAACGCTGCTTTCGAAGCGAGTCGCAAAGCTGCATCTGTCCGCCGAGGCTGCCCCAGTGTGTGTGTAACCACCGGCCGCGGGTCGAGGTGCTGACCCGCAAGGGGCTGCGGGCCGGCGAAGAAGAGGTGGCGACCAATCCGCGATCCCGCAGTGCGGTATTGCGGGCCGTACGCCGCTGCCCGGACTGATTTTGCAAGGCTGAAGGAAATTCATTTTCTCGAGCCGGTGCTGAGAAGGCCACCAAAGGCCTTGCTCAGCAATTTGAATACATAGGAGGGATGCCATGGCGCATACTATCGTTCGGCCGGTTCCCAAGGTTAATCTGATTCCGCTGCAGCCGCCGAGGCTGTTGCGGGTCTTTGTGTTTTTGGCCATTCTGCTCACCGTTTCCCTGTTCTTCGTCTGGTCCCGCCTGCAACTGGTCCATTTGCAATACGATATCTCCAAGGCCGAATCGCGGCTGCGGGAGACTAATCGCGAAGTACGTTGCCTGCGTCTCGAGGCGGCCAGCCTGCGTCATCCCGGGCGGATCGAAGATGTGGCCAAAAAACGACTCGCACTGCGCAACCCGACCCCTGACCAGGTGGTGTACATTAAGCAATGAAGTATTCGAAGCGCTGGCACAACTGGCGAATCAAACTGATCGGGGTCGGGTTCATCCTGGCCTTCGGCCTGATCGGTTACCGGGCTCTGAGCCTGCAGGTGCTCGATCATGAACTGTTTGAAAAGCGCGCCCAGCGTCAGTACCAGAGAATCGTTCAGCTGCCCCGCCAGCGGGGCACCATCTACGATCGCAACGGCCAGGAACTGGCCCTGAGTACCGCGGTCGACTCGGTGTATATCGAGCCCCATCGGGTCGAAGATGCACCCGGCACGGCCAAGGCCCTGGCCCGAGTATTGTCCCTGTCGCAACGCCGTCTGCTGGCCAAACTGAGCAAGAAACGGCGCTTTCTGTGGGTCAAGCGACAGGTGTCGCCTCGAGAAAGTGAAACCCTGCGCGCTCTTAAGCTCAAGGGGGTCGGTTTCATCAAGGAGCATCACCGCTACTATCCCAATTCGCAGCTCGGTGCTCAGGTTATCGGATTTACCGGGCTCGATCCCAAAGGGCTTGAAGGGCTGGAGTTGCAGTATGACTCCCTGATACTCGGTGAGCGGGGCTTTCTGGTAATCGAAAAGGATGGCAAGGGCAAAAGTCTCGGTTTCGGTGATCACGATGCCTCGGTGCGGGGGGGTAGTCCGGGGCACAGCCTGTGGCTGACCCTCGACAAGAATTTGCAGTACATCGCCGAAAAGGAACTGGCCGCCGGGGTGCGTAAGGCACAGGCCAAGGCCGGCACGGTGGTGGTCCTCGACCCGGCAACGGGCAAGGTGCTGGCCATGGCCAGCCAACCGGACTACAACCCCAATGCCTTTCGCCGCAGCCGGCCCAGCCAGTGGCGCAATCGGGCGGTGTGCGACGCCTTTGAGCCGGGTTCGACCATGAAGCCCTTTCTGGTGGCGGCGGCCCTTAGCGAGGGGCTGGTCAGCCCGCAACAGACCATCGACTGTGAAAACGGCGTCTACCGGGTCGGCGGTCGCACGGTGCACGACCACCATCGCTACAAGCGGCTGTCGGTGGCGGATATCATCAAGGTCAGCTCGAATATCGGCTCGGCCAAAATCGGCAAAAAGCTGGGACGGGACCGTTATTACCGCTATCTGCGGGATTTTGGCTTCGGCGTCCGATCCGGAATCGATTTTCCCGGAGAATCAAAGGGTTTGCTGCGCCGCCCCGAGCAATGGTTCGAGGCCGACCTGGCGAATATTTCCTTTGGCCAGGGGATCGCGGTGACCGCACTGCAGCTGGCTCGGGCCACGGCAGCTATCGCCAACGGCGGTCTGCTGATGGAAGCCGATCTGGTGGAGCAGGTGATCGATAGCCAGGGCGCCATCGTGGAAAAGCGCAAGCCGCGCACGGTGCATCGCGTGTTGCCGGAAGCGGTAGCTCACCAGGTGCGGGACATGATGGTGCGGGCGGTGTCCGAGGACGGTACCGGTCCCCTGGCTCAGGTTCCGGGTTTTACCGTGGCCGGCAAGACCGGTACTGCACAGAAGGTCGATCCGGTCACCGGCGGCTATTCAGCGGACAAGCGGGTATCGTCCTTCGTCGGTTTTTTGCCGGCCGAGGCGCCGCGGCTGGTGATCCTGGTGGTGGTCGATGAACCGGAAGGGCAGACCTACGGCGGACTGGTGGCGGCGCCGGTATTCGCTCGCATCGCCGAGCAGTCGTTACGCTATCTGCAGGTGTCGCCCACCGAGCCGGTGCGGCAATTGGCCCTGCCCGAGATCGTCTTTGATGATCCCGTGCCCGCGGCCCTGCAGCACATGGCCGGCGCCCGCCGGGATGGGGTCTCGCCGACCATGCCCGATTGCGTCGGCATGAGCAGCCGCCAGGTGCTGCAAACCATGGAGCGGGTCGGGCTCAATATCAAGCTCAAGGGTAGCGGCCGGGTCGTGGAACAGCATCCCGCGGCCCACCGGGCGATTCAGTACGGCAGCGAAGTGTGGGTCAGGCTGGCACCGCCGGCCTGAAAATACCTTTTGACTTTTCTTGGCGGAGACATGAAAATAGCTCATTCCATGAAAATCTCCACGCTGGTTCAAAAGCTGACTCCACGCGCTGTTGTCGGCCCTTCGAACGTAGAAATCTCCGCCCTTCATTACGATTCCCGTCAGGTTGTGGCTGGCAGTGCCTTCTTTGCCCTGCGCGGTGCCGCCGTCGATGGCCACCGGTTTATCGACGATGCCCTGCAGCGCGGCGCTCAGGTGGTTGTCTATGAAGTGGAACGGCCGCTGCCGCCGCAGGTGACCGGAATTCTGGTCGACGATGCCCGCCAGGCACTGGCTTTGGCCGCCGCCTGCTATTACGACGATCCTACCGCCGACATGCTGGTGGTCGGCGTGACCGGCACCAACGGCAAGACCACCGTCAGCTATCTGCTCGAAGCTCTGCTGAGCAGCGCCGGGCGGCGGCCGGCGGTGATCGGCACGGTCAACTATCGCTTCGAGGGACAGCTGCTGGCATCTACCCACACTACCCCCGAATCGGTCGATCTGCTGGCGTTGGCGGCCCGTTTTCGCGGTGCCGGCGCCGATACCCTGATTCTGGAGGTGTCGTCCCACGCTCTCGAACAACGGCGGGTCGACGGCATCGCCTTCGATTTGGGTATCTTTACCAACCTGACCCCGGAGCATCTCGATTATCACGGCGATCTGGAAACCTACTTTCAGGCCAAGTGCCGGCTCTTCACCGGCCTCGGCCCGCGGGGGCCGCGCCAGGCGGTAGTCGATATCGACGATCTTTACGGTCGACGGCTGGCGAGCCAATGCCAGGGGCTGTGGAGCTGTGGACTGAGTGAAGAGGCCGCCGTGCATCCTTCGACCAGCAGGCTCTCGCTGGCCGGGATCGAGGCCCGTATCGTCAGCCCGGCCGGAGACTTCGAACTGTGTTCAACCCTGCGGGGCGAGTTCAACCTCAGCAACCTGCTCTGCGCAGCTACCGCCGGTCTGGCCCTGGGCCTGGCTCCGGCTTCGGTGGCTGCCGGACTGGCTGCCGCTCCGGCGGTGCCCGGCCGACTCGAACCGGTGGACAATGGACTCGGCGCCCTGATTCTGGTCGACTACGCTCATACCGCCGATGCCCTGGACAAGGCCCTGGCAGCGGTTATCGAACTCAAGCCGCGGCGCATCATTACCCTGTTTGGCTGCGGTGGTGATCGGGATCGCAGCAAACGGCCGATGATGGGGGAGGTAGCGGCGCACCGTTCTGATCTGGTGGTGGTGACTTCCGACAACCCCCGTTCCGAGGATCCCGGGTCCATCATCGATGATATTCGGCCGGGACTGGAAAAGGTGTTCAGAAGCCAATGGTCGCCGCAGCAGGCCGCCGAGGAAGGCCGCGGAGGCTATGTGGTGATTGATGACCGGCGCGCGGCCATCGATTTCGCCGTCAGTCAGCTGGGCACAGGAGATCTGCTGCTGGTGGCCGGCAAGGGACACGAGGATTATCAGCAGATCGGCGATCAGCGGTTGCATTTCGACGACCGCGAGGAGTTGCGTCGAGCGCTGCAGGAACGGGAGGGCCGCCATGAAGCTTGATTTTCAGAGCATCGTACAGATTACCGCCGGCAGCCTCACGCCGACCAAGGCCCAGGGCAGCGTCAGCGGTATCTCTACCGATAGTCGCAGCACTCAGCCCGGCGATCTGTTCGTGCCGTTGCGGGGCCCCAATTTCGATGGCCACGACTTTCTGTTGCAAGCGGCTCGTAACGGCGCCGTGGCCTGCCTCAGCGAAGAGGTCATCGCCGGTTTTCCGGTTCCGGTGATCCGGGTGAACGATGCCCTGCGGGCTCTCGGCGATCTGGCCGCCGCCCGCCGGCAGGCCTTTGCCGGGCCGGTGGTGGCAGTGACCGGTTCCTCGGGTAAGACCACCACCAAGGAGATGCTCGGCGCCATACTCGGCCTGACCGGGCCGGGATTGATCACCCCCGGCAACTTCAATAACCTGGTGGGATTGCCCCAGACCCTCTTTGCCCTGAGTGAAGAACACCGCTGGGCGGTGCTGGAGATGGGTATGAGCGTTCTTGGCGAGATTGCCCGCCTGGCGGAGATCGCCCAACCGCAGATCGGTGTGATCACCAATATCGGTGCCGCGCACCTCGAAACCCTGCGTGGTCTGGACGGCGTGGCCCGGGCCAAAGGCGAACTCTTTGCTGCTCTGCCGCCAGAAGGCACGGCGGTGATCAATGCCGATGACAGCCGGGTTCTCGCCCTGCCGGTGGCCAACGGCACCCAGCGCTTGATGTTCGGCTGTAGCGAGCAGGCGACGGTGCGGGCCGAAGCCATCGAACTCTGGCAGAACGGCGTGCGCTTTCGGCTGCATCTGCCCGACGGCAGCTATCCGGTCAAGTTGCATGCCTGGGGGCGCTACAACGTGCACAACGCTCTGGCTGCAGCTGCCGCCGCTCATGCCCTGCAGGTCGCCGGCCCGGTTATTGTGCGCGGGTTGGAACTGTTTCGGCCCTGCGCCGGTCGAATGGAGGCCACCACGCTGGCGGATGACGTGCTGCTGCTCGAGGACTGCTACAATGCCAATCCCCTGGCGGTCAAGGCCGCCCTGTCGACCCTGGCCGAAATTCCGGGGCAGGGGCGCAACATCGCCGTGTTGGGCGATATGCTGGAACTTGGCGAGGCCGCGCCCCAATTGCATCGGGAGCTGGGTCAGACGGCCGCCGCCTGTGTCGACGAACTGCTGCTAATAGGCGAACTGGCGGCGGAGACCGCTGCCGCCGCCTGTCACGCCGGCCTGGACACAGAGCGGGTGACCATTGCCGCCGATCACGATGACCTTATCGAACGGTTGCTGCAGATCGTGCAACCGGGGGATCGGGTGCTGGTCAAGGGGTCGCGGGGCATGGCCATGGAAAAGATCTGTGCCGCTCTCAAGGCTGGTCATCCGCAGCAGGCGGTAGGACACTGAGAAGCACATCTGGTATGAACTGACCGCCGACAGGCGACGTTTGAATTGATATTGGGAGACACGTTCGAATGCTGTATCATCTGCTCTATCCGTTGCATAGCGAATATCCGGTATTTTACATCTTTCGCTATATAACCTTTCGCACCATCTATGCGACCATCACCGCTCTGGTGATCTCCTTTATCCTCGGCCCCTGGCTGATCGACAAGCTGTCCCGCCTGCAGATCGGTCAGACCATTCGCAAGGTCGGTCCCGAATCCCATTTCAAGAAGGAAGGGACGCCGACCATGGGCGGCACCCTGATTCTGCTGGCCATCGTTTTGCCGACCCTGCTGTGGACCGATCTGAGCAATGTCTACGTCTGGGTCACCCTGCTGGTCACCGTCGGTTTTGGTGTCGTCGGTTTCTTCGACGACTACCGCAAGGTCAAGAGCAAGAGCAGCGACGGCCTGTCGGCCCGGCAGAAGATGCTTTTTCTGACGCTGTTGGCGACCGCGGCCGGCATTATCCTCTATCTCTACCCGCCGTTTCAGACGACCCTGGCGATACCCTTTTTCAAGGGCCTGCTTCCCGACCTGGGAATTTTTTACATTCCCTTTGCGGTGCTGGTCATCGTCGGCGCCAGCAATGCCGTCAACCTGACTGACGGTCTCGACGGCCTGGCCATCGGTCCGACCATCATCGCCTCCGGCACCTACCTGCTCTTTGCCTACCTGGCCGGTAACGCCCGCCTGTCGGGCTACCTGCAGATCAGCTCGGTACAGGGAGCCGGCGAGTTGGCCGTGCTGTGCGGGGCCATGGTCGGCGCCGGCCTCGGTTTTCTCTGGTTCAACACATACCCGGCTCAGGTTTTCATGGGGGATGTCGGCAGCTTGTCCCTCGGCGGGGCGCTGGGCACCATCGCCGTGATTACTAAGCAGGAGATCGTGTTGGTCATCGTCGGCGGGATCTTCGTTGTCGAAGCCCTGTCGGTGATCTTTCAGGTCACCTCCTTTCGTCTCTGCGGCCGGCGGATCTTTCGCATGGCGCCGCTGCATCATCATTTTGAACTCAAGGGCTGGGCGGAGCCGAAGATTATCGTTCGTTTCTGGATTATCAGCATTATTCTGGCCCTGGTCGCCCTGTCGACCCTGAAGCTCAGGTAGTATCAGCCGCCAGCAGCGAATTGAATAGTGGTTAAGGTTTTTAAGTTTGTAACGAGGTAGCATGGCAGCATATGACGGACAACAGGTGGTGGTAGTGGGGGCCGGCCGGACCGGGCTGGCGCTGACGGCGTTCTTTTTACGCCGCGGCGCTCGCGTGATCCTGTCCGATAGCCGCAGTGCCGCCGACCGTCCGCAGTTGGCCGCGTTGGCAGCCCAGGGGGTAACCCTTGACTGCGGCGGCCACAGCCAGGAACTGTTCGTCACCGCCGACCTGATCGCCATCAGCCCCGGTGTGGAGTTGACCCTGCCGGCCATTGCCGCTGCCCGCCAGCAGGGGGTGCCGGTGCTGGGCGAGATCGAAATCGCCTGTCGCGAGCTGACTGCGCCGCTGGTGGCCATTACCGGCACCAACGGCAAATCGACCACTACCTGTCTGCTGGGCGAGGTGTTTCGCTCCTGGGGCAAGCGGACCTTTGTCGGCGGCAACCTCGGCACGCCCCTCATCGAAGCGATGGATGAGCAATGGGATTGGCTGCTGGCGGAGATCTCCTCCTTTCAGCTCGAAGCCATCGAAACCTTTCGCCCTCGCTATGGCCTGCTGCTCAACCTCAGTCCCGATCATCTCGACCGCTATCCCGACATGGCCGCCTACCTGGCCGCTAAGCAGCGGCTGTTCGTCAACATGGCCGATGGCGACGTGGCGGTGCTCAATGGCGACGATGCTCAGGTGTTGGCTCTGGTCGAGGCGGCGCCCTGTCGCAAGGTGCTGTTTTCCTCAAGTCGCTTGCTGGACGAAGGCATGAGTCTGGTCGGCGATGAGCTGGTGTGGCGCTGGGCCGGGCGGGAAGTCCGCTTTGCCGCCGGTCAGCTGCAGTTGTGCGGCAGCCATAACCTGGAGAACGTCATGGCCGCCCTGATTCCGCCCTTGCTGGAGGGCTGTCCGGCCCAGATCGCCTGGCCGGCGGTGTGCGGCTTTGGCGGCCTCGATCATCGCATGGTGCGGGTGCGGGAACTGGACGGCGTGGTCTGGTACAACGATTCCAAGGGCACCAATGTCGGCAGCGTGGTCAAGAGCCTGGCCGGGCTGGCGGCGCCGGTGACCCTGATCGCCGGGGGCCGGGATAAGGGCGGCGACTACGGCCCGCTGGCCGAGGCGGTGGCCGGTAAGGTCGCCCATCTGATTCTGATCGGCGAAGCGGCAGAGCGCATGGCCCAGGCCCTGGCCGGTAAGGTGGCCAGCCATCGCGCCGCGACCCTGGAAGAAGCGGTGCGCCTTGCACGGCAGCTGACACCAACGGGGGGCTCGGTGCTGCTGTCGCCGGCCTGCTCAAGTTTCGATATGTTCAGTTCCTATGCCGAACGGGGCGAGGCCTTTGTGCAAGCGGTGAACCAGCTGCCGGCGAAAGGGGAAGTCTGAGCCATGACCTTGCAACGGGGTTACGATCATACCATTCTGGTGCTGGCGGTCGCGCTGACCTGTTTCGGCCTGGTCATGGTCTATTCGTCCTCCTCGGTGATGGCGGTCGACAAATATCAGGACGGCTTCCATTTTCTCAAGCGGCAGGGCCTCTTTGCCCTGGCCGGCTTTGCCCTGCTGACCGGTTTCATGCGCCTCGATTATCATCGCTGGCGCAAGCTGGCGGTGCCGGGGTTGCTGTGCAGCGCCCTGGCCCTTATCCTGGTGCTGGTGCCGGGCATCGGCGCCCAGGTCAACGGGGCCAGCCGCTGGATTCAGCTGCCCGGGTTCAATTTTCAGCCAGCCGAGGCGGTGAAACTGGCGATGGTGGTCTATATCGCCCACTCCCTGGCCAAGAAACAGGACAAGGTCAAGACCTTCAAGCTCGGTATTCTGCCCTACATGATCGTGTTGTCGCTGTTGCTCGGCCTGCTGCTGCAGCAGCCCGATCTCGGCAGCGCCATGACCCTGGCCATCGTTGCCGGCCTGATGCTGCTGGCCGCCGGCACCCGTATCAGTCATCTGCTCTATATCGTGCTATTGTCGCTGCCGTTCCTCTACTATGCGGTATGGCACGTGGCCTATCGGCGGCGGCGGATTCTGGCTTTTCTCGACCCTTGGCAGGACCCGACGGATACCGGCTTTCAGATCATTCAGAGTTTGATTGCCTTTGGCACCGGAGGCCTGTTCGGTAACGGCCTGGGCGAAGGCAAACAGAAACTCTACTATCTGCCCGAAGCCCACACCGATTTTATCTTTTCGGTGGTCGGCGAAGAACTTGGCTTCGCCGGCGTGCTGGTGATTACCGCCATGTTTCTGATGCTGGTGTTGCGCGGCTTTCACACTGCCCTGCAGGCACCGGATGATTTCGGCCGGCATCTGGCCTTCGGCATCACCACCCTGCTCGGACTGGAGGCCTTTATCAATATCGCCGTGGTCATGGGGCTGTTGCCAACCAAAGGCCTGGCGCTGCCCTTTGTCTCCTATGGCGGCACCAGCCTGCTGGTGACCATGGTGGCGGTGGGCATTCTGTTGAATATTTCCAGCCAGACCAAGGAGGGGACGCCATGAAACTACTGTTGGCTGGGGGCGGCACCGGCGGCCATCTCTTCCCGGCCGTGGCTCTGGCCCAGAGACTGCTGGCCAGCGATGCCGATGCGCAGGTGCTGTTTGTCGGTACCAAACGGGGTATCGAAGCGCGGGTTCTGCCGGAACTCGGCCTGCCGCTGGAGACGGTGAAAATTCGCGGTCTGGTCGGTCAGGGGATCTGGGGCAAACTGCGTCTGCTGCCGCAACTGGCAACCAGCATCCGACAGGCGGCGCGCATCCTTGACCGGTTTAAACCCGATGTGGTATTGGGAGTGGGCGGTTATGCCTCGGGCCCGGCTCTGCTGGCGGCGCGCCTGAAGGGCATCCCCTGCGTGATCCACGAACAGAATGCCTGGCCGGGACTGACCAACCGGCTCCTGGCCCGCTGGGCTGAGCGGGTCTGTCTGTCCTTCAGCGAAGCGGATCGGGCCTTTAATCGCGGCCGCACCATACTGACCGGAAATCCCCTGCGCAGTGGCATGGAAGATTGCCCGCCGTTGCCGGCGGACCAGCCGACCCTGCTGGTATTTGGCGGCAGCCGCGGCGCGCGGGCCATCAACCGGGCGATGGTCGGTGCCTTGCCCCATCTTGCTGAGTTCCGCGGCCGGCTGCGAATTCATCATCAGACCGGGTCTGCCGATCTGCAGGAGGTGCAGGAGGGCTACCGCCAGGCCGGCTGGGACGATGCCGAGGTGGTGCCCTTTATCAATGACATGGCGGCGGCCTACGCTCGAGCTCATCTGGTGATCTGCCGGGCCGGGGCCACCACCCTCGCCGAGTTGACTGTCTGCGGCCGGCCGGCGATTTTAATTCCCTACCCCTTTGCGGCGGCCGATCATCAGACCGCTAATGCACGCATGCTGAGCAGCAAGGGGGCAGGGCTGATACTGCCTCAAAGCGATCTGACCAGCGACTGTCTGGCTCGTCTGGCCAGCGACCTGCTGCAGGATCGGTCACGATTGATATCGATGGCTGGCGTGGCCCGTTCCCTGGCCAAACGGGGGGCCGCCGAGCTGATTTTACAAGAATGCCGCCGCATCGCCGAGCGATCCGCAGCGGCGGCGGTAACCGAAGAATAGGTTTTCTATGTACGGCAAGATTCGCAAAATACATTTCGTCGGTATCGGCGGCATCGGCATGAGCGGCATCGCCGAGGTGCTGCTCAATCTCGGCTACCGGGTTTCCGGCTCCGATCTGCGGGAAACGGAGATCACCCGCCGGCTGACCGAACTGGGCGGTGAGATTCAATATAGCCATGCTGCGGAGAACCTGCAGCAAGTCGACGTGGTGGTGACCTCGACGGCGGTCAAGGCCGACAACCCCGAGGTCCTTGAAGCCCACCGCCTGTTGGTGCCGGTTATTCCTCGGGCCGAGATGCTGGCCGAGCTGATGCGCATGAAATATGGCATCGCCGTGGCCGGTACCCACGGCAAAACCACCACCACCAGCATGGTGGCGACGGTGCTGTCCCACGGCGGCATCGATCCGACGGTGGTCATCGGCGGTCGCCTCGACTCCATCGGCTCCAACGCCAAGCTCGGTCAGGGCAAGTTTCTGGTCGCCGAGGCCGACGAATCGGACGGCTCCTTCATGAAGTTGTCGCCGACCATCGCCGTGGTCACCAACGTCGATGCCGATCACCTCGACTTTTACCGGGATCTGGAGCAGATCAAGGAGACCTTCAGCGAGTTCATCAACAAGGTGCCCTTCTTCGGTGTGGCGGTGTTATGCCTCGACGACACCAATATTCAGAATCTGATTCCGCAGGTGCAGAAGCGCTTCGTCACCTACGGTCTCTCCACTCAGGCCGACTTCAACGCCATCGATATCGAGCACCGGGAGGAGCGCACTTCCTTCACCGTCTGCAATCAGGGGGAGCGTCTCGGCCGTCTGTCCATGCGCATGCCGGGCCAGCATAACGTGCTCAACGCTCTGGCAGCGGTGGCGGTGGCTCGCGAGCTGGAGATCCCCTTTGCCACCATCGCCGAGGCCTTTCAGGATTTTTGCGGCGTACAGCGCCGCTTCCAGTGCAAGTACCAGCAGCGCGGCATCATGGTGGTCGACGACTACGGTCATCATCCGGCCGAGGTTCGCGTCACCCTGGCGGCGGCCCAGGCCGGCTGGGACCGGCGGGTGGTGGCGGTCTTTCAGCCCCATCGCCACAGCCGTACCGCGGCGCTGTTCGACGATTTCGTGACCGCCTTCTACCAGGCCGACCACCTGGTGGTGATGGATATCTACGCCGCCGGGGAGCAGGCCGTCGCCGGTGTGGACGCTCGGCGCCTGGTAGAGGAGATTCATGGCCATGGCCATAAGGATGTTCACTACCTCGCCAGCGCCGAAGAGGTGGTGGTTCATCTGCAAAGCACGGTGCGGGAAGGGGATCTGGTCATTACCCTCGGCGCCGGCAATGTCTGGCAGGTCGGCGAAAGCCTGATCGAGCATCTGCGACAGGGCGACGGTGACTGAGTCAATCGTTATAGAGATGCGCGCTGCCCTGCGCGGCGCGGTGCTGACCTCAGAGCCGATGAGCCGTCATACCACCTGGCGGATCGGCGGTCCGGCCGATCTCTTTGTGCAGCCGCAGGATCGGGACGACCTGCTGGTTGCCCTGCGGGTGCTGCAGCAGGCGCAACTGCCCTGGCAGGTAATCGGCAACGGCAGCAACCTGCTGGTTGGCGACGGCGGCATTCGCGGCGCGGTCATTCATATGGGCCGCCTCGACCGACTCGATTTCTCCGCTGCGCCGCTGGTTACCGCCGAAGGCGGGCTGCGGCTCATGACCCTGGTGCGGGAGGCGAGCAGCCGCGGTCTTGGCGGTTTGGAGCAACTGGCCGGTATTCCCGGCACCCTTGGCGGCGCGGTAGCGATGAACGCCGGTGCCGGCGAGCAGGATCTCGGCAGGCTGGTGCGCACGGTGGTTCTCGCCGGTGCCGACGGCGAGGAACAATGGACTGCCGAGCAGCTGCGCTTCGCTTATCGTTCCGCCAATCTGCCCGCCGGGCGGGTGGTGGTGGCCGCCCAGCTCAAGTTGGTGAACGCCGAGGCGGACTTGCTGCGGGAGGAAATCAGGCAGCGTCTGCTGCAGCGACGGCGTTCTCAGGGCGTCGGCCGGCCCAATGCCGGATCGGTCTTTAAAAACCCCCCCGGCGAACAGGCCTGGAAGCTCATCGACCGGGCCGGCATGCGAGGCGCGGTGGTCGGCGGGGCGCGGGTTTCGGAACGGCACAGTAACTTCATCGTCAATGGCGGTTCGGCCAGGGCGGCAGACGTGCTGACGCTGATAGAACAGATTCAGGATCGGGTTTACCGGCAGAGCGGCATCAGCCTGGAGCCCGAGGTTCGCGTTATCGGCGAACTATAACAGTTAGTTTATCGAGCCTCTTTTTGGGCTTCAGGGCTGCTTCGCAGAAGCCCGCTCAATCTAGCTGCTAGTCAAGGCGGCGGAAAGCGACAGACGGGAATGATTGGCGACACCCCACAGGAAAAACCGATAGCGGTACTGATGGGCGGCCTTTCGGCGGAACGGGAGGTTTCCCTGCGGACCGGTGAGGCTGTGCTACAGTCCCTGAAAAGGCTGGGCTATGCGGCTTTTACCATCGATGCCGGTCGCGATCTGCCGAGCCGTCTGACCTGGCAGCAGGCCTCGCGGATCTTTATCGCCCTGCACGGTCGCTACGGTGAGGACGGCACGGTGCAGGGGCTGTTGGAGGTGATGCAACTGCCCTACACGGGCAGCGGAGTGCTGGCGTCGAGTATGGCCATGGACAAGGTGGTGACCAAGAAGCTGCTGGTCTATCACAACCAGCCGACCCCGGCCTTTGCGGTCTGCACGGCGGCCGACCTGGAGACTGGCCCGTTGGCCGATTGCCCACCCCTGCCGGTGGTGGTCAAGCCGGCCCGGGAAGGCTCGACCATCGGCATCAGCCTGGTGCGAAAAGAAGATGAGCTTCAGGCCGCTTTGCAGGAGGCCCTGCGTCACGACGAGCTGGTGCTTATCGAACAGTTCATCGCCGGTCGCGAGGTAACGGTCGGTGTGCTCGACGGCGAGGCGCTGCCGATTATCGAGGTGGTGGCCGAGGGCGGCTTTTACGATTACCAAGCCAAGTATACCTCTGGCCGTACCGAGTATCTGCTGCCGGCGCCCTTAGACGCGGAGCTCTATGCCAATCTGCAACGGGCCGCGGTGGAGGTGTTTCATATCCTCGGCTGCGCCGGTGCGGCCCGCATCGATTTCATGCTTCGGGACGAGGAATTCTTCTGCCTGGAGGTCAATACCATTCCGGGCATGACCGAGACCAGCCTGCTGCCCAAGGCGGCGGCGGCCGCCGGCATCTCCTTCGACCAGTTGGTCGAGCGGATTCTGGCCGGAACCGGACTCAACAAGTAGAGGATATAGTGCGTAGCCTCAAGCAAACCAAAACGGTTCGCAGAAACCGCCGAAAAAAACAGAAGCAGCCCCTGCCCTGGAAACAGCTGCTGGCGCGTTTGCTCAGGGTCACGGTCTTTTGCGGCAGTGCGGCCTTTATCCTGTTCGGCGCGGTGCTGGCGGGACGGCTGCTGTTGGTCTCCGGCTACTTCGCGGTGACCACGGTGCGGGTGGAGAACAACCAGCGCCTGCAGCAGGACGAGGTGTTGGCCCTGTCGGATATCGAGCAGGGCAGCAATATCTTCGATCTTGACCTCGACATGATCGGCGGCAAGATCGAGGAAAACCCCTGGGTGGCCCGTGCGCGTGTGGAGCGGGTCTTTCCCGACGAGGTGACGATTCGCATCGAAGAGCGGCAGCCGCAGGCCATCGTCCGGCTCGGCTATCTCTATTATGTTGATGATAACGCTGAAATATTTAAAATGCTTGATGCGGGCGACCGACTCGATTACCCTTTGATATCCGGTATCGACCGTCAGTTGCTGCTGGACAAGCCGGAACAGGCTCGCGAGTTGCTGATGGGAGCTTTGGGGCTGCTGGCGGAGCTTGCGGAGCGCCGGGTGTTCGGTCTCGATCAGGTCTCGGAGCTGCGGGTCACCCCGCAGGAGGGAATCACCCTCTATACCTACCGGGGCGGGGTGCCGGTGCGTTTCGGCCAGAACGGCTATCGCACCAAACTCGATCGCCTGGAGCGCATCTATCGGGAGCTTCAGCCTCGGCTGGCTGCCATCGATTATATCGATCTCAACGTCGTCGAACGCGTTATTGTTAAGCTTGACAGCCACCGCAACCGCGGCCGGGGCTAGTTTACCAAGGGGGAAGGCAGACCAATGAGCAATCACAAGGAGAATCTGATCGTCGGGCTCGATATCGGCACGACCAAGATCTGCGCGATCGTCGGCAACCTGACCGACGAAGGGCTGGATATTGTCGGCATCGGTACCAGTCCTTCCCGTGGGCTGCGCAAAGGGGTGGTGATCAATATCGAGAGCACCGTCGAATCGATTCAGAAGGCCCTGCAGGAGGCGGAGTTGATGGCCGGCTGCGAGATCAAGTCGGTCTTCGCCGGCATCGCCGGTGGCCATATCAAGGGCTTCAATTCCCAGGGAGTGATCGCGATCAAAAACCGCGAGGTGACCAAGGAGGATATCGGCCGGGTCATCGATGCTGCCAAGGCTCTGGCCATCCCCATGGATCGGGAAGTCATCCATGTGCTGCCCCAGGAATTCATCATCGACGATCAGGACGGCATCAAGGAGCCCCTCGGCATGAGCGGTGTGCGCCTCGAAGCCAAGGTCCATATCGTCACCGGCGCGGTGGCCAGTGCGCAGAATATCGTCAAGAGCTGCAATCGGGCCAGCGTCAACGTGGCCGATATCGTTCTCGAGCAGTTGGCCTCTTCCGAGGCGGTGCTATCCTCCGACGAAAAAGACCTCGGGGTGGCCATGGTCGACATTGGCGGCGGCACCACCGACATCGCCATCTATTTCGACGGCGCCATCAAGCACACCTCGGTACTGTCCCTGGGGGGCAATCACCTGACCAATGATATCGCCGTCGGCCTGCGTACCCCCATGGCCGAAGCGGAAAAGATCAAAAAACAGTACGGCTGCTGCCTGACTTCCATGGTCGGCAAGGACGAAAGCATCGAGGTGCCTTCGGTGGGTGGCCGCGAGCCGCGGGTGCTGTCGCGCCAGCTACTGGGCGAGATCCTTGAGCCGCGAGTGGAAGAGATCTTCACCCTGGTCAATCGTGAGATCATTCGTAGCGGCTACGAGGATTTCATCGCCTCGGGGGTGGTGATCACCGGTGGCACGTCGATTCTGCCGGGCATGCCGGAGATGGCTGAGCAGATATTGAATTTGCCGGTGCGACGCGGCTTGCCGCAGGATATCGGTGGTCTGACCGATGTGGTCAATTCGCCCATCTACGCCACCGGAGTCGGCCTGGTCAAGTACGGTAGCCGCAACCTCAAGGCCCACAGGTTCATGATCGGCCAGGAGAATGTGTTCGATAAGGTCGTGCGGCGCATGAAAGAATGGTTGAACGAATTTTTCTGATAAGAGCAGGTTGCTGCCTGGTCCATTCATGGATTTGGCAGGAGGTTCGGAACATCAACAGACGCTGAAGGTTACGGAGAAGCGTTCGGCGTCCGCAGAGAGGGAGGGAGTCATGTTTGAATTTGACGAAAGTATCGATCAGTCGGCCCGTATCAAGGTAATCGGTGTCGGCGGTGGCGGCGGCAATGCCGTCAACACCATGATCCAGTCGCACCTCGAAGGGGTAGACTTTGTCTGCGCCAATACCGATGCCCAGGCGTTGCGCAACAGCCAGGCGCCTCTGAAGTTGCAGCTCGGTGCCAAGCTCACCAAGGGCCTCGGAGCCGGGGCCAATCCGGAAATGGGCCGCGAGGCGGCCCTCGAAGATCGGGTTCGGCTGGCCGAAACCCTCGACGGCGCCGATATGGTCTTTATCGCCGCCGGTTTGGGCGGCGGCACCGGTACCGGCGCGGCGCCGGTCATCGCCGAGGTGGCCAAGGAACTCGGCGCCCTGACCGTCGGCGTGGTGACCAAGCCCTTCACCCGCGAAGGCAAGCAGCGTCAGAAAAAAGCCGATTACGGCATCGAAAAACTCAAGGAAGTGGTCGATTCGCTGATCGTCATTCCCAACGACCGGCTGCTCGGCCTGTCGGGCAAGAATACCTGTATCCTCGATGCCTTCCGCCCCTCGGACGATGTGCTGCGGCAGGCGGTGCAGGGTATTTCCGACCTCATCACCACCAGCGGCCTGATCAACGTCGACTTCGCCGACGTCAAGGCGATCATGAGCGAGCGGGGCATGGCCATGATGGGTATCGGTGCCGCCGACGGCGAACGACGGGCCAGCGAAGCCGCCCAACAGGCGATCAGCAGCCCGCTGCTCGAAGACATCGACATCTCCGGCGCCAAGGGGGTGCTGGTCAATATCTCCGGCTCCTCGAGCATGACCATGGAAGAGTTCGAAGAGGTCAACAGCATCATTCACGAAAAGGTCCACGAAGACGCCAACATCATCATCGGTCTGGTGGTCAACGAGGAACTCGGCGATACGATCAAGGTTACCGCCATCGCCACCGGTTTCGGTTCCTCCTTTGAAAAGGGCAAGCGCAACGTCGAAGAGCTGCAGAGCCGTATCAATCTCGCCAGCGACAAGGTCGATCGCGATCTGCCGACCTTTATTCGCGAGCGACAGAAGGATGCTCCCCGCAGTCTGCGTCAGTCGTCCAGCGAGGACCACGAGTACGATATCCCGACCTTTTTGCGCAAGCGGGTCGATTAAATCCGGTTCCGTTCCGTTGGTTTGATGCCGGCCGAAGGCCGCGATTCCGCGGCGGCAAGATTCCGCTTGTCCGCTGTGTCCGGGCCGTGGGTCCGAGTGCGGTTGTGCCGGTGCCGGCTATAACGACAGGTGTTTTCACCGGTCATGCAATGAAGTGACGACTCCCTCGTCCCCGGGGACCGCCCTGTGCGGTCCCCTTTTCTTTATTTTCTGGCCGTCCTAACCTGGGTTATTTATGGGACTTTGTCGCGAAACCGCTGAGTGGGCGACAGATCGAGCACGGCTTGAGATGGCGTGCAATTGGCGGTTGCAGCAGAAGACTTCATGAATAATCCGGGTTAAGCTACAATAGGGTTCATCATCGGCCGTGCTGGCCGAATTGCAACCTTGCCCATTCGATCTGGAACCTCTATGTCCCGCAGACTTCTGGAAAACGCCCGCCGGCGCCTGGCCTCCGAGGAGGGGGCCGCTGCCCATCCCTGGGGCGGCCGTCTGAGCGTGGCTCTGGTCTATCCCAACACCTATCATCAGGCCATGAGCAACCTTGGCTTTCAGTGGGTGCATCACGCCCTCAACAGCCGGCCCGATTGTCTCTGCGAGCGGTTCTTTCTGCCCGATGCTGCCGATCTGGCCGAACATCGCAAGACCGGTTTTGCGCTCTTTTCCCTCGAGTCGGCGCGGCCCCTGACCGATTTCGACTTGATCGCCTTTTCCATCTCCTTTGAGAACGACTATCTACAGCTGCCACTCCTCTTCGAGCTGGCCCGCATTCCCCTGTGGGCCGCCGAGCGGGGCAGCGATTTTCCTCTGCTGCTGTGCGGCGGGGTCTGCGCCTTTCTTAATCCCGAGCCGCTGGCGGAGATTATGGACCTGTTCGCCGTCGGCGAAGGGGAGGTGGTGCTGCCCGGACTGATCGAGACCCTGCAGGGGGGCACCGGCGACCGAGAGCAGCTGCTCGACGAGCTGTGCCGCCGACCCGGCCTCTATGTACCTTCCCGCTATCGAATCGACTACCGCGACGACGGTACCCTGGCGGCTTGTACGCCCTGCGCCCCGGCACCGGCGCAAGTCCGGCGCCAGTGGCTGGGACGCCTCGACGATTCGCAGAGTCGTACCTTTATCCATACCGACGCCACCGAGTTCGGCGACCTGTCCCTGGTGGAGATCTCCCGCGGCTGCGGCCGCGGCTGTCGTTTCTGCGCCGCCGGTTATATCTATCTGCCCCCGCGGGAGCGGAGCGCCGCGGCCCTTGCCGGCCAGTTTGCCGAGGGCCTCTGCCACCGGCCGCGTCTCGGCCTGGGCAGCGCGGCGGTGTCCGACCACAGCGCCATAGCCGATCTGCAGCAGCAGATTCAGCAGGCCGGAGGCCAGGTCTCGGTGTCCAGTCTGCGCATCGATTCCCTCACCGCCGCTGAGGTGGCGGTGCTTAAGGATTCCGGACACCGTACCGTGGCTTTGGCTCCGGAAGCGGGCAGTCAGCGGCTGCGGGATTTTATCAACAAGGGTTTTGACGAAGAGCAGATCCTGTCCGCGGTGCAGCTGGTGGCGGGTGGCGGCATTCCCAACCTCAAGCTCTACTTTCTGCTCGGCCTGCCGACCGAGTGCGAGGCCGATATCGCCGAACTGCTTGCTCTGACGGAAAAGATTCGCAACATCTGGTTGGCCGAAGGGAAAAAGCGCGGCCGCCTCGGCCACCTGACCCTGTCGATCAATCCCTTTATTCCCAAGCCTTTCACCCCGCTGCAGTGGGCCGCCATGGCCTCTCAGGCTGAGCTGAAAAAGCGCTTTCGCATCATCCGTTCCGCGGTGGGACGGCTGGCCAACACCGAGGTCATTTTCGAATCGCTGCGCGCGGCGGAACTGCAGGCCTTTCTGGCTCGAGGCGACCGCCGCTGCGGCCGCACCCTGCCGGCCCTGGCCGCCGGCGACAACCTGCGCAAGGCCTGCAAGCAGGCCGGGCTCGATGCGGCCTTCTATGTCACCCGCGAGCGGGGCGCCGAAGAGCTCTTCCCCTGGGAGATTATCGACAGCGGCGTCGATCGGGCTTACCTGTGGCGGGAATACCGGCGGGCCGCAGCGGGGCAGCTGACGCCGCCCTGTGCACCGGGTTGCCAGCGCTGCGGTGTATGCCGGGACCATGTGGGGCAGGCTTGACAGGGAAGGTTAGGGCGGTTAAATTTAAACTCTGACCAGACGGATCATATTAACGCCCTGCCGGCTTCGGTATTCAGAGGTCGGCTCCCGCAGTTTTATCCCCAAGGAGGAAGACCATGACCAAGGAACGTACCGGCATTGTCACCATTCACGGTTCGCCCCTGACCCTGCTCGGACCCGAGGTTACCGTCGGCGATCAGGCTCCCCCTTTCACCTTGGTCGATAACGATCTCAAGCCCGTCACCCTCGACGATTCCAAAGGCAAGGTGCGATTGATTACCGTGGTGCCGTCCCTCGATACCCCGGTATGCGACACCATGACGCGCCGTTTTAACGAAGAGGCCGCCGAACTGTCGGAGGACCTGGTGGTTTACACGGTCAGCGTCGATCTGCCCTTTGCTCAGAAACGCTGGTGCGGTGCGGCCGGTATCGAGCGGGTTCAGACCCTGTCCGATTACCAGGAGCGCACCTTTGGTCGCGACTACGGTCTGTTGACCAAAGAACTCAAGTTGCTGGCCCGGGCGGTGCTGGTGATCAACCGCGCCGGTAAGATCGTCTATTATCAGTTGGTCAACGAAGTGGTCGACGAGCCCGATTATGCCGCGGCGCTGGAGGCGGTGAAGAAGCTGCTCTAGCAGGCTGCCGCCAACAGCCGAAGAGTTCTCTTTTTGGCATTGTACAGAGCCCTCTGGTCGCAATTGATCAGGGGGCTCTGCTATTTTTAGAGAGACCTCAATAGGCGGGGGAATCGGGTGGGATAAGTACGTATCGACTATTTGGCAGGTTGGAGTCTTTGTTTGCAGGCCCCCATAAGAAGCTGGTTTTCAACCACATCCCCCCTGTGTCAGGATAGTTGTCACCTCAAATTAACATACGAGGAGACGACACCCATACCAATGAGATATTCCCCTGCCTTTCGTGCCCTGATCTGGAACTATTTTTCATGGCACGAATCTGCCTCTGACCCGGTGGTTTCTGGCCATGTGTTTTCTGACACAGGCCGAATTCGAGATCAAATGGGGCTTATCAGGCTGTCAAAGAGCGATTGCGGATCGTTCGAGCCGCAATTCCCCTCAAAACTGCCCATCAAGTGATTTTCTGGCCATGACTGCCTAAAATGAATTTGCGAAGGCATCAATGTTAACTTGAGCGCACCGCCCTTCTGGACGTATAATGAAATTCATCGTCCGATCATCGTCAGTCATTGACCCCCCGCAGCACCTGGCGCAGCCATGTCGACTGAACTGACCACACAGATCAGCCGCGACGTTACCGAGATCATCCTGGAGAGCATTTCGGACGGCGTTGTCACCGTGGGCCGCAAGTGGCGCATCACCTCCTTCAATCGCGCCGCCGAGAACATCACCGGCATTCCCCGCCACGAGGCCATCGGCAAACACTGCTGGGAGGTCTTTCGCTCCAACAGGTGCGAATCGGACTGCGCCCTGCGAC
>JAUWLU010000118.1 GCA_030613545.1 Desulfuromonadales bacterium
TTTCCGTCCGGAAACGGTTCTTTTCCGCCATGGCGGCGTCAATCTGCATGCTAGCTTGTGCGGCGTACCGATGTACGCCTCCGCGCAAGCCCTTGATTTCCTTGCCACGACGAAAAATTCCTCGTCTCCAGAACAGAACCCAGCTAGATCCCATCCGGAGTTTCCGGATGGACACTAGCTAACTTTGATGCTTTCGCAAAAGCCATGAGATGGCTAAGCAAAAATTTCGACCTACAAGGCGTAGTGGTTTTTCAGGGGTGAAGGCATACATAGGGTATGTCGAAGTCCTGAAAAAGTGCTGCAACACAGTAGGGCGGACTTTTTGCGACGCGATCAACTTTTCTTCTTCTTGCGCAGCACCCAGTCCTGAATGGTTTTTTGCGGGCTTCGGGACAGGGCCAGGGAATCGGCCGGCACATCCTTGGTAATGGTTGAGCCGGCACCGATCAGGCTGTTGCGGCCGATGCGCACCGGCGCCACGAACTGGGTATCGCTGCCGACGAAGACATCGTCTTCGATGATGGTCTTGTGCTTGTTGACCCCGTCGTAGTTGCAGGTGATGGTACCGCAGCCGATATTGACCCGGGCACCCAGCTCGGCATCGCCGATATAGGTCAGGTGGCTGGCCTTGGAGCCTTCACCGATGAACGCTTTTTTGGTTTCAACGAAGTTGCCGACCTTGTTATGACCAGCAAGGACCGTACCGGGACGCAGGTGAGCCATGGGACCGACATCACTGTGGGCGCCGACCTGTGCCCCCTCGAGCACCGAACCAGCCTTGAGTCGCACCCGATCGCCCACCTGGCAGCTTTCAACGGTCACCTGGGGCTCAATGACGCAACCCTGGCCGATGCGGGTCGCACCCCACAGGCAAACACCGGGATGAATAACCGTATCGGCACCGACCTCGACCTGTTCGTCGACGTAAGTCGCAGCCGGATCGACCAGAGTGACCCCGCCCAGCATCAGCCGCTCATTGATACGCTGCCGCATGATGGTAGCTGCCTCGGCCAACTGCACCCGACTGTTGATGCCCATGGCCTCGGCGGGATCGTCCATCACCAGGGCCCGCACCTTACGGCCGTCAGCACGCAGGGTAGCCAGCACATCGGTCAGGTAATATTCACCCTGGGCATTGTCGCAGCCCAAACCGCTCAGGATCTCAAAAACCAGGGGCGCCTCGAAGATATAGATGCCGGTATTGATCTCGCTGATGGTCCGCTGCTCGTCAGTGGCGTCTTTTTCCTCGACGATGCCCAGCACCTCGCTGCCGTCCCGCAGTATGCGGCCGTAGCCGGAGGGATCGGTCATGCTGGCGGTCAGCACGGTGGCTGCCGCCCCCTCGCTGCGATGATAGTCCAGCAACCGCTGCAGGGTCTCCTGACGCAGCAGCGGCACGTCGCCGCAGAGCAGCAGCAGGGCTCCGGAAAAATCGACCAGAGCTTCCCGGGCGCTGAGCAGGGCATGGCCGGTACCGAGCTGTTGCTCCTGCACGGCAAAATCGACACTCTGTTCGGCCAGGCACTCCTTGACCTCTTCAGCGCCATGACCGATCACCAGCACTGTCGGCTGGCAACCGAGGCGAGCGGCCTGCTGCACCGGATAATGCACCATCGGCTGACCGTTAAGTTCATGCAGCACTTTGGGCAGTGCCGACTTCATGCGGGTTCCCTTGCCAGCCGCCAGAACAACAGCGGCGAGTCCCTTTGCGTCCATAGCATCACCTTCCTTAGAATTAATTCAAGCTTCAAAGTATCCCGAAAACACCGGCCCCAGTCAAGGCGTTTTATAGCCGCTCCATGCAGGGCATTTGTCCCTATGAAAAGGTCGCTCTTTGTTTTAGAATTGCGATTCCAAAAAGGAGGGTCCATGCCGGAACGCCAGGTTCTGCTTCGCGCCCTGGATAATATCGGGGAAGATTTACGGGAATTGGAAATTCTCTACGAGCGGTATTTTTCCGGAGAGGAAAAACGTGAACCGCTGCGTAAACGGGAACAGCTGCAAAAGCGTCTGCGCCAGTTCGTCAACCGGCGCATCATGAAGACCGACCTGCGCTTCCGCTACGAAAGCCTGGCGGCCCGCTACCACACCTATGCCGGCTACTGGGACCGGATTCTGCGGTTGATGGACGAAGGCCGCTACGAGCGCCATGTCGGCAGTCGCAGGCCGGCACCCCCTACCGCAACCAACCAGGAACATTCGAGCCGGCAGAACGAAAATGAATCGACCTACCAGCAGATGCTCAAAGCCCACCAGGAATGCGCCCTGGGTCGGCCGGCACCGAGCCGCCAGCAATTCGACGCTTACCTCGCCAGACAACGGTCTGCACTGACAGAAAAGTTCGGCGGTCAGGAGATAGAATTTCGCGTCGTCACCGAAAGGGGCAAGCTGAAGATCACGGCCCGGCCTAAAAAATCCCCCTCCACGACCTGAGCTCGGCCGCAACCCCGCCAATCACTGCTCAGGCAACCTCTTTTTCGCGCTTCTGATAGCGTGGCCGCTCACAGATAAAGGCTTTGATTTCGTGAACATCGGGGATGCGCCCAGCCACCCGCAGCAGGTCATCGACCATCAGGCCTGGCGAGACATAGACCCGATTGTCAATCATCTTGCGCACATCACGGTAGAGATGAACCTCTGCCTTGACCCCCAACTGCGACAGAGCATCACGCACATTTTCCAGGGTCCGTTCACAGCTTCCGCTACATTCCGGCTTGCAGATGATATCGATACGCATAATTCCTCCGGTCATATCCAGGGAACTGCTGTTTCCGATAAATGATGACCCTTTTCGTTATATTATACTCACCCTGTCAGGTTTCACAACTGATTTTTAGTATAGTTAGCGTTTTTTTTGGCCAATCGCTGCACCTGATTTGACACAAATTCACCGGTGGCACGCCAAACTCCTTGAAACAAAGCCCATCAGGCCAAAACGACGATAGCCGCCCTTAAGGGGCGGCTATCAAATCTTTGAACGGTGTTTAGCGGTCTCAGACCACCGGCAAGCGGTCGGCACCGTAGGTGATTTTAAGAGCCCGCTTGACTCGGGCCATGAGGCGAATCAAATTGGCCGGCTTGGCCACGAAATCGAAAAAGCCCATCTCCAACAGGCGAGCCTCCTCATCCGGCGAGGCCTTGGTCGACAGGGCCACAACCGGTATATCCCGGGTCACGCTGTTGGACTGCAACACGCGAAAAAACTCAATGCCGGTCATGCCGGTCATGCCGGTATCGACCAGAATCAGATGCGGACGCTCCTTGAGCACCGCCTTGAGAGCCGCCGGTCCGGTGCCGAATTGGACGCTGTGCAGGCCTTCCTTTTTAAGGTTGCCCTGGAAGGCGGCCCGCCACAGTTCCTGATCGTCGACCACCATGACCGTCAGCTCTTCTGCCGACTTGCACTCGGCGGCTTTGATGTAGTGCTTGCGGATGGCGTCCTGAACCTCGTGGGGGGTGGTCAGAAGCGGCACCACCCGCATACCGGTCTGAAAGGAGACATTGTCGAGGGTCTCCAGGTCGAGGGGGTTGGTGATGGCCAGGTAGAGGGCTTTGCCTTCCGACTTGAGGGGGAAGATGCCCTTTTCGAGGGCCGTGTCGCAATCGATGAGGCCGAGCACGTCTTCGGGGAAAGGGTGTTTGCTGATGTTGCTGACCGTCTTGCAGTTGAACTGCCGGGCCAGAATCAGCACCACATCGCGATCGCTGATGATCCCCATTTCCTCAAGCACTTCGCCGAGGCGCATGTCCGAGATCTTCTGTTTCGCCAGCGCTTTGCTGAGAGTGATCTCGTCCAGAACCTTTGCATCTACCAGAATTTCACCAAACCGTTTGCGTCGTGGCATCGTCGTCTTCCCTAAAAGATAGAACTTTCAGTTCTTGGCGATGCTATCATAATAAATGGTAATTATTCAAATAAATCCGTCCACTGGGTCAAGTTTCAGGGTCCTTGGCCGATTGGCCGGCAACCTCGACCCGCAGCTGCTGATCGGCTACCTCGACCGTGACCAGAGCACCGTGGCCTATCTCGCCGCCAATAAGCGCCCGACCGATACGGGTCTCCAGTTGGTGCTGCAGATAACGCTTCAGGGGACGAGCACCATAGACGGGATCGTAGGCCTCCCGGGCAATGAACTCTCGAGCCTCGTCGCTGATTAGCAGATCGATCTGACGATCGCTCAGGCGACGGCGCAGCTCGGCGACCAGCAGATCGATGATCGCCTTGATCTCCTCGCGAGTGAGGGGCTTGAACAGCACGATATCGTCCACCCGGTTGAGAAACTCGGGACGGAAGTGGCGGTGCAGCTCGGCCATTACCGCCTTAACCGTCTCCTCTCGAATGGTGCCGTCTTCGGCCACCCCTTCGAGAAGCAGCGGCGAACCGATATTGGAGGTCAGGATGATGACCGTGTTCTTGAAATCGACGGTCCTGCCCTGAGCATCGGTCACCCGGCCGTCGTCGAGAATCTGCAACAGGACATTGAAGACGTCGTGGTGGGCCTTTTCGATTTCGTCGAAAAGAATTACCGAATAGGGCTTGCGGCGTACCGCTTCGGTGAGCTGACCGCCCTCCTCATAGCCGACGTAGCCGGGGGGGGCCCCGATCAGCCGGCTTACGCTGTGCTTCTCCATATATTCGGACATGTCGATACGCACCATATTGTCTTCGCTGTCGAACAGGGCCTCGGCCAGGGTGCGAGCCAGCTCGGTCTTGCCGACCCCGGTCGGGCCGAGAAAGATAAAGGAACCGATGGGCCGCTTCGGGTCTTTGATGCCGCTGCGGGCGCGGATCACCGCATCGGCCACCAGTTGCACCGCCTCGTCCTGGCCGATGACCCGCTGATGCAGAATCTGATCGAGCTTGAGCAGCTTCTCCCGCTCCCCTTCCACCAGGCGGGTGACCGGTATGCCGGTCCAGTGGGAAACAATATCGGCGATCTCTTCTTCGGTGACCTCCTCCCGTAGCAGCCGCACGGCTCCCTGTTCTTCGGCCATGGACTGTTCCTGCTCTTGCAGGGAACGCTCCAGTTCCGGCAAGCGGCCGTGACGCAACTCCGCCGCCCGGTTGAGATCGTAATCGCGCTCCGCCACTTCAATCTCCTGGCGGACCCGCTCGATCTCTTCGCGCAGCTTTTGCACTTTTTTGATGCCTTCCTTTTCGCTGTCCCACTGAGCCCGCAGGGTATCGGCCTCGTGCTTGAGATCGGCCAGTTCCTTGCGCAACGCCGCCAGGCGCTCCTGACTGGCCACGTCCTTCTCTTTTTTCAGGGCCGCCTCCTCGATCTCCAGTCGCATTACCCGGCGGGTGACCTCGTCGAGATCGCTTGGCAAAGAGTCGATTTCGGTACGAATCATGGCACAAGCCTCGTCGACCAGATCGATGGCCTTGTCCGGCAGGAAGCGATCGCTGATATAGCGGTCGCTCAAGGTCGCCGCCGCCACCAGGGCGTTGTCCTGGATACGCACGCCATGGAAAACCTCGAAGCGCTCCTTGAGACCACGCAGAATGGAGATGGTATCCTCCACCTGTGGCTGGTCGACCAGCACCGGTTGAAAACGGCGCTCCAGGGCGGCATCCTTCTCGATGTACTGGCGATATTCGTCGAGGGTGGTGGCGCCGATGCAATGCAGTTCGCCGCGGGCCAGCATCGGCTTGAGCATGTTGCCGGCATCCATGGAGCCTTCGGCCTTGCCGGCGCCGACAATGGTGTGCAATTCGTCGATAAAGAGCAGGATTCGCCCTTCGCTGGCATGAATTTCGTTGAGCACCGCCTTGAGACGCTCCTCGAATTCGCCGCGATACTTGGCCCCCGCCACCAGAGAGCCCATGTCGAGGGCAAAGATGGTCTTGTGCTTGAGTCCCTCGGGCACGTCACCACGGACGATACGATGGGCCAGGCCCTCGACGATAGCGGTCTTACCGACCCCCGGCTCACCGATCAGCACCGGATTGTTCTTGGTTTTGCGGGACAGGATACGGATCACCCGGCGAATTTCGCCATCGCGGCCGATCACCGGATCGAGCTTGCCCTTTTCGACCTCTTTGACCAGATCCCGGCCATATTTCTCCAGCGCTTCATAGGTACTCTCGGGATCGGGGCTGGTCACCCGCTGATGACCGCGCACCGCCGTCAGGGCCTGCAGAATCCGGTCACGGTTGACATTGAACTGCTTGAACAGTTTGCCTGCGGCCGTCCCGCCCCCTTCTTCGATCATGGCCAGCAGCACATGCTCGACGGAGATGTAATCGTCCCGCAGCTGCTTGGCTTCCTCTTCGGCTTTCAACAGCAGCCGGTTGAGCCGCTGAGTGACATAGACCTTGCCGGCCTCGACGCCGGGTCCGGAGACGCTCGGCCGCCGTTCCAATTCCTTGCGCAATTCGCCAAGCAGGTTGTCGACCTGTACGTCGGCCTTTTGCAGCAAGCGTGATACCAGGCCGCCCTGCTGTTGCAACAGAGCCAACAACAGATGCTCGCCGTCGACCTCGATATGGCCGCGTTTCACAGCATCGTCTTGTGCGGCCTGAATCGCTTCTTGAGTTTTCTGGGTCAGCTTGTTGGTATCCATGAAAAGTCTCTTCTCCTTTGCTGCGATAACGAACCGGGGACTTTGGAATAATTATAATTGATGCTTTCGCAAAAAGTCATGAGATGGCTAATCAAAAATTTCGGCCTACAAGGCGTAGTGGTTTTTCAGGGGTGAAGGCATACATATGGTATGTCGAAGTCCTGAAAAAACGCTGCAACGCAGTAGGACGGACTTTTTGCGACGCCATCA
>JAUWLU010000053.1 GCA_030613545.1 Desulfuromonadales bacterium
CTCTCTTCGGGATTTTAATCCGGGAAGAACGAAAACTCGCTGCGCTCAAACATCCGTCCTTCTGTTCCGGATTAAAATCCCTGCGTTCGGCGGTACTCACAGGGGGGAAGACCCGTAAGGCGTAAATCATAATGCGCAAGAGAATTTGAACTGCTCTTCGCCGTACCATCCCCCGTGACGTAGCCGGAGCGGAGCAGTTGCCGGGTGAAACAGGCGGAAAAATGTTTGAGCGCCAGCGAGTTTTTTTCCGCCCGCCCGGCGACTGCACAGCGCAGGGAATCCGCCGCAGGCGGGCAAGGAGGTGGGGCGCGTTTTTCTGCTTACTCTTTTGCCGCGCAGCAAAAGAGTAAGGCGTCGTGCGGGGACGCAACCCCGCGGTACAGCCTTCGGACTTGCATAACCGTGACTAGTTCAATCAGCAAGTTACTAACCGGACAACGCCGAAACCAAGCTTAAAAAAGGCCGGGGAAGCATCATCGCTCACCCGGCCTTTTTTCTCTCTATTCAGCTCTGCTCAATACCGAACCCGAGCCCGATAGGTAAGCAGCACCTTGCCCTCGGCCGGCACCTCGACCTGCCACACGGCGGTACGGGCGTCCTCCTTGCGATGGGGCAGGCTCTCCTCGATGATCTGCCAGTCACCGGGCAGCGGTTCAGCTACCTTGACCGTTACCGCCTTATCGGTGGCATTGCTCAGCTCAATGAGATAGGCGCTTTCGACCAGACTCTCCCGGGCACCGGAGGCCAGCTTCTTGAAATCGGTCTGGGTCCGTTGGGCGGTGACATCGAAGGCCGCGCCGAGTTGCAGGCGCACCGTTTCGTTTTTGGCAGTATGGTCGATGCGGTCCTCGCCGACAAACTGGGCGTTACCGGACCGGTCGTTTTTGTAGACCCGCAGAATACCCTTGGGCAGGGGCAGGCCGAGACCGTCTTTCTGCCGATTGTCGAATTCGAGAAACACCGCGGCCTTGAGCTTTTCCCCCAGCTTGCCGTACAGACCTCGATAGTAATATTCGCTACCGCGCAGCAGGTATTCCTTGCGCACCGGCACCGCAGAGGCGCCGAGCAGAGCGACCTGCTTGACCTGATTCTGGCCGATGGTGGTGGGCCGACCGAGGGTGTAGAGATGATAGTCGAGCAGGCTCTCTTCGGCCATGGCCGATGCCGCCGCCAAGGTTTTAACCGCCCTGCCATCGAAGGCGGCCCGCTCCAACAACGCCGGCCTGACCCGGTTGACCTCGCCGGCCACCAACTGCAGAAGAGCGTTGCGATAGGTGCTGCCGCTGCGATTGTCGAGGGTCACCCAACCGGACAGATCGAGGCGGTCATCGTCGGCGCTGAGCTCGGCCACGTAATCGGCCCGCCAGGACAGGCCACTGCTCAGGTAGCTAAGCTCCAGCTCCCGTATTCCTGCTTCGGCGCAGACAAGCTGCACCACCAGGGTTGGCCGGTCGCGCAAGTTGGCCGGTACATCGGGAAAGACCAGCCGGCCGGGAACGCCCGTTTCGATGCGGTCGCCCATGCGCAGCACCACCCCGCCGTTGGCCGCCAGCACCGTGGCCGGCTCCAGGGTTTCGGCACCGCTCTGAGGATGCACCCGCACCACCTGCACCGTCTGACCGACATACTTTTCCAGCAGCTTCTGCGGCGTCAGCAGATCGTAATCGAAGTTCTGCTCCACCACCTGCAAGCCACCCTTGCCATCCAATTCACGGAGCAGGGCGGTCTCCGCCATCATACCGCCACTTACTTCGCGCAGGGCCAGCAGGCTTTCGCCGGCCGGCAGCTCCACCCGGCGGCGATCCTTGATCAGGGCCAGATCGCCATTGTAGATGGTCACCGCCACCTGCTGCTGGTCCTGCAGGGTGCTGCGCAGCTCCTCAGCGGCGGCCCGATCTGACGGCACGATGGTCAGCAAAGCAGAAAGAATCAGGGCCCCTACCGATACAACTCCGATTTTATTCATCGCTCTCCCCTGTCATGGAAAATGCTGTTCCTTGTTCGGCTTATGCCTTGAACAGATTGTACCATCCACATTTGATGCTTTCGCAAAAAGGCATGAGAGGGCGACGCAAAAATTTCGACCTACAAGGCGGAGTGGTTTTTCAGGGGTGAAGGCATACATAGGGTATGTCGAAGTCCTGAAAAAACGCTGCAACGCAGTAGGGCGGACTTTTTGCGACGCCATCACATTTGGAGCAGAAAAACCCCGAATGCTCCGCGAAGCGAATACCATTAAAGGGCTATGCACTTCACCCAAGCTAATCAGGTTATGAAAACTTCTCAACCACTTAATCACGCAACGACGCCACGAAACCTAATTCGTGCAGCTATTGGTCATTCTCAGACAGGAATTCAAAGGCTGTTTCTGCTAATGACTTGATTTTACGTTGCGTTCGTTGCGGCGTGGCGTGAGGCTGGTTTTCGAACCTCAAGCCGGCTCCAGGCCGGCGAATTTGAGCAGCAGTTTTTTCAGGCCGACAGTGCGGAAATAGATGCTGACCTTCTGGTTGTCGCCGCTCCCCTCGAGGCGGCGAATGGTGCCGACCCCGAACTTGGCGTGCCGTACCTGCTGGCCAAGGCGTGGCCCCAGTTCCGCCTCCGGCACCTGGCGCACCTCGTCTTCGAAGAAGTCGTCCGCAGCCATCGGTTCCGGCGCCAGCTCCTCAAAGACCGAAGCCAGGTTGTGGCTGGCAGCGTGACCCAGGGCCGGCTCCTCAAAGACCGAAGCCAGGTTGTGGCTGGCGGCGTGACGCAGGGTCGGCTGCTCGCCATCCTCCAAAAGTCGAGGCGGAACTTCGGCCAAAAAACGGCTCGGCGGATTGTACTGAAAGTCGCCGTAGATACGCCGGCGGCGGGAATGGCTGAGGTAGAGCTTGTCCATCGCCCGGGTCATGCCGACATAGCACAGGCGCCGCTCCTCCTCGACCTCGTCGCTGTCTTCGCCGCTGCGGCTGTGGGGAAACAGCCCTTCTTCCATGCCGGTCATGAATACCACCGGAAATTCGAGGCCTTTGGCGGCATGCAGGGTCATGAGGGTGACCCGGTCGTGGCTGCTGTCATAGGCATCGAGATCGGCGACCAGGGCCACCTGCTCGAGAAAGTCCTGCAGGGTACGGTCGCTGGCCTGGTGTTCCTCCATACCGGCCAGCAACTGTTCGAGGTTCTCCAGCCGGCCCTTGGCCTCCTGGCGTTCCCCCTCGGTCATGGCCCCCTGGGCCTCCTCCCGCAGGAGCGGCCCGTAGCCGCTCTCTTCGATGAGTTCAGCGGTCAATTGGGGAAAGGGCAACTCCGCCAGCCGGGCCTGGAAATCGCTCATCAGCGCGACGAACTTGCTCACCTTGTTGGCGGCAGCGCCCTTGAGCACACCGCGCTGCAGAGCCAGGCTACAGGCCGGCAGAAAGCCGCCCGCCTCCTGCTCCAGGGTGGCGATACGTTCCACCGTTTTGGCGCCGATGCCTCGAGCCGGTACGTTGACGATGCGCTTGGCGGACAGAGCATCGGCCGGGTTGACCAGGGTGCGCAGATAGGCCAGCACATCCTTGACTTCCATGCGGGCAAAGAATTTGACCCCGCCGACCATCACATAGGGCAGCCGTTCGGCCACCAGGGCCTCCTCCAAGGACCGCGACTGGGCGTTGGTGCGATAGAAGACCGCCACGTCACGCAGATGGCGTCCGGCCAGCTTCAACCTGGCAACCTCGGCGGCGACAAAGCGTGCTTCGGCCAGGTCGTCGCTGCAGTCCTTGAGGGTAATGGGTTCGCCGGCCGGATTGTCGGTCCACAGGGTTTTACCCTTACGGCCGACATTGCGCGCCACCACCTCGCCCGCAGCCTCGAGAATAGTCGCCGACGAACGGTAGCTCTGCTCCAGGCGAATCACCCGGGTACCGGCAAAGTCCCTTTCAAAGTTGAGGATATTGCTGATCTCGGCGCCGCGCCAGGCGTAGATAGACTGGTCGTCGTCGCCGACCACGCACAGATTGCCGTGGCCTGCGGCCAGCATCTTGACCAAGCGGTACTGCACCTGGTTGGTATCCTGAAACTCGTCGACCAGCAGATGGTGAAAGCGCTCGCTGTACCGGGCCAGTACCGCCGGGTGCTCCTCGAACAGGCGTACCGTGCACAACAGCAGATCGCCGAAATCGAGGGCGTTAGCCCGTTGCAGACGTTGCTGATAGAGTTCGTAGACCCGGGCGGTGAGCTCGCCGTAGTAATCGCTGCGATCGAGCTCGGCCGGCCGCAGGCCGCGGTTCTTGGCGCTGTCGATGGCGGCCGCCGCCGAACGGGGCTTGAGGGTCTTCTCCGGGATGTTAAGTTCCTTGAGGCAGTCGCGCAGCAGCCGCTGCTGATCCTGATCGTCGTAGATGGTGAAATCGCCGCTGTAGCCGAGGGCTTCGATATCCCGCCGCAGTATCCGCACGCAGGCGGCGTGAAAGGTGCTCATCCAGGGCAGTTCACCTGGGCCGAGCAGTATTTCAAGACGTTCGCGCATCTCGGCGGCGGCCTTGTTGGTGAAGGTCACGGCCAGAATCTGCCAGGGCGCCACGCCGCCCTCGCGGATCAGATAGGCAACCCGGTGCGTCAGGGTGCGGGTCTTGCCCGAGCCGGCCCCGGCCAGGATCAGCAGTGGACCGTCCTGGTGCAGCACCGCCTGCTGCTGCATGTCGTTGAGGGACGTCAGCAACTCAGTCATCGCTCTTTTCCTCAAGCTGGCGGACCATCAGGGCCCGATTGTAGGCCGACACCATGTCGCGGCGGGAAACGATGCCGAGCAACTTGCAGCCGCTTTCGCGGTCGACCACCGGCAGCTGCTCAATGTTGCGATAGCCGATCTTGCGCATGGCGCTGTCGATGTTCTCGTCCTCCTGGACGGTGATGACGTCGAGGGTCGCCAGTTCCTTGACCACCACCAGGTCGAGGAGATCGGGCTCGAAGACCACGCCCATGAAATCCTGCACCGAAATGATGCCGGTCAGTTCGCCGCTGCGGTTGACCAGCGGGAAATTGGTATGCCGGGTACTGGCCATGAACTGGTTGAACTGGCGCAGAGTCATGTTCTCGGGGATCGATTCGGGGTCGCGGGTCATGACCTCGCCGACCCGCAGGGCCTTCATGATGTTGCGTTCTTTGCCCGCCTCAAGGTCGATGCCGGCCCGGGACAGCTCCACGGTATCGAGACTGTCGGCCTTGAAGTGCCGACTGATGGCGGTACCGACCACGCAGGAGAGCATGATGGGGATAATGATATCGTAGGAGCCGGTCATCTCGAAGAGCAGAAAGATGGCGGTCATCGGCGCATGGGTCGCGGCAGCCAGAAATGCCCCCATGCCGACCAGAGCGTAGGTGCCGGGCTGATTGACCACCCCGGGGAAAAAGCTCTGCAGCAGCTTGCCGAAGGCGCCGCCGGTGACCGCGCCGATGTACATGGAAGGGGCGAAGAGCCCGCCCGGCAGACCCGAACCGAGGGTCAGCGAAGTCGCCACCGCCTTGACCACGATCAGCGCCACCAGCAGCCACAAAATGCCCTCGCCGTGCAGCACCGTCTCCATGAACTCGTAACCGTTGCCGAATATCTGCGGAAAGACGATGCCGATGACGCCGACCAGGGCGCCGCCGAGGACCGGCTTGGCCAAGGGATGCAGCTTCAAGGCGGCAAAGCGGTCCTTGATCCGGTAGTGAAAATCGATAAAGGCCACCGCCAGCACCCCGATCAACATCCCGAGCACCACATAGAAAATCAGCTCCCAGGGGTGGGCCACCGAATAGGCCGGCGCCCGCAAGGCCGGCACATCGCCGAGCAAGGCCCGGGAGATCACGGTGGCGATGCCGCTGCTGATCACGATGGCAGTGAAACTGGTCAGTTCAAAGGTCCCCAGCAGGACGATTTCCTGGGCAAAGAAGACCCCGGCGATGGGCGCATTGAAGGTGGCGGCAATGCCGCCGGCCACGCCGCAGGCCACCATTACCTTGAGACGGGCGCCGCTCATCTTGAAAACCTGCCCGGCCTGACTGCCGATGGCACCGCCGATCTGGGCGATGGGGCCTTCCTGGCCGGCCGAACCGCCGGTGCCGAGGGTAATGGCGCTGGCCAGACCGCGGGTCAGGATGGTGCGCCCCGGAAATTTGGCCCCGCGCAGATTGGCCCGCTCGAGGAAGTCGGGGAAGCCGAACTTGAGGTCTTTGGCAAAAAAGATGCCGAAGGGGATCAACAGTAGACCGCCGATGACGGGAAAGAACAACGACCAGCAGCGCGCCGCACTCCAGTGTTCGAAGGAGATGGCGAAAAATTCCTTGCCCTGCTCGATGACGGCCCAATGGATCAGATCAATGGTCTGGCGAAAAACGAAGTTGCCGAGGCCGGCCAGAATGCCGATGGCCATGGCCAGCATGACCATGAAGGTGTTTTCGGTAATGCCGAAGCGGCTGAGAACGACCGGACTGCGATGGCGCAGCCAGGCCAGGGCACCCATGGCGGAGGCGTGGTGTGATTTGTTCATGACAGGACAGTCTTTCACTTGCTGGAGGGGAACAAAGACGCCGGCGAAAGCCGGCAGATGAAACAATTCATAATCTTAAAAGGTCCTGACCGGCAACGCAACCGCAAAAGCTGCTGGAACAGGCTGCAGAACTCCGATCAGATGCGATAGACCTGCTCGGTGCTCAGGGTTTCGACCCCGGCCTCGCGGAAAATCTGCTGAACGGACTCGGCATCCTCGACATCGATGACCAGAATGGCGCTACGCTGGTCGCCGAGCACCGTGCCGTAGGCGTTCTGCACATTAAGGCCGGCCTTGGCCAGCAGCAGCAACATGTCGTGCAGGGTACCGGGTGCGTCACCCATCTTCACCACCACGATCTCCCGCAGCGCCGCCGGGTGCCCCGTTGCCGTAAGGATTTCGCAGGCCTTTTCCGGTCGATCGACCAGCAGATTGAGAATCCCCCAGCCGGCGGTGCTGGTCGACAGGGTCATGGCGCGAATGTTGACCTGCTGCTCTTTGAGGACTGCGGTGATCTTCTCCAGTCGGCCCGGCTTATTTTCCAGAAAGACAGACACCTGATGGGCGATCATATCGACTCCTGTGGCTTGCGCAGATCCTGAACCCGTACCGCCTTGCCTTCACTCTTGGGCAGGCTGCCCGGCTCCACCAGGCGGATGGCAGGGGTCACCAGAACTTCGTCGCGAACTTCATGGCTGATCTTGCGGGACAGGTTCTCCAGCGCCGCCATATTGCCGGTGAACCATTCTTTCTGCACCTCGACCTTGATCAGCATCTCGTCGCTGCCGTTGCGGCTCTCCAGAACGATCAGATAGTCGCTGCCGACCTCGGCAAAGCGCATCAGAACCTTTTCGATCTGCATGGGGAAGATATTGCAACCCTTGAGAATGAGCATGTCGTCGCTGCGGCCGCTGATGCGATCAAGGCGGCGATGGCTGCGGCCGCAGGGGCACGGCTCGGGCAAAATGCTGGTCAGGTCCCGGGTTCGATAGCGCAGCAGCGGCATGGCCTGGCGATCGAGAGTGGTCAGCACCAGCTCGCCCAGCTCACCATCGGGCAGCGGCTCGAGGGTTTGCGGGTCGATGATCTCGACCACAAAACAGTCCTCCCAGATATGCAAACCGTTCTGCTGCTGGCACTCAAAGGCCACCCCCGGCCCGTTCATCTCCGACAGGCCGTAGGAATTGTAGGCCTTGACACCGAACAGCTCCTCGATGCGCCGACGCTGCCCCTCGCTATGTGGCTCGGCACCGATGACAAAGAGACGCAGGTCGGTATCCCGGCGGGGATCGAGGCCGAGCTCACTGAAAACACTGTGCAAGCGCAGCAGATAGCTGGGGATTGTATGGACCGCGGTGGTACCGAAATCCTGCATTAACTTGATCTGGCGGCGGCTGTTGCCGGCGGCGGCGGGAATGACCAGGGCACCGAGATGCTCAGCGCCGTACTGAAAGCCAAGGCCGCCGGTAAACAGGCCGTAGCCGCAGATATTCTGAAAAACGTCCGTTGCCCGCACCCCGGCGCAATAGAGGGAGCGCGCCACCAGGTTGGCCCAGGAGGCCAGATCGTGCTGGTCATGGAAAATCACCGTCGGGTTGCCGGTGGTGCCGCTCGAACAGTGCAGGCGCACCGTATCGTCCTTGGGTACGGTCAGAAAGCCGTAAGGGAAATGGTTGCGCAGGTCGTCCTTGGTGGTAAAGGGCAGGCTGCGGATATCGTCGATGTGCCGCAGCCGGTCAGCAGCGACGCCGGCGGCAGCGAACTGCTGCCGGTAAAAGGGCGAACGGCCGGCGCGGTTTATGGTCTTGCGCAGACGTTCGAGCTGCAGTTGCTGCAGGCGCGCCGGCGGCAGCTGTTCGATCTCCGGTTCCCAGTACATGTGCGTAATGTCCTTCTCAGCAAAATCATCGGGCCAGAGTCGGCCCGGTCATGAAATCTTGGGCGCCACCCCACTGGCCAGTCGCGGTCAAAAACGGGTCGGCGCTGCCGAACATAGCAGATTTTGCGGTGGAATGGTAGGAAAGGAGAGAAAGATAAGACCGAAACTCAACGCAGCGGGGTCGCCTCCCCCTGACGGGCCTGCACCGCCGCCAGGGTATCAAGATAAGCAGTCGTGTGGGGGCTGGCGGCCACCGCCCGTTCCGCCCAGTGGCGGGCCTGCGCCAGGTCCCCCTGCTGCAACAAAACCCAGGCGAGGTTGTTCATCGCCTCGGCCTGCTCGGGCTGCCTATGCAATGCGTCCTGATATAGCTCGGCGGCCTGCGACCATTGCTCCAGCGCCACCAGCGTATTGCCGCCGTTGATCAACGGCCTGGCCCAGCGATCGTCGAGATCGGCGGCCCGCCGGTATTCCCGCAGGGCCAGATCAAACTCACCATCGGCCTGATAGCTTACACCCAGATCGTTATGCTCTCGAGCGTCGAGAGGATCGTGCAGCACGATAACTCGCGGCATGCTGCAACCGACCAGCAACAGGGTCAGCGAGATCAAAAACCAGCGATACAACATTGATTGCCTCGCAAAAAGGCATGAGATGGCTAAGCAAAAATTTCGACCTACAAGGCGTAGTGGTTTTTCAGGGGTGAAGGCATACATATGGTATGTCGAAGTCCTGAAAAAGCGCTGCAACGCAGTAGGGCGGACTTTTTGCGACGCCATCAACATTCGTTAGTTACTCCAGATACAGATACAGGCGGTTCAGCTTCTGCCAGCGCCGATCCAGGTCCGCCGCGGCGATGGTCATCTGCGCTTGTTTCCCGGCATGGACGACAAAATCGCTGCCGACATAACCGAACACCACCACATAGTGGGGCCGGGTCAGCGCCCAACGACCCATCTCCAGAGGGATCAGCACCGGGATCCCCGCTTCGATTGCCCCCCGCAGCAAGGCCAGGTCGCCCCGCCCGGAGCGAGTCCCGTAACCGAGGCTGCGGGCGTAGTTTTCCAGGTCGGGCAACAGGCTGCCTTGCAAACTGGGGGAATAGGTCACCGCCCGGATCTGCTCCAACGACACCCCGGCATCCCGCTGCGCCAACAACGAAGCCAGGGCCGCTGGACCGCAATCGTAGCGCCCCTGCTGAGCGTAAAAAGGCACCCCTTCGATGACTCGACCTGACGCTGACTCAGCCGGACCAAGAGGCCTCTGCAACGGGCTGCAGGCAGCGGCCAGACAGAACAGCAGCAGGATCACCGGCTGCCACAGCCGAAGCAGGCTGTACCCGCCAAAAACCCTCATCGAATGATGATTTCCTTATCGGCCAGCTTAAGGATCACCACCACCAGCAACACGATCAGCAGCACGGCGATGACCGCCCCCAGGACCCCCCCCTCGGCCCGGCGGGCGGCCCGGCCGGCCCCTTGGTGGAGCTGCTCGTTGCTCAAGGTCGGCAGCTTGGCCGCCACCTCCTCTTGGGACAGACCGAAGTCGGCCAGACGCTGCGCCACCACTTCCGTTTCCAGAGCCTGACGAACCTTGTTCAGTTCTGCATTCCGCTGGCTCAGGGTTTCTCCGCTGGACAGGCGGCTCTCCACCAGCGAGGCCCTGCCGTTGGCGGGGATCAGGGAGAGAAGACAGAAGGCCAGCAGAACCGGCCAGCAGATACGCATATCGAGAATTCGATGTTTTTTCACGCTCATCGCACACCTCCATCAATAAAGTAAGGGGAAAGGCCGTGATAATAATTTTAACCACTTGGCCTTGATTGGCAAGCGATTGCAGACGGCAACTGCGCTCTCCTTGGCCAAACCGGCTACCGGCCCACAAACAGCATAGATTATGCCGCAACAAAATACCCCCATCGGCATGGGCCGATGAGGGTGGTATATTTTTCACCTTGTGGAGTTCGGGGCTAGACTCCTGCGGCCTTGAACGCCGCGCTGACGATCGCTTTGGCCTGATCCTGAATCTGCTTTAGATGCTCTTCGTCCCTGAAGGACTCCGCGTAGATTTTATAAATATCCTCGGTGCCCGAGGGCCGGGCAGCGAACCAGCCGTTTTCGGTCGTGACCTTGAGTCCGCCGATTCCGGCGCCGTTGCCGGGGGCGTTGGTCAGCTTGGCGGTGATCGGTTCGCCGGCAAGGGTGTCGGCGGCAATCTGCTCGGGCGAAAGTTTGCCGAGGACGGCCTTTTGTGCGGGGGTCGCTTCGGCGTCGATCCGGGCGTAGACGGGGGCGCCGAATTTCTGCACCAGGTCCTGGTAGTGCTGGGCCGGGTCGCGGCCGGTCACTGCGGTGATCTCGGCCGCCAGCAGGGAGAGGATTATTCCGTCCTTGTCGGTAGACCACACGGTGCCGTCCTTGCGCAGAAAGGAGGCGCCGGCGCTTTCCTCGCCGGCGAAGCCGTAGGAGCCGTCCGCCAGGCCGTCGACGAACCACTTGAATCCTACCGGGACCTCCGAAAGAGTGCGTCCCAAGTCGGCCGCCACGCGGTCGATCATCGAAGAGGAGACCAGGGTCTTGCCCACCGCGGCGTCCTTGCGCCATCCGGGGCGGTGGCTGAACAGGTAGTTGATTGCCACGGCCAGATAGTGGTTGGGATTCATCAGCCCTGCCGACGGGGTGACGATGCCGTGACGGTCGAAGTCGGGGTCGCTGCCGAAGGCGATGTCGTATTGGTCCTTAAGTTTGATCAGGCCCGCCATGGCGCTGGCGGAGGAGCAGTCCATGCGGATCTTGCCGTCCTTGTCGACGCACATGAAGCTGAAAGTAGGGTCAGGATGGCCGTTGATCAGCTCGATATCGAGGCCGTACTTTTCCGCAATGGGTTGCCAGAACCCGAGACCGGAGCCTCCCAGGGCGTCTGCGGCGATACGCAGACCGGCGTTTTTGATCGCTTCCATATCGATGACATTGGCGAGGTCGTCGACGTAAGGGGTGATATAGTCGTAGGGCACTGTTGAAGGTGCGTCAAGCGCCCGATCATAGGGGAGGCGGTTGATCCCCTCCAGCCCCTGACGCAGGTAGGTGTTTGCCTGGTCGGCGATCGTCGAGGTGACGTCGGTGTCGGCCGGGCCGCCGTTGGGCGGGTTGTACTTGATACCGCCGTTATCCGGGGGGTTGTGGGAAGGGGTGATGACAATCCCGTCGGCGAGATCTTTCTTCCGGCCGCGGTTGTGCGTGAGGATGGCGTGGGAGATTACCGGGGTGGGGGTGTATTCGAATTCCTTGGCGATGCGCACCTCGACCCCGTTGGCTGCCAATACTTCCAGGGCGGTGGCGTGGGCCGATTCGGAAAGGGCGTGGGTATCCATCCCCAGAAAAAGGGGCCCGTCGGTTCCTGCGCTTTTGCGGTAGTCGCAGACCGCCTGTACGATGGCGAGGATGTGCTCCTCGTTAAAGGTGCCTTTTGCCGAGGAACCGCGATGGCCCGAAGTGCCGAAGGAGACCAGGTTTGTTTCGTCACTCAGATCGGGGGTCCGGGTGTAGTAATCGCTGATAAGCCTGGGGATATTGGGAAGGATCGATTTCGGTGCCAGGTGACCTGCCAGTGGGTGAAGCGCCATACTGGGTTCTCCTCGAAATGAATGACTAATTGTCGATGGGCGCACCTGCGCCATCAAACCTGGAAGTCTAGCGGCCCTGGGGATTCTGTCAAGTCAGGTTAGGGTTGCCGGGCTGCCTGGGCGGGCGAGAAAAACTCGATGGATCTGGGGGATAGCTTTCCAGGCCATCAGAAGCGTCTGCTACCCACAGTCCACGACTCGCAACGCAGGCAGGCAAAGCAAGAGCCTCCAAGCCGTAGCGACCTGAAGGCTCTTGCCGTTCCCGATTAACTTTTCAACTCGATTTGGACTATGCAGGTCTTGTGCGGGCGCGCGCCAAACTATTCCACGGTCACACTCTTGGCCAGATTGCGCGGCTGGGAAATTCCGGGGGCACCATACTCAATTCGGCCCTGACCAACAACTCAGATTGTTTTGACTTAAGCTGTTGGCCCGCCGAATCGGCCCCTATCTCCTAGACACCCGCTACCTGCTCAAAACATCTCTTCCCTCCACCAGTATCAGCATCGCACTGCTGGCGAAAGGTTCAGCCCGCGTTGCCTTGGTAGGCATTATAGAGCCGCAAAGTGTTGCGCATGCACATGGCGATCGTTACCGGCCCGACCCGCGGGATGAAGGTTTCGACGTGATCCTCGACGTCCGCCGCAAAATTCTTGACCGTCGCAAAGTTCATGCAGACGGTCGATGGCTTGAGTTCCGATGCCTGGATTTTGGGAAAGTCCCTGGAAGGAACCCCGGTAATCACGATATTCGAGGCCTGCAGGACTTCGCTACGGCAGAGGTCGGTTTCTTCCACCTGCCCCTCGCGGTAAAGCAGCGGCCCGGACTCGTCAAAGGAATAAACCAGGGCACCGTCGTTGGACATCATCACCGCCAGCGGACGCCCCACCACCTCGCTGCGGTTGAAAATGGTGACGGTGCGGTTGGCGGCTGGCCGGCTGCCACTGCTGCCGTAGGCGCCGTTGGCTTCGAGCATCTTGATGATCGCCAGCGGCGTACAGGGCACCACGGCCTTGACAGGCTGCCGGCCCTGCTGATCCAGGCGATCGTTGCGGTACAGCTTGTTGATCCAGAATGAATGCAAACCCTCGATATCCTTTCGGTAATCGACGGTCTCCTTGATGTAGTGGTCCTGTTCGTTACCGAAAATCGGGTAGTAAACCATGATGCCGTGAACCGCGGGATCGCGATTCGCCTCCCTGATGGCGTTTTCCAGGGACAGCCGGTCCACTTCGCGCAATTCGTAAACGACGCCGAGATCTTCGCAGGCGTTTATGGTATAGGCGGCATAGGTCTTCGACGGGGGGTAATTTCCGGAGAGAAAACCGACCACTTTCAGAGGCCGGTCGAGGGCTTGCATTTCAGCCTTGATTTCAGCCCGGTAACGGGCGGCAACTAATTCGGGTGAAACAATCATCACTATCCTCGAATACAGCACAAACTCATGCAGGGAACGGCCAAGCGCACAAAGAATCCGCGGCGACCAGATGGAAATCAGTGGCGTCTAACAGGGCAAGACCGCCTTCTGCAGTTGGACCCGAATGGCAGCACCCATGCCGCTGGTGGATACCTGCTGTTCACCGACCAGCCCCTGATAGATGTCAGACGTTCGGAATCCCTCATTCAGAGCCTGTTCGACGGCTCCTTCGATAGCAGCGGCCGCCTCTTCCTGGGCGAAGGAATGGCGCAGCATCATCGCTGTGGAGAGAATCTGGGCGATGGGGTTGGCAACGCCCCTGCCGGCGATGTCCGGGGCGCTGCCACCGGACGGCTCATAGAGGCCGAAGGAGCCATCCGCCAGGGAGGCAGAAGGCAGCATGCCGAGGGAGCCGGTGAGCATGGCGGCCTCGTCGGAGAGAATATCGCCGAACATATTAACGCAGAGGAGGACATCGAACTGTTTCGGGCATTTCACCAGCTGCATGGCGGCATTGTCGACGTACATGTGGCTCAGTTCGACGTCCGGATAGTCGCCGGCCACCCGTTCGACGACCTCCCGCCACAACACCGAGGTCGACAGGACATTGGCCTTGTCGACACTGACCAGGCGGCCGTCGCGACTGCGGGCCGCCTCAAAGGCAACTCGGGCAATGCGCTCGACCTCTTCGTCGGTATAGAGCAAAGTGTCGTATCCTTTTCGGGCAGGACCCTCGCCCTCGATGCCCTTGGGCTCAGCGAAATATATGCCGCCGGTCAGCTCGCGCACCACCAACAGGTTGAAGCCGCCGGCGACCACTTCCTGCTTGAGGCTCGAAGCACCGGTCACAGCCGGGAATACGATAGCGGGGCGCAGGTTGCAGAACAGGCCGAAAATACGACGCAAAGGCAGCAGCGCAGCCCGCTCCGGACGCTG